>JBIIRA010000049.1:0-6014 GCA_044341795.1 Candidatus Limnocylindrus sp.
ATACCGCCTTGCGGAGAAGGGGGGTGCCCCCCGTTTGCCATGTCGGGGGTGGCGTGGCACGCTCCTCTCAATGTTCAACCCTGTTGATTCGAAGCCTGACCTGATCAGCCTGGAGCACCAGATGCTGGCGCGTTGGCGTGCCGAGGGAACATTTGAGCGCCTCCGCGCGCAGACGGCCGGTGGCGAGCCCTGGTCCTTCCTTGATGGCCCCATCACCGCGAACAATCCAATGGGCGTTCATCACGCCTGGGGCCGCACCTATAAGGATCTTTTCCAGCGCTTCCGCGCGTCGCTTGGACACGAGCTGCGTTGGCAGCAGGGTTTCGACTGCCAAGGCCTCTGGGTCGAAGTCAACGTTGAGAAAGAGCTCGGACTCACCTCAAAGCGACAGATCGAGGAGCGCGGCCTGGCGGAGTTCATCCGACTCTGCAAGCAACGCGTGCTCACCTACGCCGCGCGACAGACCGAGCAGTCAATTCGACTCGGCATGTGGATGGATTGGAACGATCCGGCCGATCTACTGCGCCTACGTGACGCACTGAGTGACGCACCGGAGCGTGAGATGGAGATTGCAGGAGCGGCTGGAGCGGTACGCGGTGTACCAGAGGCGTTGATTGGCCAACTCGGCTCGCCCGAGATTGGCGGCTCGTACTTCACCTTCTCAGATGAGAACAACGATCTGATCTGGAGCTTCCTTGCGGAGTGCAATAAGCGTGGCTGGCTCTACAAGGGGAGCGACAGCATGCCGTGGTGCACACGCTGCGGTACTGGCATCAGTCAGCACGAGATGACTGAGGGGTATGCCGATCGTGATGACCCATCCGCTTACTTCGGTTTCCCACTCGTTGATCGACCAGGCGAAGAGCTCCTGGCCTGGACAACGACGCCGTGGACGATTCCGGCCAACGTCGCCGCTGCAGTGAGCCCAACCCTCTCGTATGAACTAGTGGAGTTTGACGGTCGCAAGATGTGGATCGGTGCAACGCGCCGCGTCGCCGCACTCGGCGGCGGTGCCCCTCGCGCCAAGGTGCTTGATACCAAGCAGGGGAGTGAGCTTGTCGGATGGCGCTATCGCGCCACGTTTGATGCCGCCCCAGCCGTAACCGAGGCACTCGGTGCCGACGGAGCCGCGCATCGCGTGATCTCGTGGAGCGATGTCGGCGCTGAAGAGGGGACCAGCATCGTGCACATCGCCCCTGCGTGCGGTAGCGAGGACCATGCTCTCTGCATCACCGAAGGCCTCCCGATGATTGCGCCAATTGACGAGAGTGGTACCTACCTTGAAGGATTCAACGATCTCAGCGGTAAAGACTGGCTCGCTGTTGCGGACCTCGTCTTTGCTGCGCTTGAGCAGAGCGGCAGCCTGCTGCGACGAGAGAAGATCACGCACCGCTATCCGCACTGCTGGCGCTGCGCGACACCGCTCGCCTTCCGCCTCGTCGATGAGTGGTTTATCAGCATGGGCGCAACGTACGAGAAGCCACGCGAGCAGCTGACCGCCGCCGAGAAGGCGGGGAGCCTTCGGTATCAAATCATGGACGTTGTCGACAACATCTCGTGGCTCCCATCGTTTGGGCACGATCGCGAGCTTGATTGGCTTCGCAACATGAGCGACTGGATGATCTCGAAGAAGCGCTATTGGGGTCTTGCGCTGCCAATTTACGAGTGCGAAGGGTGCGGCGCTGTTGAGGTACTCGGGTCGCGCGCGGAGCTTGAGGGGCGTGCCGTCGCTGGCCTTGATGCCCTGACGGGCCATAGCCCGCACCGTCCATACATCGATGAAGTACGCATTGCGTGCGCGAAGTGTGGCGGCGAGGTGCAGCGCGTCCCTGATGTGGGGAATCCGTGGCTCGACGCAGGGATCGTCTCGCTCTCAACGATGCGCTACCGCAGCGACCCTGAGTACTGGAAGCGCTGGTTCCCTGCAGACCTGATCACGGAGAGCTTCCCCGGTCAGTTCCGCAACTGGTTCTACTCGCTGCTCGCCATGTCGACCGTGATGGTTGGGAGCGAGCCAACGAAGACTGTGTTCGGTTACGGACTCGTCTTTGCTGAAGATGGTCGACAGATGCACAAGAGCTGGGGCAACTCCATTGAATTCGATGAGGCTGCCGATCGGATGGGCGCCGACGTGATGCGCTGGCTCTTTGCCGGATCGCGCCCCGAAGAGAACGTGCACTTTGGCTGGAACGGTGCGGATGAGGCGCGCCGCAAGTTGCTCGTGCTCTGGAACGTCTACGCCTTCCACATTGGCTACGCGAACAGCGCTGGCTGGCGCCCGGGTGCCGCAGCGAGCCCGGTGGCCGAACGGGGCGCCATGGACCGCTGGATCCTGAGCCGCACCGCCGATCTCGTCTCGACTGTGGAGGAGGCGCTCCGGGGCTACGACGCCCAATCGGCTGTCGCACGACTCGAAGAGGGGATTGATGAGCTCTCCACCTGGTACCTCCGCCGTTCACGCGATCGTTTCGATCTCTCCACGAGCGAGGCAGATCGAAACGATGCGTTCGCCACCCTTCATGAGGCCTTGCTCACCCTGCTACAAGCCGCTTCCCCGATTGCGCCGATGCTCACCGACGCGATGTACACCAACCTCGTGGCCGACGGCGCAACGGGGAGCATCCACCTGCAGCCATGGCCGAACGCACGGGTGCAGGGCTGGCGTGACCAAGCCCTTGAGGATGCGATGAGCCGGGTGATTCGCGCCGCCGAACTCGGTCGCTCGGTGCGTAGCGCCGCCGCCATGCGCACACGGCAGCCACTCGCACTGGCGCGCGTCGTCTTCGGTGGCGACACGCCACACGCGGAGCTACTCGAGATCCTTGCAGACGAGCTGAACGTCAAGCGAGTTGAGTCGGTTACCGATGCGTCTGGTCTCTTTGAGCGCAAGGTCAAGGTGTTACTGCCGAAGGTAGGCAAGCGACTTGGCGACAAGCTGCAGGCGGTGCTCGCCGCAGCCCGCTCTGGTGATGTTGAGTTCCTCCCTGGTGGCGCCGTACGCATTGAGGGGCTTGACTTCGCCCCCGACGAAATTGAACTTCAGGCGATCCCACGAGAGGGCGGATTTGTGGCCGAAGCGGACGGCCTTGTTGTCGAGCTTGAGACCGCTCTGACGCCAGCACTCATCGCAGAGGGTGATGTCCGCGAACTCTCTCGCGCCGTTCAGGATCTGCGCAAGCGGACGGGCCTCCGAATTGGTGATCCGATCAGCCTCTATCTCCCTGAATCAGCGAAGTCGCTCGCCCCATACACAGAGCAGCTCACGCAGAGCGTCGGTGCGCGCTCGATTGAGTTTGGTGTGACCGCGGGTGATGTGGCCGATCAGATTGAACTCTCCTTTGGCGTCACCACCTTCTCGCTCCGCCGGTCAGCCGGATGAGGCGGGCCACACTTGGCTTGATTGCTCTGGGAGTTATCGCTGTTGATCGCGGTTCGAAGATGCTGGTCGATGGCATGGATCTTGCACTCCCACATCAGCTGATCGGTTCGTTCCTACAGATCATCCGAGGTGAGAATCGTGGTGGGCTCTTCGGCCTTCTGCAGGGAAGCGCTCCGCTCCTCGCTCTCCTCAGCATTGGGGTCATTCTTGCGCTACTGATCTACCACGAGCGCGAACGACTCCCTCAGGTGACGCCCCTCACGGTCGGCGTTGGCCTTCTCGCTGGTGGCGCAATCGGCAACCTGATCGACCGTTTGGCGTTCGGTTATGTGCTGGATTTCATTGATATGGGGATTGGGAGCCTGCGCTTTTGGACGTTCAACATCGCTGACGCAGGTATCAGCCTCGGAATCGTGATCTTGCTCGTGGATACCCTGTGGCGCTCCCGTAGTACGGTGCGCACATGAGCGAGGCACGTGAACTCGATTTGCCGATCCCGCCAGAGGCGGCGCGGCAGCGTGCTGACCGGTTTGTCGCAGATAGGAGCGGGCTCTCTCGCTCGTTTGTGCAGAGACTCATCTCCGAAGGCCATCTGACAATGGGTGGTCTCATCGTGCGTGCCAGCTCCACGCTCGTTGCAGGGCAGACACTACACCTTGTGATTCCACCGGTGAGCGAAACGACGGTGCTCGCCGAAGATATCCCGCTCACTGTGGTGTACGAAGACGAGGACATCGTGGTGGTGAATAAGCCTGCAGGCCTCGTGGTGCATCCGGCACCGGGGCATGCAACGGGAACGCTCGTGAATGCGCTGCTGCACCATGTTGAAGATTTGCCTGGGATTGCTGGTGTCGCGCGCCCTGGACTCGTCCATCGTCTCGATAAAGACACCAGTGGTCTCCTCATTGTTGCAAAGGGTGATGTGGCCCAGTTGAGCCTCATGGCGCAGCTGAAGGCGCGGCGCATCAAGAAGACCTACCTCGCCTTGGTGCAAGGTTCGGTCGCCGCCGAACTGGGGCGTATTGAGGCACCGATCGGTCGTGATCCGAATGAGCGGAAGCGCATGGCGGTGGTTGCCGGGGGCCGTGAGGCGACGACGGGCTACCGCGTGCGCGAGCGATTCCCAGGGTGGACACTCCTCGAAGTCGACCTCATCACCGGTCGCACCCATCAGATTCGCGTGCACCTGACCGAGATTGGGCACCCGATCGCTGGGGACCCAACCTATGGGAACGGCACCAGCCGACGCGGTCCCGATGCAACCACGCGCCTCTTCCTCCACGCCTGGAAGATCGTCTTTGCTCACCCGCGGGATGGCCGTCTGATGCGCCTCGAGGCCGAGCTCCCCGCCGACCTGCAGGCGCCCCTTGATGCGCTACGGTTGCACTCCAGCAGAGGGGAGTAGTGATGGAGCCACAACGACGAGCCGGTGAGCCAGGAGCTCAGGTGATCGTGATCTCGGGGCCAAGTGGCGTGGGCAAAGACACCATCATTAACGAGTTGCGCCGCCGGCCAGTGGGCCAGACCTTTCACTATGTCGTCACCTGTACGACCCGACCGCCGCGCACTGGGGAGATGGACGGCGTGCACTATCACTTCCAGAGTCGCGAATCGTTTGATGCCCTCAATGCAGCAGGTGAACTCCTTGAAGCGGCCACCGTGCACGATCGCTCCTACGGCACTCCGCGCGATGAGGTGCGTGGCGCCCTGGCTCGTGGGCAAGATGCACTCTGCAAGATTGATGTCCAGGGTGCGCGAAGCCTACGCAAGGTCATCCCCGAGGCGATCCTGATCTTTGTGGCACCCCCATCTCCTGAGGCACTCGCCGAGCGCCTCGCCGGTCGTGGCACCGAGACCGCCGATGAGCTGGTGACGCGTGCACGTAACGCGATTACCGAAATGGAACGTGCGCAGGAGTATGACTACCTGGTGTTGAACGAGACTGGCTATCCCGAGGAGGCTGCGGCTCAGGTCGAGAAGATTGTCCTCGCCGAGCGTGCGAAGCACCCGGAGCGCCGGATTTCGGTGTGACGGGGGGCGCTGAGCCTCACGCGCTGACGTCGACTACGGTCTTGCGCGTCGCGGTCGATGTGCCAGGTGCGCCTGGCGAGCGGCTCTATGACTATCTCGCCCTCGACGGAACCCACGCTGCGGTCGGCGATGGCGTAATCGTTCCATTCGGGGGTCGCCGCGCGATCGGCATTGTCGTCGCGCTCAATCCGAACGATCTTCCCCCCGCAGGAATCAAACTCAAGCCGATTGAGGGCCGACTTGGCGCTGAACCACTTGTCACCCCGCTCCTCATGGCGTTTGCGGAGACCATAGCTGCGCGCTGGGCCGCGCCAATCGCAACGACGGTTCGATCGCTCCTCCCTGCAGGCATGTTGGACGCGGTTGTTCTGGAGGCACGGAGGGTGGGGGAGGCGAGCGAAGCCTCTGCGCGCATCGGGCTTGGCGCAGAGTGGGTTGCCGTCGAACGTCTCACTGGTGCACGTGGCAAGACACGAGCGGCAACGCTCAAGAGCCTCCGACAACTGGAGGTGGCCGGGGAGGCGGAGCGACGCTGGTCACTCGTGCGTCGCGGTGCGCAAAGCCTTGATACCACCTTCGCCTCGTTGATCGCCGATGCTGCCCC
>JBIIRA010000050.1:0-5900 GCA_044341795.1 Candidatus Limnocylindrus sp.
AGATCCAGTTGATTCGCTCCATGCTGATGAAGAACCACGGCTGCAACATCAGGGCCATTGCACCGAAACCAAAGATCGTTGCAATCACGCCGTCTCGCAGGAGTCCGCGCGTCTCCTTGCTACGCGCAGCGACGAGCTCAGCATCGAGTGCTTCGCGCGCCTCTTGCGCATCGGCGTCGCCTTCGCGTCCGGCGAGGGCGAGAGCTGCGGCCGGCACTTCGTATCCTGCAGCGGTAATGACGGCGGCAAGATCGGCAACGCCTGTTGCCTCTGGCGCGTATTGGATGGTGGCCATCGAGGTGGCGAGGTTCACGCTCGCGCCGCTCACGCCATCGGCCTTCTTCAGGAATCGCTCCACGCGGTTCACGCACGAGGCGCAGGTCATCCCGGTGACGGGGAGGGCAATCTCCGCCACGGGGGTGGTTGGCGCCGCAGGAACAGACTCGGTTGACATACTCAGGGGGAGTATACGCCTCACTTGGGCGATACGCCCCTGCGGCTAGGCTGCGCGCATGCAGATCTACTCGTGGTCGAGCCCGTGGGGAGCGCTTCCGGTGGCCGTGGAGAACGGCCGCATCTGCGCCATCGCCCTCGATCCAGGTGCGCCGTTTGGACCTGTGAGCACTGGCGCTGTAGCGCGTCGCGCTACCGGGCCGATCACGAGCGCACGCGAGGTGAACCGTATCCTGAACGCCGCACTTCGCGGAAAGCTGAGTGCACGCGAGCGACTCGCGGCCGTGGATTTTTCGTGGGCGACAGAGTTTGAGCAGCGCGTGTTCCGTGCGTTAGCTAGCGTGCGCTTCGGTGGAACGGTTACGTACGGAGAACTTGCAGCGGCGAGTGGTTCACCGCGTGCCGCGCGTGCCGTTGGTGGTGCGCTCGGCAAGAACCGCGTGCCGGTGCTGATTCCCTGCCACCGCGTGTTGGCGTCAAACGGCATCGGTGGATTCGGTGGTGGCGCAGGAAGCAGCTGGCGTCCTGGGGCAACGGATCCGATTGCCTTCAAGCGCGCACTGCTGCGCGGCGAAGGGGTCGACGCCTAGGCGTGCAGCGTCAGGCTGTGGAAGCCGAGCACCACGCGGGCGCGCGGTGAGTCGGCGAAGATCAGCGCAATCTCACCTTCGCGAACGAGACTCTCGATGATGCGCGCCTCGCGCTCGGGGAGGCCAATCCAAGCCGGACCTTCTGGCGTCTCGATGCGCGTGGTGATCTCTTCGTCACCAGGGAGACCGTAGGTTCGTCGCAAGTCATGCAGTGGCACATATGGACGCGCCTTGGCGATGCGGCGCACCTGCGCTGGTGTCGCCTGACGAACCTGCTGCTGCGCGCTTGCGACTGGACCGTCGGTCATCCGGCCACCACGTAGAGGTCGCGCTTGGTGTGATTCAGCGCATCCACTGCGCTGTCGCCGCAGAGGACGATGTCTTCGATGCGAGCACCGTTGACGCCCTCAACGTAGATGCCGGGCTCGATGGAGAAGGCGTGGCCTGGGACGAGCTTCGTAGTGTTCCCCGCGACGATGTACGGATCTTCGTGCTCCTCGAGGCCGATTCCGTGCCCGGTGCGGTGGAAGAAGCGAGCCCCCTCCCCTGCCGCGTCAATCACGGCGCGAGCGGCGGCATCCACCGATTCGCAGCTCACCCCTGGGCGAACATGGTCCATCGCCGCCTGGTGGGAACGCTTCAAGATCTCGTAGCGGCGCAGGAAGTCATCTGTTGGCGGCACCGCACCGTTCGGTCCGGTCACCCAGATGGTTCGGGTGGTGTCGGAACCATAGCCGCCGAAAACGCCACCGATGTCGAGCACGATTGCGTCGCCCGCGTTGATCACGCGCGACGAGGCCTCGTGATGAGGTGAGGCCGAGTTTGGGCCAGAGCCAACGATGGCGAAGGAGGAAACTTCGTGGCCCGCACCAGTGAGTCGCTCACGCACTTCGCGTGCCACATCGTTCTCGGTGCGTCCAAGCAGTTTGCCGCTCGTGATCGCCATCACGACGGTATCGACAGCGCGACCTGCGCCGCGCAACAGTGCCGCCTCTTCGGCCGACTTCACCATGCGCAACTTGCCAATCACGTGCGACGCGAGTTGCGTCTGCGTGATTGCGCCGTGAGTGCGCAGCGCAGCTTCAATGCGAATCAAGAAGGTGGACCAGAGTCGATCTGAAACGGCGACGCCGCGCGCAGCAGAGCCTGGTCGGCCACCAGCCTTCACCGCAGTGGCAACAAGGGCAAACGGATCGTCGGTCTCGCCGAAGGTGACAGAGGCGACGTGGCCACCACGCATCGCTGGCGCGTCACCAGCCATGCCCGCTTCGAGTCGTGGCACGATCAGCGTTGGTGCGCCATTTGCGGGGATCACCAACATGGTGAGTCGCTCGAGCGCTGGTGCGGCGTAACCGGTGAGGTAGCGCATGTCGGCGCCGAAGCCGAGCAACACCGCGTCGAGGCCAGCGTCGTTGACCGCGTCGCGCGCGGCGGAGAGTCGCGCAGCGTAGGCGGCGGGTCCGATGAGCTTCGCCTCAAGGGCGTGGCCGGCACCAAGGCCTGGGGTCGCGGCGTCGTAGGCGGCAGTAATCTCGGCGCTTCGGTTGCTCATGCACCCTCCTCTGTCGTTGCTGGACTCGTCGCCGGCGGCACCGGCAGATCGAGTAGCCCTGCGAGGATCGCATGCCCGCGCTCAAAGAGCGCGCGGTACGGCATGGCGCGCACCGCCCCTGCGGTGATCAGGCTCGCCCGCCCCTCAGGATCGTCGTGCTGAACCAGGGCCAGGACCCGTGCCCCGGTCGTCGCTACCGCGCGGACCGCCGCCTCGGCGTCGTAGGCGCGGGCGGTGGCATCGATTGCCACGAGGTCGGCGGGGGTCGCGGGCTCAGCGGCAAGGGCGGTCATCAGGGGTGCTGGCGTTGTAAATCGCTGGACGGTTGCGCCGAGGGTGCGCCCCTGTCCTTCGAGTCGAGTCGACCAGATCAGATCGTCGGCCAGCACCAAGAGGCGCGGCACGGTCACTCGACCGTCCAGGTCTCCCCTGAGGCGAGGAGCTTCTGCAGGTCGACTGGGCCCTTCGCGGCTCGGGCCGCTTTCGCCCCCTCAATCTGCTCAACAAGAAGCTGATCGTGGGTTGGGCGCGGCACGCGACGGAAGACGCCGACCGGCACGGGGAAGTCGGGCCACCACATGCGGCTCAAGATCTGCGTGCGCGTGGCATCAGGGTCGGTCTCATCGTGCACCCAGAGGTCGGCAACGCTGACGCCGTTCTCGCCGATCGTCACGACCTCAGGCTGCAAGCCGTTGAGGCGGATCCCCTTGTTCTTCTCAGCGCCGAAGATCATCGGCTCGCCATGCTTCAGCACCAGCATGCGATCCTCTTTCACCGACTTGTCGGTGAAGTCCCGCCAGGCGCCATCGTTGAAGATGTTGCAGTTCTGCAGGACTTCAAGGAAGGCGGCACCCGAGTGCTCGCCGGCGCGCTGCATCATCTCTTGCAGATGCTCGGAGTGCGTGTCGACCGATCGCGCGATGAAGCTCGCTTCGGCGGCAGCAACCAGGTTGAGCGGAATGATCGGCGTTTCGATGGTGCCGAGCGGCGTCGACTTCGTCTTCTTGCCGATCGGCGAGGTTGGCGAGGCCTGGCCCTTGGTAAGGCCGTAGATGCGGTTGTTGAACATGATCATCTTCATGTCGACGTTGCGGCGCATCGCGTGGATCAGGTGGTTGCCGCCGATGGAGAGGGCATCGCCGTCGCCAGTGATTACCCAGACCATCAGGTCGGGTCGCGCCGCCTTGAGGCCGGTGGCGATCGTTGCCGCACGACCATGGATCGTGTGGAAGCCGTAGGTGTTCATGTAGTACGGGAGGCGACCCGAGCAGCCGATCCCGGAGATGAAGACGATCTTCTCCTTGGCGACACCGAAGGTAGGCATCGTCTTCTGGGTCTGCGCCAAGATCGAATAGTCGCCGCACCCTGGGCACCAGCGCACATCCTGGTCGGACTCGAAATCCTTCTTTGTCAGGACTGGGAGTTCAGACTGGGTCACTTCGCGCCCTCCACACTCTCGCCGAGCAGCGACTCGGCCTTCGCCTCGATCTCACCGATCTGGAACGGCTTGCCGCGCACCAGGTTGAAGCCCACCGCGTCGACCAGGTACTTGGCGCGAATCAGCATGCGCAGCTGGCCGGCATTCAGCTCGGGCATCAGCACGTGCTTGAAGTTCTTCAGCATCTCACCAAGATCGGTCGGCAGTGGGTTCAGGTAGCGCAGGTGGGCGTGGCTGACGCGCTTACCGCGCGACTGCAGGCGCTCCACCGCCGAGCGAATCGAACCGTAGGTGGAGCCCCAGCCCAAGATGAGCAGATCGCCGGTCGTGTCACCGTAGATTTCGGTCGGTGGAATGTCGCGGGCGACGCGGGCCACCTTCTCGGCGCGCAGCAGGTTCATGCGGTGATGGTTATCAGGGTCGTAGCTCACGGTTCCGAGCTCGTCGAGCTTCTCCAGACCACCGATGCGGTGTTCAAGACCTGGCGTTCCTGGTACTGCCCATGGGCGCGCCAGCGTCTCAGGGTCGCGCTGGTACGGGCGGAAGCCTGGCTTGTCGGAGGCGGGTGCGTTCTCGACCTTGATTGAAGGGAGATCGGCAACGTTCGGAATGCTCCATGGCTCGGCACCCGTTGCCAAGAAAGCGTCACTCAAGAAGACAACAGGAGTCATGTGATGCAGCGCAATGCGCCACGCTTCGATCGCCATCGTGAAGCACTCGGCTGGCGTTGCTGGCGCAATCACCGGAATCGGCGAATCGGAGTTGCGGCCGAACATGCTCATCAGCAGGTCGCCCTGCTCGGTCTTCGTTGGCATACCGGTCGAAGGGCCGGCTCGCTGCACATCAACGACGACGAGTGGCAGCTCAACCATAACGGCGAGTCCGAGCATCTCGGCCTTGAGCGCCATGCCCGGTCCAGAAGTGGTCGTCATGCCCATTGCGCCGCCGTACGCTGCGCCCACTGCAGCACCGATTGCCGCGATCTCATCTTCGGACTGCACCGTCTTGATGCCGAGGTGCTTGTACGAGGAGAGTTGATGCAGGATATCGGAGGCGGGCGTGATCGGATAGCTCGCCAAGAAGAGGTCGCGCTCAGCGAGCTTCGAGGCCATCACGAAGCCGAGGGCGGTCGCCTCGTTGCCGGTGATGTTGCGATACGTGCCAGGTGGTAGGTGTGCTGCAGCAACGCGATAGTGCGTGTGGAAGATTTCGGTCGTCTCGCCGAAGGCGTAGCCAGCATGCAGCGCGCGACGATTCGCCTCGGCGATTGCATCCTTGCCGGCGAACTTCTCGGCGATCCACTTCTCGGTGCCCGCCATGGAACGCTCGTAGAGCCAGAACATCACGCCAAGGGCGAAGAAGTTCTTCGTTAGCTCCACTTGCTTGCTGCTCAGGCCCAACCCTTCACATGCGCCAGCAACCATCGTCGACATTGGAATCTCATAGAGGTTGTAGCCCTGCAGGCTCTGGTTCTTCAGCGGGTCTTCGGCGAACCCTGCCTTGCGCAGGTTGATGTCGTTGAAGGCGTCGGTGTTCACGATGATCGCGCCGCCCGGTACCAGGTCGCCAAGGTTCACCTTGAGCGCTGCTGGGTTCATGGCGACGAGCACGTCGGGTCGATCGCCCGGCGTATGGATGTCACCGCTTGAGAAGCTGATCTGGAATCCCGAGACTCCTGGGAGCGATCCAGCTGGCGCGCGAATCTCGGCGGGGTAATCCGGCAGGGTGGATACGTCGTTACCGAAGAGTGCGGTGGTGGCGGTGAACTGCGAGCCGGTCAGCTGCATTCCGTCGCCAGAGTCCCCGGCGAAGCGAATCGTGACGCGATCAAGCTCGGTTACCGTGCCGTGCTGCGCTCCCGAATCGG
>JBIIRA010000051.1:0-5882 GCA_044341795.1 Candidatus Limnocylindrus sp.
ACTCCTTATAGAGGCGTCCGTCCGAGCTGATCTCTTGTAGTTCGAACCTCTCCATCGTAATGGCGTCGAAGGGACAGCGCTTTACGCAGAGGGCGCAGCGGATGCAGCGCTCCTCATCAAGGAGCATTGCCCCGCCGTTCTCCCAGCCGTAGGCCTCAGAAAGCTCGGGGAGGGCGCCCTCAGACTTGAGTTGGTTGATGTCCACCATATGGATGACCCCCTCGGGGCAGACGTCGGCGCAGGCGCCACAAAGGACGCAGCGCATCGGGTCAAACCAGATGTTGTAGTTGCACATGAGGCAGCGGGTGCTCTCGGCAACCGCCTGCTGGGCCCCGTAGCCGATCTCGACCTGGGTGGTGAAGTTCTCTACTGGGTCTCCAGAGGGGAGGCGTGCCGCCAGCGGCAGCACCGGAATGTGCTGGCGTGGGATGCGGTCGTAGAACTCAGGCATCTCGTGGCGCCACGAGCTGGTGATCTTCACGTTGGTGTCGACGGTGATCTCGGCCTGCCCGTCAAGGTAGCGGTCGATGGCGTAGGCGCACTTCTTGGCGTGGCCCGCCGCCTCAATCATGGTCGCGGGGCCGGTGACGAAGTCACCGCAGGCCCAGACGCCCTTGATGTTGGTGGCGTAGGTGGCTGGGTCAACCTTGACGCGACCGCGCGCCACTTCGAAGGTGCTCTCAACGGGAAGGAAGCCGAGCTCGGCGGCCTGCGACACCGCTGGAATCACGGTGTCGGCAGGAAGAATGAATTCGGAGCCCTCAATTGGTACTGGGCTGCGGCGACCCGATGCGTCTGGCTCGCCGAGGCGATTCTTGATCATGCGCACGCCGGTGATGTTGCCGTTCTCGCCGATCAGTTCAAGTGGCGAAACAAGGAAGTCCATGCGCACACCCTCGCGCTCTGTTTCGCCGAGCTCCTCTTCGTCAACGACAAGTTCGGATCGTGTGCGGCGATAGGCGATGGTGACGCGCTCGGCGCCGTGACGGAGTGATGTGCGCGAGCAGTCCATGGCGGTATAACCACCACCGATGACAACGACATCTTTACCAACACTCAGCGGCTTACCGAGGTTGGCATCTTTCATGAAGTCCACGCCGTAGACAAGACCATTCAGGTCGGCGCCCGGAACGTCGAGGGCAACGGCGTTCATCGCGCCGGCGCAAATGGCAATTGCGTTGTACTGCTGCTGCAACTGCTCGAAGGTGATGTCGCGACCAACCTCGGTGTTGTAGACGAACTTCACACCAAGTCGCTCAATGAGGCGCACGTCGGTCTCAATTGCTTCACGTGGAAGTCGGAAGGCAGGCACGCCGATGAGCATCGTGCCGCCGCCGTACGGCAGGCTGTCGTAGACGGTGACCTGATAGCCCTTCACGGCGAGCTCGCGCGCCACCGAGAGACCGGCAGGGCCGGCACCAATCACCGCAACGCTCTCGGCGCGTGGCGTGATCTCTGGCGCAACATCAGGAATCCCTGAAGCGGCGTGCCACTCCACAAGGAAGCGCTTCATCGCGCGAATTGCGAGTGGTCGATCGATGTCGCCGCGGCGGCAGGCGCGCTCACACGGCGCGGAGCAGACGTACGAGCACATTGCAGCGATGGGGTTTGGTTCGCGGGAGAGGAGGTAACCCTCTTCGAAGCGACCCTCGGCGGCAAGATTGAGGTAGCCGCGGCAGTTGGTGCCGACAGGGCAGGCCTCTTGGCACTCGATGTTGCACTGCAGCCAGGAGGCGTCGACTGGTTGGACCAGGAAGTCCTGTGTTTCAAGCGTCACAGTGAGCCTTTCGGTGTTGCCGCGGGTCATTGCTTGCAGGGTCAAGGGTAGCAGGGGCTCTCGTGGAGCGTGCTCAACGGGATAGTTGCAATTTGGTCGCTTTTTCTTGTGCGGAAGGTGAATTTCTGCCAGAATCGCCGCCTAAGGCGGTGCCGGCGTCCCCCCAAAGGCACCGCCTTTTATCCTCTCTGACTGGTGATCTCCGCAAGGACCTCTGCCGCATGCCCGGTCGGGGTCACGCTCTCCCAGACCTTCGCCACCCGACCCTCTGGGTTGATGAGGAAGGTGACGCGATGGGTGCTCATAAAACTCTTCCCCATCATCTGCTTCTCGCCCCAAACCCCGTAGGCCTCGGCAACCTGATGGTCGAGATCGGAGAGGATCGGGAAGTTCAGCGAAAACTTGTCACGGAAGGCCGCCTTGCTCGACTGGTCGTCGGGGCTCACCCCCCAGACAATTGCCCCTGCCGTCTGCAGGGCCGTCTCTGAATCACGGAACTCGCAGGCCTCAATCGTGCAGCCAGGGGTGTCGTCCTTTGGATAGAAGTAGAGGACGAGCCACTTACCGCGTGCAGCAAGGGTGCTGTGCTCGTTGCCAGCGGCGTCGCGCATGCTGAACGCGGGAGCTTCGCTACCAACAGGCGGGAATGATTTAAATGGACTCATGCCCCGAGTATAGCCTCGGCGACTGCCCGCGCAACGGAGATGAGCAGTCCACCTGCGCTGAGGCTCACGATGAGGAGATCGGCGCGACCGAATCGCGACGGGCGACGACGCGTTGGTGGCCGCTCACGCGTCGGTAGTCGAACACCACGAACCTCAAGAGCGATGGCCAGCTGTGGCACCGCACGAATCACCGAATCAAACATGTCGGCGAGTAGCAGCGGATCTGCACCACGTCGGGTTAGCCGGCGAATCGATCGGCGCTCTCGCGCCTCATCGCGCAGTGTAGGAATTCGCGCAGCTGTCGCGAGCAACGCCATCGTTGGCGCAAAGGGTGCGCGCAGTTTTTCGATGAACGCGTCAGCCATGCGCAACGGCTCAAATGGTCGGAGTAGTACGAGGCTACCGGCGGCGAAGGCGAGGAGGCGCGTGCCAGCACCAACCGCCTCTTCAACCGATGCGCCACCAAACAGATTGGCGAGGACGATGCCGGCAAGCGCTGGCGTGAGCGCTAAGGCGAGCCGAAGCGTGGCGAGAATCTGCACGCCAGAGACCCACGCCACCACTAGCACTGGCAGCGCGATCGCCACTTGCGCCACTGCCGTGGCTGGGCTCGCAATCGAGAGGGCGAACCAGAAGAGGGCAAGACCGAGGCGGGTGAGCGGATTGGCTGTACCGATCAGCCGTCGACCAAGTTCTGGCGAGAGCAGTCGCTCAGCGCTCTCGGCCACTCGCGCCGCTGGCGCTGGCAAGTGCGCCGCAAGGCCACCCTCGCTCAGCTCAATGCTGGTTCCTGTCTCCTCGGGGTGGCGCACCTGGCGGAGCGGTCGGGCGTCTGGTCGGCTCAGCGCACTCAGTCGTGGGTCGTGCGTGGCAATCAGCACAGCGGTCGTGCCAAGCAGCTCTCGGTCGCTGAGCAGATCGCAGAGTGCCGCTACGCGAGCATCATCAAGACCGCCGCTCGGCTCGTCGAGGATTAGAACGTCTGGGGCTGCGGCAATCGTCACCACCATCGCAAGCCGACGACGCTCACCGTCAGAGAGTCGCCCCGGCGATGCATCTATTAGATGTGTGACGTCAAGACGCTGCGCCAGCACCTCGGCTCGCGCTGCGTCGCTCGGTGCAATGAGCGCACGAGCTGGTCGCGCGCCAAGGAGGAGGCCTGAGTCTTGCGGTGCAAATCTGACTCGCAGATCAGGTGCAGCGATACGTTCGCCTTCTTCAACTGGCAACGTCGCTGCCACCAGATGCAAGAGGGTCGACTTACCGCTCCCTGTTTCGCCGGTGAGCAGCGTTGTCGTGCCGCGCATCACAGCAAGGCTTGACGGGCCAACGGTGCGGTGTGCTGCTGTGGCTCGCACCAGCTGCACGATCGGTGCACCGCCAGCGTCGGCACTGTGCATCTCTCGCCAGGCTGGTGTCGTTACAGGCAGCGCACCTGTCGCCACAACCGTGCCGCCATCAAGGCGCAGGTGCTGCGCTGTTGCAGAGCTCAGCAGTGAGAGGTCATGCGCTGCGATCACGCGTGTTGCGCCGCTCTCGCGGAGCGTCGATGCCAAACGTTCTGCTGAACGCGCATCGAGGCCGCCGAGTGGCTCATCGGCGATCAACAGATCGGGTGATGCAATGAGGGCGACCAGTGCCGCCGCCGCCGCTCGTTCACCGCCGCTAAAGGTGCTCAAGCTGCGATCCATGAGTGCAACGCCAACGGCGGCGTCGCGGGCGAACCGCTCAATGCGCGAGCGCATCTCCTCGGTGGGAACCTGTCGTGACTCCAGCGGTAGCGCCGCATCATCTAAGAGGAGCGGTAGCGCGTACGTTGGGGCAGGGCCGGCCGCTACGTACCCGAGGCGTGCGCTCAACTCTCGCGGGATCCCCGACTCCGTTGCGGCGGCGGCAACGAGATCCACTCCCCCAACCACCAGCCTGCCCCGCAGCTCCCCGGGCAGCACCGTGCCGAGCAGCCCAGCGATCGCGCGCAAGAGGGTGCTCTTCCCGGCACCTGACGGCCCGCTAATAAGGAGCAGCCCGCCAGCGGGAACGCTGATGGAGGCTCCGCGCAGGTCGAGCGTGAGGCGATCTGAACCGGCTGGACGCCAGGTGAGATCGGCGATCTCTATAGAGAGAGGCGGCACGCCGTTAGGCCCCGATCAGGTCGAGCGCACCGCTCCGTCGAAGCGCCGCGCGCAAGGCCAGCGCGCCGAGACCACCGATGACCGCCGAACTTGCCACCATCGCCGCGACCAGCGCTGCCGCGAATGAGGTGCTGACGTCGGGGAAGTAGAGCGGCAGATCATGCAGTGCCATCCCAACCCCTGAAAGCGCACCGGCGACGAGCGCCACGCGCCAGCCGGCGACGCGATAGCCCACGGCGGCGAAGGCGAGCTCGGCGCCGATCCCCTGCGCCGCGCCAGAGAAGATCGCGTCAACCGACCACTGACTCGCGAGCAAAAATGAGACGGAGGCGGCGATCATCTCGCCAGCGAGTGCAGCACCTGGTCGGCGCACGATCAGTCCGGCGAGTGGCCCTGCAATCACCCATGTGCCAGCGAACAACAGGTACTGCAGCGGGAGAACGGCGGCGAAGAGTGGCGATGCGGCACCCCACACAAGATTCCATCCGGCGAAGAGCACGCCCGAGGCGATGCCGATCGTTGCCACGGTGACGAGATCCATCAGCCCCCATGAACGCTTCATGCTGCGCCTCTCCCTTCGCTCACAAGCACGGCACCGTTGTGGGCCGTGACGACTGCCTCTGCGGCGATTGCCACATTAGAAATGCCGCGCGTGCTGCCAGCGGCCAGAAGTTCGTTGTTAAGGGACCAGCGCACACCAGTGGCTGTGACAGTTGCATCGCTACCCCATGCGATGAGTGAAATGGTGCGACCAACTTCGCCACGAAGTGTGAGAGCGGCACCACTCCGCAGCAGTTGGGTCCGTGTCTGCTCATCAAGAATGGCAATCGCCACGGCATCACAACGCGGGTGCGCCAACAGTGCGAGGGTGCCGATAGCGTGATCGCTGCGACCACCCCAGGTGCAGAGGAGCGCAATCTCCGTTGCCCCAGCATCGAGCGCCGCAAGGAGTGCGAGCTCGGTATCGGTCGCATCTTTGTTGGTTGGAAAGCGCGTCACGGCCACACCGGCCGCCTCAAGCTCATCGACATCGGCGGCGCTGAGTGAATCGAAATCGCCGACCACCTGATGCAGCGGCAGGCCGAGTGGTGCTGCGTGTCGGGCACCGCCATCGGCGGCGATCACGAGAGTGGCCTCGCGCCATCCAGGCCAGTGCGCATCGAGCAGCGCCGGATCAGGTTGATCGCCCCCCGCAAGAATCAACGCGCGCACAGATACCTCGCTCTCTATCGCGCGGGGTGCACCTGCGTCCTCCCTTCGCCGGCATGACCCGGATCAGGTTCGTAGGGTTCGCGGACCTTCCGCATC
>JBIIRA010000052.1:0-5793 GCA_044341795.1 Candidatus Limnocylindrus sp.
AAGTAGAGATAGTTGCCGGCCACGAGAAAATCGAATGGGTTTGAACTGGCTGGTTCGGCGGACTCAACATTGATTTCCTTGAACAGTGCCGTGCCGTTCGCCGTGCCGTCAGTGCGCCAAAGCTCAACTCCGTCGCCGGTGCCGTCGTCGGCCGCGAAGTAGAGATAACCACCAAAGGCGCTAAGTGCTGGATCCCCCGGCTGACTCGACTCGTTCCAAATATCTTTTAGGAGTGTGGTGCCTGAAGCCGTGCCATCTGTTCGCCAGATTTCCCGACCACTTACGCCATCATCAGCGACGAAGTAGAGATGGTTGCCGAATGCCACAAAGCCACCTGGATAAGAGTCGCCAGTCAGGTTGATATCTTTCACTCGTTCGGTAGTGTCCCCATTGGTACGCCAGAGTTCCCAGCCTAAGCTGTTATCGGTCGCAGAGAAGTAGAGATAGTTGCCAAAGCGCACAGAGTTCATCAGTGCACTAGAGGAGTTTGTGCCCGCCCAAATCGTGTCGACGACATAAATTTCGGGGAAGCTTGTCGCTCGCGCCGGAATCGCCGCAACGAGCAGCAGAGCCAGAGCGGCGGACAAGATGCGCTTGGCGGGCATTGGCGGGACTCCGATCAACTAGCCACACAGCGGCGACGTTATCGCCACCCTACACCAGCCCTAGGCCCTCAACCCCCGCCTCCGCTAAACAGTCCGGCCCCTCATTGCGCGCATTGGAGACGAGGCGCGAGACGCGGCGCGTCGTTAAAAAGTTTTCAGGAGCTGGCCCGAGGAGCGCTGCCACGTCATCGAGATGGGCGTCGGCGTTGCAGGGCTCTCCGGATCTGGCACTGGTGTTGGGTCTGGTGTCGCAGTTGGCACAGGTGTCGGTAGTGGTTCTGGTGTGGGCATAGGTGGTGGTGTTGCAAAGATGCCAAGTGGGTCGAGGTCTTGTCGGTACATCTCACAGTGTCCATCGGGGAAGCAGACCCACTCCCACTTGTCGGGCCAGCACTCGTCAACAATCAGCGGGTTCTCTCGCACTCGCTCTTCCGAGCAGTACCAGACACGCGCCTCTGCCCAGGTGTACGTGGAGTCATAGCAATCCCAGCAGGTGTTTGGTGGCTCGGTTGGTTCAGGGGTTGGGCTCGGCGGTTCGGTAAACGGCTCGTACGAGGCTGCCTCTGGGTAACTTGCCGTTAGGTATCCCGGGGTGTCAGCCGATGCCGAGACAGCAAGGGAGCTAAACGAAAACAGGAGTCCGGCAAGACCGACGAGTACCGCTCTTTTCACTGCTGTCCTACCTCACGCTTTCTAGTCGGCTTGTGCTGCGTTCTGTCTAAAGGTACGCCACAACCTGAGGGTTCGTGGGGTTTGGTGCGGAGGTGTATCGTGAATATGCTCCTGTTGGGGCGCTAGAAGAGGGAGGCAGCATGGATTTTGTCAACTCGGTTAAGCGCAACATGACCACGGCGGCATATGCCCAGTTCGAGGGGCGGGCCAGCCGGTCGGAGTACTGGTGGTTCTACCTCTTCACGGTGCTCGCCACGGCTGCGGCCGACACGCTCGGCGGCACGGTGGGAAACCTTGCCTCGCTCGCCTTCTTCTTGCCTGGACTGGCGCTCGTGGCGCGCCGCCTGCACGATGTGGGTCGCAGCGGCTGGTGGTTCCTGATCGCCTTCACCATCATCGGGATCCCGGTACTGCTCTATTGGTTGGTGCGGGCCTCTGACGCTGGGTCGAACAAGTACGGCGAGGGGCCAGCGCGGATATAACTCGCTGTCGCTAGCGGTCGCTTGTAGTCGGGCTCTTCGGCTCAATCGTTACCGGTTTCCGCGGGCAGGTGCATCGTTGGTCAAGGGGAACGCCTTTCAGGGCGTACTCAATGTGCTCGCCGCAGCCCTCCCAGGTTGGCTTGCCGCAGGTTGCGCAGGTGATCTCGTGACACATGGTTACTTGGCCAACGCTGAGGATGGTGTGAGGCCAGAGCGCGCCAGTGCCGCGCGTACTTCACGCGCCACCCAGGCGCTCGACTCGCGGCGCTCACGTGCCGTGCGGATCACGTCAAACAGCCCGATGCTAAAGAAGAGCTCGGCCGAGAGTGCACCGCTGCGCTGGAGCACATCGTCTGGCACCACCTGCGGATCTTCCTGCACGTTCTCTGCCACGATCTGATCGTACGAGGTGCGCAGACGTTCATCGAGATGGTTCGGTGCGAACACCACCAACACGCCCGTAGGGTCCGTATCAACCAGAACGGTTACAAGGTCCGGGCGATAGGTGTTTAGCACCTTGTGCAGCCGAAAGACATCACCTGTCCAATCAACTGTTGCACGCGTGCGCAGCGCCTGCTCATGATTCTGCGGCAGCATGTCGTCAAAGACGATGATGCTCCATGGTGCAGAGTTTTGCTCAACGTTCATGAAGTCGCGCAGGGCGAACTCGGCATGGTGCATACCGTCAATGAGCGCAAGTTCCGCGAAGCGCTCGCCATCACTACGGCGCGGGGTCCCCTTTAGCCAGCGCTTTAATAGGCGAGGGCGGCGCACAACTGACTGCCAGCGCACGCCACCATGTTGGTAGTACGCGTCGAGCGGATGCCGTTGTGCGAAGAATGCGTCCCCGGTCATCTTTGCAACATAGGTGGTAGCTCGTAGGCCCGACTTGATTACTGGCGCTGGATCAATACCGACCGCTGCGCAAAGGGCCAGTCGTAAACTATCACCGTGAGAGACGCCAACCTCTAGATAGGTGCGCGGAACAATGGTGCTGTGCAGGGTCTGCAGAAAACCATGGAGGGTCAGCTTCGAGGATTCTGTTTGCTGTCCGCTCGCCTCGCGTAACTCCATTTCAAGCGAATCCTACACCTGCAGTTCACTACCGTCTAGGGATAAGGCCTAAGGGCACTCGGGGGAGTACGAGGCTAGTGACTGATTCCTGTTACCGCCACTGCTAGCGTCACCCGATTCTGCCTTACCGTGCGCCGAAAGGATCTCATTGTATTCGGCATCTGCGTTCTCTTTAAGGTATGTGTCTCCAGCATCGGCTAGAGCAGATCTCAACAAGCCCCAGGAACGCCGGTGGCGAAATTAGCGAATCACGCTACGAATAGCATGGCGCATCCGACGCAGGAGCGCTCCCTTCAGCTCAAGCGCTTCCTGCCACACAGGTGGCCGGATGGGTGATTCAGAGAACACTCTGGCAGCAGATCGTGCCTGATCAAACTGCGCCGACACTATTGCAACATCCTCGGTGTAATGCGTGCCGAGCCCCTGCGCCTGCTGCTCTTTGCCACGTTGATAGCGAGTCTGGTACTTGTGTATCTGGAATGCGCGACCAGGCCATGCAATGTGCTTGAGCGGATAGGTCAAGCGTGACCAGCGTACCGTGCCCTCTGGAGCGCTCACATGCGCGCCAAATTCATAGTTTATCGCGGTGATCTGCGGTCGCCGGAAACAGATCGCCTTCGACTCGGGTGGCCAAGGGTGGCCGGTGTTGAGAGCATGTAGATCGATATCGTCGAGCGTTGGCGACGTGCTGTCGCCAAACACGTTCAAGCCAAGGGTGCGCAATATCGTGGTCCCCGATCGCTCCTCACGCGCAAGATCGTCGGCCGTCACACAGAGCCACTCATCCATGTCGGCAACGATCACCCAGCCGTCGGCGATGTGTTTCCACACGTCGTTCTTGAGGTCGCGCATCACCACGTCGTCGATTTTTCCTCCAGTTGAGAAGGTTTGTACGGCGCAGCCGAGCTCGCGCGCGATCGCTACCGATCGGTCATCGCTCTCGTTGTCGAGGATCGTGAAGGTGACACCAGGCACGCGCCGGCGATAGTGCTCGATGGCGTGCGGCAGTAACACCTCTTCGTTGTGGCAGACGAGGTAGACATGGAGGGTCATGCAGCGGCTGCGCTCTCGTTATCGAACTTGGCGGCAGCCTCGATGGTCGAGTAGCGCCAGATACGGGCGAAGCCGAAGATCACCAGGGGGACGAGGGTCTGCAGTACGGCCCCCACGATGAGGGCGGCGGGGCGGCCGAAGGCGTTGCCGAGCACGCCGCCGAGCAGATAGCCGAAGGTGGCGCCAAAGCCCCAGGTAAGGGTGCGATTGATCGACATGACGCGCCCGAGCAGACGGTCGGGAACCGCCTGCTGTCGGAAGGTGGTGACCGGCACCACATAAATCAGCAGGAAGTAGCCGCCAATAAAGAAGTTCGCGATCGAGAAGAGTGGCGCGAACTCTCGCGGCACAAAGGCCGCCGCGGGGAGTAGGAACTCGTTGATGCCGAAGAGCGCAGTGCCAACGATCATGAGTCGGCCGAAGCCCACACGCTTCACAAGATACGGGGCGGAGAGGCTACCGAAAAGCCCGCCCAGGAATCCTGCCGAAGCGACGGCGCCAATCAGCGCCGGCTCGAAGCCAAGGTCGATGCGCTGAAAGATGATCGCCTGGCCGATCATGATGCCGTACGCAATATTGCCATTCACCCCTTCAAAAGTGATCAGACGCAAGTTCGGTCGCACCCAGAGTGCGCGCAGTCCCTCCTTCAGGTCATGCATGAGTGAGTTGCGCTTCTTGGGTGAGGGCGGCTCTGGCGTGCGAATGGCGCGCAGGCTCACGTAGCTAATTGCGAATGTAACTGCGTCCACCACCATCACGAATGGCGCGCTAAAGATGCCGATCAGCGCGCCCGCTACCCCTGGCCCAACAAAGCCCGCACCCTCGCCCATGATTGCCATGCGTGCGTTGAGCTTGAGCAGTGTGACGCCGCTCGCGAGTCGCGGAATGTACGCCGGCCACGCCACGTTGAAGAACACAGTCGCAGCGCCAAGACCAACCTGCATCGCAATCAACAGCGGCAGCGTGAGCACATTGAGTACGTATGCAAGTGGGATTGCGAGGAGCAGCACCACGCGCACCAAGTCCGCCGCGAGCAGGTAGGCGCGTCGCGACGAACGATCAACCCAAACACCAGCCTGCAGCCCAATGAAGAGATAGGCGAGCGTTGACGCCGCGCCGAGGAAGCCTGTGCCGAGTGAATCGGCGCCGAGAAGGTCGACCGCCATGATTGGCAGTGCGAGTTGCGTGATCGAATCGCCAATCAGTGAGACTCCTTGGCCGACAGTTACGAGGCGCAGGTCGCGCGGGTTATTCTTGGTGATCGCCGTGGCGCGCGGCATTTACTTTGTCCAAAGCTTGATCGCGTTTGAATCGGTGCGTGCGCGTTCGTATCCAGCCTGATACATGAAGACGCGCAAGAATGCGTACTTGCCGGCGATCTTGCTCGTTACGGTGAGGTTTACTGATTTTGCGCCGCTGATTGCGCTGCACTTGGTGCGCTGCGCGGTGGTGCAGCTGTACCACTGGTACTTGAAGCTTGGCTTAGGGCTGCCGACCCACGTACCACTCTTCCCATACACAAGCGTGCCAACTTGGTTGATGCGCGGTGTGACCGTCACCCGTGCTGGCGCAAACACCGTGATGCGAATCTTTACGGAGGCTGGTTGATGCCACTCATTACCGTCCTTGAATCCCTGCAGGATGCAGGTGCCCGTCCTGAGATAGCGAATGGTGCGCCCGCTGACCGTGCAAATCGTTCGTGTGAGCGACGTGGCGACGAATGGCGCCATGGTGCTCCCGCCACCGTCGCCGTAGCCGCTAGAGCTGTTGACCGCCTGATAGACGGAGCCCACCTGGAAGATGAGTGGATTCTGCGTCAACCGAAGTACCTCGAAGGTGCGCGTCACAGGATCGGCCGCACGATAGGTGCTCGTTCCCTCTTGCTCGGCGCGAATCGTGCAGGTGCC
>JBIIRA010000090.1:0-5736 GCA_044341795.1 Candidatus Limnocylindrus sp.
AGTTATGCGCCAGGCACCTCGGGTGCTGAATCGTACGCACAAGCTGCAGCGGAATTCGATGCCCGGGTGTTCAACGGAACCCCTGTAGGCGCCAGCTAGTAATAAGGGGGGAGCATGGCGAAGAAGACCACCGGACTCGGCCGAGGCCTCGGCGCACTGATCCCAGAGGCGGCGAGTGCCGTCGGCGCTACGCGTGCGGGCGCGCTGGAGATTCCGCTCAGCAAGATCAAACCGAACCCGTACCAGCCGCGCACCGAGTTCTCGACTGCTGAGTTGGCACAACTCGCCGAGAGCATCCGTGAGCACGGCGTGCTGCAGCCCGTTGTTGTTGAAGAGGGGCCGAACGGATACACGCTCATTGCAGGCGAGCGACGTTTCCGCGCCTCAAAACTTGCAGGGAAGAGCACGATTCCCGCCGTCGTGCGCGTTGTTGGCAATCAGTCGCGCCTTGAGCTCGCACTGATTGAGAACGTTCAGCGCAGTGATCTGTCGCCGATTGAAACGGCGCACGCCTATCGGCGTCTCGCTGACGAATTCGGGTTGACGCAGGAGCAGATTGCGGTGATCGCCGGCAAGGCGCGCACGACCGTTGCAAACACGCTGCGCCTGCTCGATCTCTCTACTGATGTGCAGAGCGAAGTTGCCGCTGGGCGACTCAGTGAGGGGCATGCGCGCGCGCTCGTTGGTCTTCCTGAATCAGAGCAGGCGTGGCTTGCGCGCACCTTCGTACGCGATGCGGTGACGGTGCGCGGCGCAGAGGCGGCCGCGTCAACGGTTCGCGGTGCTGCGCGCGGTACAATCACCACGAAGCGAAAGCCTGGCGCACTGCCAAGTGAAGAGCTCGCTGCACTGCAGCGCGATCTTGAGGGGCATCTCGGCACTCCGGTGCGCGTGAAGCCTGCTGGTAAGGGCGGACAAATCGTGATCGATTACTACTCAAACGAAGAACTGCATCGGCTCGTAGAGCAGATCAAGGGAGTGAGTGAGTGACCGAAAAGAAGAGTGCTGTAGCCGCAACGGGTAGCCGCGCAAAGAAGGGATCTGGCGACTACGGCGCATCCAGCATTCAAGTTCTTGAAGGACTTGAAGCGGTTCGCAAGCGTCCCGGTATGTACATCGGCTCGACCGATGAGCGCGGTCTGCATCACCTTGTCTACGAAGTCGTCGACAACTCCGTTGACGAAGCGATGGCCGGGCATGCAACGCGCATCCTTGTGCGCATCAACAAAGATAATTCCATCACTGTTGCCGACGACGGTCGCGGCGTTCCAGTTGGTAAACACTCCACTGGAAAAGATGCACTTGAAGTGGTGCACACCGTGCTGCACGCCGGCGGAAAATTCGGCGGCGGCGGCTACAAAGTATCAGGCGGACTTCACGGCGTCGGTGTCTCTGTCGTCAACGCACTCAGCATCAAGCTGCGTGTTGAATCTGCGCGCGACGGTTTTGTTTGGTCACAAGAGTACGAGCGCGGCGTGCCGCGAACCAAAGTCATCAAGGGGAATCCAGCGGCTGGCCGACGCGGAACACTCACCACATTCTTGCCCGATCCAGAAATGTTCTCAACAACCGAATACTCGTTTGAGACGTTGGCAAATCGTCTGCGTGAATCCGCATACCTCAACAAGGGTCTCTGGATGACGTTGATTGACGATCGCGCCGATCGCGAAGCGACCTTCTACTTCCAGGGTGGCATCGTCTCGTTCGTTCGACACCTGAATCGCAAGCGCAAGGTGACACATGACCGACCTGTCTACATCGAAGGCATGGAAGGCACCACGAGCGTTGAAGTTGCATTCCAATACCAGAGTGACTCGTGGTCGGAGACACTTCTCGCCTTTGCGAACAACATCAACACGATTGACGGTGGCACACACGTCACCGGGTTCCGCGCCGCTCTCACCAGCTCACTCAACGAGTGGGGCCGCAAGAACGGCGCAATGAAAGACAACGATCCAAACCTCACCGGTGAAGATGTGCGCGAGGGCCTCACCGCAGTGATCAGCGTGAAACTTGTTGATCCGCAGTTCGAAGGTCAGACCAAGGCGAAGCTCGGCACCGCTGAGATCAAGGGCATTGTGCAGACCGCCGTCAACAAGGGCCTCACGCAATTCCTTGAAGAGAATCCTTCTGACGGTAAAGAGGTGATTCGCCAGTCGCTCAACGCCGCGCGTGGACGCGAAGCGGCGCGCAAGGCGAAGGAGCTCGTCATGCGCAAGGGCGCGCTCGAGGGGAGCGCACTTCCAGGCAAACTCGCCGACTGCCAAGAGCGTGACCCAGCGAAGTCAGAGCTCTACATCGTGGAGGGTGAGTCGGCCGGTGGTTCTGCAAAGCAGGGGCGCGATCGCCGCTTCCAGGCGATCTTCCCGCTGCGCGGCAAGCTGCTCAACGTTGAGAAGGCACGCATCGACAAGATTCTCGGCAGCGACAACATTCGCACGTTGATCATGGCGCTCGGTGCCGGCATTCAAGACTCCAGCATGGAAGATTCGAATAGCCGCTTCGACATTACGAAGCTGCGCTACCACCGCGTCATCATCATGACCGACGCCGACGTCGACGGCGCGCACATTCGAACGCTGTTGCTCACCTTCTTCTACCGCTACATGCCGGCCATCATTGAGGCGGGCTACCTCTACATCGCCCAGCCACCGCTCTATCGCGTGAGCACAGGCAAGGAGACGAAGTACGCATCGACAGAGAAGGAGCGCGACGAGGCGATCGCCTCGTTCAAGACGAAGAATGTCAGCGTGCAACGCTTCAAGGGTCTCGGCGAAATGAATGCCGAACAGCTCTGGGAGACGGCGATGAATCCTGAGAACCGCGTCTTCCTGCAGGCGCGCATTGAAGATGCCGCCGTCGCCAATGAGATCTTCGAGATGCTGATGGGCGAGCGTGTTGAGCCGCGACGCGACTTCATTAAGGCTGAGGCCCACAAGGTCCAGAACCTGGACGTATAGGAGGCGATGGCAGCATGAGCGACGAGGCACGAGTGAGCGTCCGTTCGATTCGCATCGAAGACGAGATGCGCACGAGCTATCTCGATTACGCGATGAGCGTGATCGTGGCGCGCGCACTCCCCGACGTTCGCGACGGCCTCAAGCCAGTACACCGCCGCATCTTGTACACGATGGGCGAGATGGGCCTTTCGGGTGGTTCTGCCTATCGCAAGTGCGCCGCTATCGTCGGCGAGGTGATGGGTAAGTACCACCCACACGGCGACGGCGCGCTCTACGACGCGCTCGTACGACTCGCACAGGACTTCTCCATGCGTCATCCGCTCGTTGATGGCCAAGGAAACTTTGGTTCCGTTGACGGCGACTCTGCCGCAGCGATGCGCTACACCGAAGCACGCCTCACCGCCATCGCCGGCGAGATGCTCGCCGACATCGACCACGAAACGGTGGACTTCACCCCGAACTACGACGGCACGCAGAAGGAGCCAAGCGTTCTTCCTGCGCGCCTACCAAATCTTCTCGTCAACGGATCCTCAGGCATCGCCGTCGGCATGGCCACCAACATTCCGCCGCACAACCTTGGCGAGATCGCGGATGCCGCCATCGCCCTCATTGCTGACCCAGAGCTCTCCGTTGATGATCTTTGTAAGTACGTCAACGCGCCAGACTTCCCAACGGGCGGCATTCTGTATCGCTACGACACCATCAAGAATCCACTCACCGGTGCAACAGAGCGCATTGATGCCGTGCGCCAGATGTATGCGCACGGACGCGGCCGCGTCGTTGTCGACGGCGCAACACACTTTGAAGAGGCGTCGCGTGGCGATCGCACCGCGATCATCATCACCGAGCTTCCGTACCAGGTAAACAAGGCGTCGCTCGTTGAGAAGATCGCCGACCTCGTCAAAGAGGAGCGCCTCGACGGCATCGCCGACCTGCGCGACGAGTCCGACCGCGACGGGATGCGCATCTACGTCGAAGTAAAGAAAGATGCGAACCCACACAAGGTGCTCAACAAGCTGTTGAAACTCACCCCGCTGCGTTCGGCATTCAGCATGAACATGCTCGCCCTCGTCGACGGCCAGCCGCAGACCCTCTCGCTGAAGTCGGTGCTGCAGCATCACATCGATCACCGCCGCATCATCGTGCGCCGTCGTACCGAGTACGAACTCAAGAAGGCACGTGAGCGCGCCCACATCCTCGAAGGGCTCAAGATCGCGCTCGATAATCTCGATGCCGTCATCAAGACGATTCGCGCCGCAGCCGACGTCGATGTTGCTCGCACACAGCTCATGGAGCGCTTCAAGCTCAGTGAACTGCAGGCGCAGGCAATTCTCGACATGCGCCTTGCGCGCCTCGCCGCCCTCGAGCGCAAGAAGATCGAAGACGAGTATCTTGAAGTCATCAAGTTCATCGCTGAGCTGGAAGACATCTTGGCGCGCCCGGCCCGCATCTCCAAGATCATCTCGGATGAGTTCGCCAAGCTCAAGGAGAAGTTCGCCGACCGCCGCCGCACCAAGATCGCCCAAGATGCAACGCGCGAAATGTCGGATGAGGACCTGATTGCCGACGAAGATGTTGTGATCACTATCTCTGGCCGCGGCTACATCAAGCGTCAGCCACTCACCACCTATCGCCAGCAGCATCGCGGCGGCAAGGGCGTGATCGGCATGACCACGCGCGAAGAGGATGCGGTCGCAACGCTGCAAGTCGCAAACACCCATGACTACGCGCTCTTCTTCACCAACAAGGGGCGTGGCTTCAGCGCCAAGGTGCACGAGATCCCTGACGCCTCGCGACAGAACAAGGGGATTCCGATCGTTAACCTTCCTGGCGTACAGGTGGAGTCGGGCGAGACCCCAGTCGCCACTATCATCCTCAACGGGTTCACGCCGGGCAGCTATCTCGCCTTCTCTACGAAGAAGGGCATCATCAAGAAGACGGCGATCGAGCAGTTTGAGAAGGTCCGCTCGACTGGCATCATCGCCATCACCCTTGATAAGGGCGATGAGCTCGCCCAGGTGATTCAGACCTCTGGCGAAGATGACCTCGTTATGGCCACCCGCCAGGGGCGCATCTGCCGCTTCCACGAGCGTGAGGCGCGCGCCATGGGCCGCACTGCAGGTGGCGTCATCGGCATTCGCCTCGCCCGCCAGGGTGACCTTGTGGTCGCCATGGCCGTGGCGGAGCCCGGCGCCGACCTCCTTGTCCTTACGGAGACTGGGCACGGGAAGCGCGTCCCTGTGGGCGCCTTCGCCCGCAAGCACCGCGGCACCCAGGGCGTCCGCCTGATCCCACTCGAAGGGCGCAAGACAGGCCCAGTTGTGGCCGTGCGCCAGGTGAGCGAGGCTGACGAAGAGGTGATCTTGATCAGCTCCGAGGGGCAGGTCGTGCGCACCAAGCTCGAGAGCATCGCCACCCGCAAGGACGGCAGTGCCCAGGGTGTGCGTGTGATGACGCTGCGCGAGGGTGACAAGGTCGCCGGAATCGCCGCCTTCCGTACGGGTCTGGCAAAGCGCAACGGCACAGGCGACAATGAAGAGGAAGCCGACGATGCTCCAGAGATTCCCAAGGTTGTGAAGGCACCTCGCCCAACAGCCAAGGGCGGCACCCCATCAAAGGGGAAGCCGGTCGCAAAGGGGAAGCCAGCCCCGAAGTCAAAGCCGGTCGCAAAGGGGAAGCCAGCCCCGAAGAAGCGTTCGGGTCGCTAAGAGTGACCCGTCCAGAGAGATGAGGACGGCGATGAGGGCAGATTCGATCGACGTCTACACGGGGAACG
>JBIIRA010000014.1:0-19389 GCA_044341795.1 Candidatus Limnocylindrus sp.
GATCGGCTGGATTCAGGCACGTCGACGCTTCTGCATGGCGTATGGCCTGGCGGGAACCTTCAACCTCGGCAAGATCGGCGAGATGAGTCGCGTCAGCGACCAGGCTGCACTCGCAGCTGATCGCCGAACTGCACTCGTTATCGCAGCGCAGGGCCTCGCTCTCGGTGTCTGTGGCGCCCTCCTCTTTCTGGCTCTACCCATCTCCCTGACAAACTAGGATGACGACGCGCACGGCGACGCCGCCGCTGCCGATTCGTGAACACCGACTTGCGAATGGTTTGCGCCTCTTCCTGATTGTTGACCGTACGGCGCCAGTCGCCGCCGTCAACATTTGGTATCACGTCGGATCAAAAGACGAACGCGCTGGGCGCACCGGTTTCGCGCACCTCTTTGAGCACCTCATGTTCCAAGGCTCAGAAAACGTCACAAAGGCGGAGCACCTCACCCTCGTTGAATCGATCGGCGGAGAGGGGAACGCCACCACCTGGCTCGACCGCACAAACTATTTCGCCACCGTGCCAGCGGAGTGGGCAGAGCTGATTCTCTGGATGGAGGCCGACCGACTCGGCACACTCCTTTCGGCGCTTGACCAGGCGAACCTCGACAACCAGCGCGACGTAGTAAAGAACGAGAAGCGCTCTAGTTACGACAATCAGCCGTACGGCAGCGCCTATATTGAACTCTTCGCACTCGCCTATCCGAAGGGGCATCCGTACCATCACCCCACGATCGGTTCGATGGAAGACCTTGATGCCGCCTCACTCGAAGATGTGCGTAGCTTCTTCACCACTTGGTACGCACCGAACAATGCCGTCCTCACCGTTGTTGGTGACATTGATGAAGAGGAGATCATCGCCGCCGTAGAGCGACACTTCGGCGCAATCCCTGCCAACCCTGCGCTCCCGGCTCACCCTGATCTGACGCTGAGCGCGCCGCTCGGCGGTGAGATTCGCAAAACGATCCACGACAAGGTTCCTGAGGCGCGCGTGCACTTCGCCTTCCGCGCCCCGGTCCTGAGTGCACCGCTGCTACCAGCAATTGAGATCGCCACGCAGATCCTTGCCGGCGGGAAGGGGAGTCGCCTCTACCGACGCCTCGTTCGCGATGAGCAGGTGGCGCAGGATATGAGCCTCTCGCTCCTTCCGTTTGTCGGTGGTGCATCAATCATTGTTGGCGCAGCAACGGTGCGCCCTGGTGCGTCGAACGAGGCGGTAGAGCGTGCCTTTGTGGAAGAGTTGGAGCGTCTCGCCGCTGAGGGGCCAACGGCGGCAGAGCTTGAGCGCGCAAAGGCGCTGACAGAGTCCGAAGAGTTGCTGGCGCGATCTGACCCAGAGGAGCTCGCCGATGCGGTGGGCATGTACGCCACCCTGTTGAACGATCCCGGTCGCATCAATCGCGACCTCGACCTTGCCCTTGCGGTGACGGCGGATCAGGTACAGACGGCGGCGAAACTCTTCGCCAAGGAGAATCGCATCGTGCTCTGGTACGTGCCGGAGGAGAGGTCATGAGCAAGGCTGCGGTACGGCCAGGGCCTGGCGCGCCACGCGACTGGCGCTTCCCACGCGCCGTTGAGCATGTAACCCGCGCCGGGATGCGCGTGATCCTACTCCCGATGCCATCGCGCCCAATCGCATCAATTCAGATGCTCTTCGGCGGTGGCGCAGCAGGGGAGCGCCCAGAAGAGTCGGGGCTCTCCGCCCTGTTGGCGCGCCTCCTCACGGAGGGGACCGAGAACCACGACGCCGACGGACTCATTGAGGCGGGTGAGCTGCTCGGTGCATCTATTGGTGCAGAGTCGGGCTGGGAGAGCCTCACCGTGGGCGCTGGCGCCCCGGTTTCGCGCCTCGCTGGTGTCTTTGATCTGATGGCCGAGATCGCACTGACGCCGCGCATCCCAGAGGCGGACGTGGAGCGACTCAAGGCACTGCGACTCGCCGCCATCAAGCAGGCGCACGCGAGCCCACGAAGTCGCGCCGTTGACGCGCTCTCTGCGGCCCTCTACGCACCAGAGGCCGCCTACAGTCGACCCTTCGCTGGAACCGCCGACGGTGTCGCACGCCTGACGCGCGAGCAGGTTGTTGCGCGGCATCAAGAGATCTTGCGCACCGGCACGCCAACGCTCGTTCTTGCGGGCGGCATTGATGCTGATGCAGCCTTCGCGCTGATTGAGGCGAGCCGCCTCAGTGAGATCAGCGCAGGTGGCGGCACCTGGGGCCGCGGTGAGCCAGATCGCGCCGCGTCGGCTTCGAATACACCTGGTGCTGCGCCACTTGTGAAGGTGCTGGATCGCCCAGGTTCGGTGCAATCGGAAATCCGCATCGGTCGCATCGGTCGTTCACGACTCGATGCGAATCACCATGCCGCACTCGTCTACGCCGAGATCATTGGCGGGCTCTTCGGCTCGCGGCTCAATCGCGTGCTGCGCGAAGAGAAGGGCTACACCTACGGCGCTGGCGCTCGATTCGATCTGCGGCGCGGGCGTGGGCCGTTCATGGCAGGGACCGCTGTGGAGACAGGCGTGACCGCCCCTGCGCTCGCTGAGGCGCGCCGTCAACTCGCCACGATGCAGAGCGCACCACCATCCGACGAAGAGTTGACCGAGGCGCGCGACTATCTCTGCGGCACCTTCCCGTTGCGCTTTGGTACCGCCACGCCAGTGGCAAGCATGGCCGCGGCACTCACCGTGCTCGGCCTCTCGCCCGATGAGCCAGATCACTTCCGCGAACGAGTCGCCGCCGTCGATCGCGCCGCAATTGCGCTGATCGCCGACGAGTTGGCCGCCTCGGCGGAACAGATCGTCATCGTTGGTGACGCCGCTGCGATCACTAGGCCGCTTGAGGCTGAAGGATTCACCGTGCAGGTCGAAGCAGACGGTGCGGCCTCAGCATGATCGTGGTGATTGGCACTGTGAGCGCGCGCGCCGAGGGGGCAACCTACGGTCTTAGTAGCTATGCCGCGACAGTGGCACTCGCCCTCGCCGTCGCTGGTGAACCTGTTGAGATGGTGAGCAAGATCGGTGTTGATGCAGCGGGCGAGGCGGTCATCACGAAACTTGCAGCGGCGGGGATCGGCCACGTAGCGCTCATTCGTGATGGTGCGTTGGCAACCGCGGTTGACGGGGCGGGCTCGCTCGAGATGGATGCCGCTGACCTGCAGTTGGCCTTGCGCTATCTCACGAGTTTCGATGCGGTGCTCTTAGTCGATCCTGCCGACGATTCTGTCGTCGCCACCGTGCTCGACGCATGTGCCTATGTCGGCGCACGGCTTGTTGTGACGAGGCCCGAAGGGTCTTCTCCTGCGGGAGTACCGAGTGGCGAGCGCGGCGATGCTCCACCTCCGCTTGAGGTTGAGCGCCCAGCCGGGGATCCAGCCGCCGTCACCGACCTCTTGGTGGCCCTCCTCCTTCCAGATCGCGAGTCGCCTGCCGCCTCGTAGCGCATCGCGTACGCTGCAACAGATGAGTGAAGCGCAGCGCCCACCCTCCGAAGCGACCGACCTGCCAAGCCGCATGGAGCTTGGCGTTGACGCCCTTGACCGCGGAGACGCGGAGGGGGCCGCGCTCGCCTTTGCCGCTGCCGTTGCTGGCGCCACTCCAAGCGACGATCGCGTCCTCGCTGAGCGCGCCGCCTATGGCGCTGCTGAGGCGTTGCTGCGATTAGAGCGCGACGACGAAGCGGCGGAGTATCTCGAAATCGCCGCTAACTCCGCAGACCAGGAGCTGCGCTTCATCGCCCTCCGCCGCCGCGCCATGGAGGAGGTTCGCCGTGGCGAACTCCCCGTCGCCCTTGCCACCTACCGCCAAGCCGAAGGCAGTGCTCCGAACAGCGACGCTCGTGCTGAGATCGCCTCGCGCATCGGCTGGCTGACCAAAGAGACGGGCGGCTCGTCGCTCCGCGCCCAGGCAGCCTTCCGACGAGCCCGTGGCGTTTCTGCGAGTGCGTGGGTACCGCGTGCGCTGCTCGCCGTCACCATCGTTCTCTCCGTGCTGACGAAGCTTGATCCTGCGCTAGCTGACCTGTTCGCACTTGAGAAGATCACCAGCACCGGTGGCGACTTCCTCAGTAGCAGCCCATGGAGACTCGTCACCGTGGCCTTCGTGCACGGAGGGATCAATCCAGACTGGCAGTCGTGGGCACTCCATCTCGGCTTCAACGCGATTGCACTCGACATTGCCGCACAGCTGGTCTATCGCCTCTACGGCGCGAAGCGCCTGCTCACGTGGTACATCCTCGGCGTGATCGGCGCATCACTTGCCAGCGCAATCTGGTTCCCATACGCCCCCTCAGTTGGCGCATCTGGCGGCGTCTTTGCCCTTTTCGGCATCGCCCTTGGTGCGGAGTGGGCGCATCGTCCACTAGTTGAGCGCGGAATGCGCGAGGCGCTCGGTCGCGTTGGCGGGCTCCTGCTCATCAACATCTTGCTCGGTTTCGGGATCGGATTCATTGGCGGTGGAATTGACAACTCGGCACACATTGGCGGACTAGTTACCGGTCTAATCCTTGGTGTGCTGATCCAGCCAACACGTGTAGAGTCATTGCGTCGACGTTGGACCGCCGCGGTTACGCGCTGGCGTGGTGGCGAGGTCCTGGTGGCTATCGTGTTGAGCACCATCCTTCTGGTCCTCTTTGCGAACTGGTTTGATCTCGCGCTCTGGCGCGACTCCCTTCCGTTCTGAGCGTGTTTGCAACACTTCTCGATCCGACCGCATTCAGTAGTGAAGTTGAATCCAGCCCTGCAATCCACTACGTCGAGTGCCCAGAGTTAACGCAAGCTGGACCGGAGCTGCGCAAGCACCTTGCTGAACGACTGACTGCACTCGCGGGAGTGCACCGCGCACTACTTCCAGTTGGCGGGAACCTTGTCGGCATGACCCGAGAAGAGTGGCTGCAGATTCCAGCTGAGAGCCTCGTGATTAATCCGATCCGTGACCCAGAGTCATGGCGAGCTGCGGCAACCTGGCCGGGCGATCGCGGACTGATCCTTGCGCTCGTTCCTGCGCCAGGCGATGAGAGCCCGGAGCCGGTGGAGATCCTGCTCTGGGCGGTGCGCTACGCCGCGTCGCTGGGCGGGCGTGGGCTTGACCGCGTCGGCGTGGCGGGCATGCTTCCTACCCCGAGCGCGCGATTGGATGCTGATGAGGCTGCGCGACGCATTGCACTTCTGGAGCGGGTGGTCGAGCTCTCGTCGGCGAACGAGGAGACGCTGCGCGCCGAACTTGATCCACGGGCATTCCAGCCGATCAAACGGCCGCAGCGATGATTGAGGTGCAGGTTCTACCCATTGGCCCGCTGCGCACCAATGTGGTGCTCGTAGGTGACCCGATGCGTCGCGAGGCGATCGTGGTAGATCCGGCGATCCCGTCGCTCGCAGAACTCACCACGCAGCTTGCCGAGCGCGGTTGGCGCTTGGTGTTGGCCCTCGCCACCCACGGTCACTGGGACCACATGGGCGAGATGGCGGCGCTGGCGGCGCACCACGCCACGCATCATCACGAGGATCTGCCGATCGGCGTGCACCCGCTCGATCGCCATCGTCTAATCCACCCACAGCCGCTTGCCGCGCCATTCCCGATTCCAGCGGTCGTGCCCACACGCGACCTGAACGACGGAGATCGCATCACCGCGGGGAGCATCGACTTCACCGTGCTGCACACCCCTGGTCACACCGAAGGATCCATTTCGTTGTTCGACGCGAGCGCCGGCCTGCTGCTGAGTGGCGACACCCTCTTCTTCGGTGGATGGGGGAGGACCGATCTCCCCGGCGGCGATGTGGCGGCGATGCTCGACTCCCTCGGGAGACTGCGAACGCTTGATCCTGCGACCCGTGTCATTCCAGGGCACGGGCGAGAGACGATGATCGGTACCGAATCGGCGTGGATTGAGAAGTCCATTCGCACAAAGAGCCTGACGGCGGATCGCTCATGAGCCACGAAGCACTGCGCACCTTGGTCGCCGCGGGCGAGTTGAGCGCGACTCTGGCCGCGCATCTCACCCTCCTCGCCGATGCGGGCGTCCCTATCGTTGTAACAGGAGGTGCCCCAGCTGATCGTCGCGATGCGCTCGCCGAGGCAATCGCCGCCGCCTCGCCGCTGCCAGCTGGCGCTGAGAACGCGGAGATCAAGATCGCGCCAGAGGAGGCCTTCGTCTGGCTCACGGATCCCGCAGGTGTTGGCTGCCTCGTTGCAGGTGCCGGGGGTGCGCCACGTAGCCCGCGCTCCACGCGACTCATCGCCCACGGACTGATTGAGCGCTTGAGCGCAGCGACGACGAAGAGCGTGGTTCGCTCGCTCGTTCGCGGCTTCCCACTGATCGCATCGGCCCCTGGCCACGACCTGGCCGAACTGCTCGACCTGCTCCGCGGCGCGAATCTACGCGTGCCAGAAGATGACCTGCATCGACTCGGAATCGTGATCGTTCTCGTCGGCGATGGGGCGGCACAGAGCCACGTCGAATCGGCGCACCTGCTGCGCACACCAGCGCTGGATGGCGGTGCACGACGCCCCCCAGCGCTCCTTGCAACCTGGGACGGTACGGGTGGCTGGGATGACTTCTCGTGGGCGGCACTCCCAGAGCTTGCGGCGCGTGCTGGCGAAACGCAGGCCGTGTATAGCAGTCAGTTGGCTGCGCGCGAGCGGGAGCTTGCCACCCCCTAGAACGAAGCGCGCTACGATTCGTGCATGAGTCGCATCGCCACTTCGCCCGCAGATCTACGCCAACTACTGAGCGCCTCGCTGCGCATTACGCCCGCGGGAACCGTCGAGATCCTTGATGCGGTACAGCTGCAGAAGAGCGGCGCTGCGACCATTGCCTGGACCGCCGCCTTTGCAACCGACGACGCGACCATCGCTGCGTCCCAGTGGCTGGCGCGCGCCGCTGCGACCGCTGCGGGGATCCACAGTGCCAGCATTGCGCCGCTCTACGCCGCGCGCGCGGAGAACGCCTACGAAGGCCTCACCGTTCCGGCACTCAACCTTCGCAGCCAGGTCTTTGAGATGGCTCGTACTGCGCTCGAGACTGCCGCCGCAATGGACGGCGCGGCACTCATCTTCGAGTTGGCACGATCGGAGCAGACCTACACCTTCCAGCGCCCCGCCGACTACGCCACGAGCGTGCTCTGCGGCGCGATTGCCGCCGGCTGGCGCGGGCCACTCTTCATTCAGGGAGACCACTACCAATTCGTCGCCAAGAAGTACGCCACCGACCCGGAGGGGGTTGCCGCCGAGATCGCGCGTGCCTGCCGACTCGCCGTTGACGCTGGCTATCGCAACATCGACATCGACGCCTCCACACTCGTAGACCTCGCTCTGCCAACGGTGCCAGAGCAGCAACGTGTGAATGCAGTTCGCACCGCCGAGGCGGTCGCCCTGGTTCGCGAGTTGGAGCCTGCCGGCATTGAGATCAGCATGGGTGGCGAGATCGGCGAGGTCGGGCATCAGAACTCCACCGCCGAAGAGCTTGCCGCCTACCTCGACGAATTCGATGTCGCCCTCGCCAGCCGCCGCGCTGGAGCGCGCGGACTGCGCAAGGTATCGGTACAGACCGGCACGAGCCACGGCGGTGTGCCGCTCCCAGGTGGCGGCGTCGCCGAGGTCGCACTCGACTTCACGGTGCTGCAGGAGCTCGGCGAGCTGGCTCGCGCCCGCGGCCTTGCCGGTGCGGTGCAGCACGGTGCGTCGACACTCCCCGAAGATCTCTTCCATCGCTTCCCCGAAGTTGGCACCGCCGAAATCCACTTGGCAACAGGATTCCAGAACATCCTGCTCGACCATCCGGCCCTTGACGCATCGCTGCACACCGAAATCACCGCGTGGTTGCGCGTCAACGCCGCCGATGAGGCGAAGCCAGGCGACAGCGACGAGCAGTTCCTCTATCGCACCCGGAAGAAGGCGCTTGGGCCCTTCAAGCAGGCGCTCTGGGAGGCGGCGGGCACGCCAGAGATCCTCGAGGCGCAGCGCGCGAAGTTCCAGTCGCTCTTCTCGCAGCTTGGTGTCGCGGGTTCACGCACGATCGTGGAGCGCTATGTGACGCAGGTAGCTGATCCGCTTCCGCCTGCTCCGGCCGACCTGCTGCGCTAGGCGGGGGAGCCCCGCCGGAAGTTAGCTGCGGCCGACGCCAGCGGCGTCGAGTGACTCTTCCAGAATCTTTAGAGCGAGGTCAATCTCTTCTGCCGTGGTGACGAGTGGCGGAATGATACGAATCACCTGCGCGTACGAGCCGGCGGAGAGGAGCAACAACTTGCGCTTGTTCGCCTCGGCGATCACGCGCTTGACCGCGGCAGGGTCAGGGGTGCGACCGTCGCCTGCGCCAGGCTGAACAAACTCAAGGGCAAGCATCAGTCCGAGTCCGCGCACGTCGCCGATCCCAGGGCGACCGGCAGCGATCTTCTTCAAACCGTCGAGCATCTGCGTGCCGCGGGCTTCCGCGTTCGCAACGAGCCCCTCCTCTTCAATCACATCGAGTGTGGCGAGGGCGGCGGCGCAGGCGACGACGTTGCCGCCGTAGGTACCGCCATGGGTGCCTGGCTCCCAGGTCTCGAGCAACTCCTTGCGAGCGATGATCCCGGAGAGGGGGAGACCAGAAGCGATCCCCTTCGCCATCACCAAGATGTCGGGCTCAACGTTCTGGTGCTGCACGGCAAACATCTTCCCGGTGCGCCCGTACCCGGTCTGCACCTCGTCGGCGATCAGCAGAATGCCGAGCGCACGGGTGAGCTCTCGTAGGCGCGGCAGGAAGCCAGCGGGCGGCACGACGTAGCCACCCTCGCCAAGGATTGGCTCAACGATGACGGCGGCAACATCCTCCGCGCTCGCGAGTGTATGGAGCGTGAGATCCCACTCCTCCTCCCAGCGGCAGCTGCACCCAGCGCAGGCGCCAGCGGCACCCGCAACGGCAGGGTCACGTGCCTCAACGGGTGCGCGGAAACAGGAGGGGAATGCGGTGCTGTAGACCGAGCCAGGGAGCGGCTCAAAGTGGCCGCGGTAGACGTTCTTCGCCGTGGTCAGCGCCATCGTCTGCGCGGTGCGCCCGTGGTAGCCGCCGCGGAAGGTGAGAATCACACGGCGCTTCGTCGCTCGTCGCGCCAGCTTCACCGCCGCCTCGACCGCCTCCGATCCAGAGTTCGAGAGGAAGACGCCCCACGGCCCACCGTCGAGCACCGTGCTGAGTCGCTCGTGCAGCCGCAGCCCCGGCTCATGGAAGACGATGTTCTGCTGCCCGTGGATCAACTTGGTGGCCTGCTCGGCAATGGCGGCGGCAACCTTCGGATGCGCATGTCCCGTGTTCACCACGCCGATTCCCGAGGTGTAGTCGAGCCAGCGCTCGCCGCTGCGATCAATCAGCCAGGAGCCTTCGCCGCGCTCAACATCAACGTTGGCGGCGCGACCCCATACAGAGGAGATCACGTTGTGCGGTGGAATTGGACCGCGATCGCCGCTCATGCACGCCTCCGCTGCAGGAACGAGCCGATTGCCACAGCGCTCACTGCAACAACAAAGAAGATCGTGCCGATGGCGTTGACCTGCGGTGGCACTCCGACGCGTGCCGATCCCCAGACGAACATTGGGAAGGTAGTCGTTCGCCCTGCGGTGAAGTTGGTGATCACGAAGTCGTCAATGGAGAGGCTGAATGCGAGGAGCCCGGCCGCCGCGATGCCAGGGATGATCAGCGGGAAGGTGACGCGCCAGAAGGTCTGCCACCCATCGGCGCCGAGGTCGGCCGACGCCTCTTCGAGACGGCGATCGAAGCCTGCGAGACGCGCGCGCACGGTCACGATCACATAGCTGATGTTGAAGGTGATGTGCGCAATAAGGATCGTGAACTCATTCAGCGGGAAGAAGGGGGGCTGGCCGATCGCCACGAAGAGGGTGAGGAGCGATGCGCCAAGGATGATCTCAGGGGTGGCGAGCGGCAAGAAGATGAAGAGGCTGGTCCCCGGTCGCCCGCGGAACTGATAGCGCACAAGTGCCAGGGCGGCGAGCGTGCCGAGCGTTGTGGCGATGAGCGTAGAGATGAAGGCGATACGAATGCTGACGATGACCGAATCGAGCAGCCCAGGAATGGCGAAGAGATTTGCCCAGTGATCGAGGGTGAAGCCGACCCAGGTGTAGTTCGTCTTGCCGACTGGGTCGTTGAAGCTGAAGAGGGCAACGATAAAGATCGGCAGCAACAGGTAGACCAGGGCCAGCCCGGTATAGGCACGAAGGGCATTGCGACCGAGCCAACGCAGCATCAGCCGATCCCCGTCTCAAGTTCATCGGTGCCGAGCACACGCGCGTAAATGAAGACTGCAGCGAGGATGCCGGCCATCAACATAAAGCTGAGCGCCGCCGCGGTCGGGTAGTCGTTGTTCACTAAGAAGCGGCTCTGGATCACATTGCCGATCAGGCGCGTCTGCACGCTGCCGAGTAGCTCTGCGTTTACGAAGTCGCCCATCGCTGGAATAAAGACGAGCAGCGAGCCGGCGAAGACGCCAGGGAGTGCGAGCGGAAGCGTAATCCGCTGAAAGGCCCGGGCTGGTCCGGCGTAGAGATCCTTTGCCGCCTCAACTAGTCTGCGGTCAATCTTCTCGAGTGAGACGTAGATCGGCAGCACCATGAACGGGAAGAAGTTGTACGAGATGCCAAAGATCACGGCAATTGGCGTAGCAAGAATGCGGAACTCTTCAGGAAGCAGGCCGATCGACTTGAGCGGCCCCAAGAGGAAGCCATCGTCCCCGAGCACCGTCTTCCAGGCGAGGACGCGCAAGAGGAACGAGGTAAAGAACGGTGCGATAACGATAAAGAGGAGGAGGGTGCGGAAGCGCCCCGCGCGATAGGCGATGGTGTATGCGAGCGGGAAGGCGAGGGCCAGACAGACCACCGTCGACACTGCCGCATACAAGATCGAACGTAAGAACTGATCCGAGTAGCGACCGAGCGCCTCGGGGTAGGTCGCCGCATTCGCCCACGAGAAGGCGAACCCCGTCTCAAGAGTGCCGCTCCAGAGGCTGGCCTGCAGCATCTGGATGGCTGGATAGACGTAGAACGCCACCAGCCAGGCGATCGCGGGCGCGAGCAGCAACAGGGGCAGCAGCCCCGGTCGCCGACGCAGGAACGCGATCACCGTCGGCTCCGCTTGGTGCGGTGTCTTAGTTGCCCTGGAGGGCGCTGAAGGCGTCGTTCATGTAGATCTCGTCGTCCTCGGAAAGGCCGGCGAACACATTGAGCTGCGCCTCGAGTGCTGCGTCAGGGAAGATGAACGGGTCAGTGGCGAGCGACGCGTCAATCTTCGCAATCTCTTCCTTGGTCCCCTTCACCGGCGATACGTACTGTACGTAGGCGGTGAGCTGGGCGGCGATCTCTGGCTTGTAATACCAGTCCATCCACTTCTCCGCGGTGTACTTATGCGCCGCGCCGAGCGGGATCAACATGTTGTCGGAGGAGAAGGTGCAGCCATCGGTTGGCGTGACCCAAACGATGTTCGCATCCTCGTAGCCGATCTGGACCGTGTCGCCACGCCAGGCAACGCATGCCGCCACGTCGCCCTTCACGATGAGCTCCTTGTAGTCATTGCCGGTGAACGCCCGAACGGTGCCGTCGGCCACGCTTGGCTCAATGAGTGCGATCGCACGGTCGAATGAGGCGCGGTCGGCCTTTGCCGGGTCGTCGCCGTTGGCGAGCATGGCGAGCCCAATGGTGTCGCGCATCTCGGTGAGGAGTGAGACCTTCCCCTTCAGTCGTGGGTCGAAGAGGTCCTTGAAGCTCTTCACAAAACCTGCGGTGGTTTTGTTGGCGGCGATGCCCGCGACGATGCCTGCCCACGGGGCGAGGTACTCAACGCTTGGATCAAAGCTGCGCCCCTTGTAGACGTCGAGAAGGTTCGCAGTGAAGTTGTTCATGTGTGAGGTCTTCAACTTCTCTGCCCAGCCGAGGCGAATGATTCGCGCCGCCATCCAGTCGGTCAGCGTGGCGATATCCCAGCCCGCATCTTCGCCGGCCTTCAGTGGCGCTTGAATGGTTCCGAAGAAGGAGTCGTTGTCGTTGATCGCTTCAACGTAGTTCACCTTCGTCTTGTACTCCGCCTCAAAGGCGGCCACCGTTGGTCGAGCCAACTCGTCTTCGCTCAGGTCGATGTAGAGCGTCCAGTTTGCGACGTTGACAACATCAGAAATGGTGTCGGACTGCGACGGCTTTGGGCTCGGCGACGTCGAGCTGCCAGAGGTGCCGCAGGCGGCGAGGAATGCAGCGGTGCCAGCGGCGGCCGCTCCTACCTTGAGAACCGTTCGTCGGCTTACCAGCATCTCGTTCTTCTTCTCGGTGCTCATTGTGCCCTCCTTCTGCGCCTTAGGCGCTCTTCGAATCGCCGACCACGAAGCCGTGTTCGGGTTTCCAGGTGAGAGCGACCCGCTCCCCGGGTCGCCACGTGTCGCTCCGCGTCGTGCGGTCGACGTTCTGCTCGCTCACGAGAAGGCGCAGGCCACCTGCGCCCTCCACGGTGTACTGCGTCAGCACACCGAGGTAACTCGTATCAACGACGGTGCCATCGAGGCGATTCCCCTTGGACTCTTGTCCTGGCTCCAACAGCGTGAGCTTCTCTGGGCGCACGCCGATTGCGCCGCCGGTGCCAATGTCGCCGAGGTTCTTCGGTGCGCGTACAACATCGCCCGAGGGGAGCGTGACGGTCCACGATTCGCCGTCCGAACCGATCTTCCCCTCAAGCAGATTGCTCGCGCCGACGAAGCTCGCAACGAATCGTGTCGTTGGGCGCTCGTAGAGGGTCTCTGGCCCAGCAAGCTGCTCGTAGCGACCCTTGTTCATGACGGCGATGCGGTCCGACATCGTCATCGCCTCCTCTTGATCATGGGTGACATAGATAAAGGTGATGCCGACTTCGCGCTGGATGCGCTTGAGCTCAATGCCCATCTGCTTGCGCAGCTTCAGGTCGAGTGCGCCGAGTGGCTCATCAAGTAGAAGCACCGCGGGGCGATTCACCAGTGCACGCGCAAGTGCGACGCGCTGTGCCTGTCCGCCAGAGAGTTGTGCCGGCTTGCGCTTCTCGTAGCCGATCAGCTGCACGAGTTCGAGCGCTTCGCCAACGCGACGCGTGACCTCGTCACCCTTGATGCCAGAACGGCGAAGCCCGAAGGCAACGTTTTCAAAGATGGTGAGATGCGGGAAGAGCGCGTAGCTCTGGAAGACGGTGTTGACGTCGCGCTCGTGGGCGGGGAGGAAGGTGACGTCTTCACCCTTCAACTCGATGAGGCCGCTTGTCGGCTGCTCGAAGCCGCCGATCATGCGCAGCGTGGTGGTCTTGCCGCAACCGGACGGGCCGAGGAGGGTGAAGAACTCGCCGTCGGAGACATCAAGTGTGATGCCGTCCACTGCGGTCTGATCTCCGAACATCTTGGTCACGTTGACCAGGCGAACGTCGACGTCTGCCACCCTCGGTTTCACCTCCGCGGACACCTGTCCTATCCCTGCCCCTCAAATGAGGACGTACGCAGACTATGACCCACGGGGGGTGGGGTCAAACGCCGTTGCGGGTAGGATGGGGGAGATGCGCCCGTGGGGCGCCACCGAGAGCCCCGATCGGGGCGAAAGGGGATCCGTGGCCACCACTGAAGCAGCCGTCCTCCAGGCCCTCTCCGGCGTCCAGGAGCCCGAGCTCGGTCGCGACATTGTTACATTAGAGATGGTCAAGGAGATCACCCTTAACGGTGACCAGGCCAGCTTCATGATTGAGCTCACCACCCCCGCCTGCCCCCTGAAGGACGTGATTGAGCGTGACATTCGGGCCGCCCTCGATGGGATCGGTGTAACAGTGGCCGAGCTCCGCTGGGGCTCGAAGGTACGTCGCGCCTCCTCCTCGACCCAGGAGCGCCTCCTCCCCGGCATTCGTAACATTGTGGCCGTCGCCTCAGGGAAGGGCGGGGTCGGCAAGAGCACCGTCTCGGTCAACCTTGCCGTGGCCCTGGCACAGAGCGGTGCACGCGTCGGCCTTCTCGACGCTGACATCACCGGGCCGAACCTCCCACAGATGATGGGGGCGACCGGCACCCCGAAGTCGAGCGCCGGCGGCAAGATCGAGCCGATCGAGCGCCACGGCGTCAAGCTCATCTCCATTCAGTTCTTTGTCCCGGAGGGTCAACCGATTGTGTGGCGCGGGCCGCTCATTGGTGGCGCCATTCAGCAGTTCCTGCGCGACGTCGAGTGGGGTGACCTCGACTATCTCGTCGTTGACCTGCCGCCTGGAACCTCTGATGCGCAACTCACGTTGGCGCAGGCAGTACCGATTGCCGGCGCAGTGCTCGTCACGACGCCACAAGATGTTGCTCTCTCTGATGTGACCAAGGCACTGGCGATGTTCCGACGCATGAACGTGCCAATCCTCGGCATCGTTGAAAACATGTCGGCGTTTGCCTGCCCGCACTGCGGCGAACTCACTGAGATCTTCGGGCGTGGCGGCGCAGAGCGACTCGCAAAAGAGGAGGGGCTCGATCACCTCGGTCGCATTCCGCTGGAGATGGCGGTGCGACAGGGCGGCGATGCAGGCATCCCCGCCGTTGCACAACGCGAAGAGGGTCCAGCCGCCGCGGCGCTCAAGGAGTTGGCGGGCCAAGTCGCCGCGCGACTCGCAGTACGCGCCGCAAACGAGACGGCGCCAACGTTGACGGTGGCCTAACCAGATGACCGAAACCTCCGGCGGTTCGTCAGAGCGCGAGGGATTCAGCGACGACGCTGCGCAACTGATCGTCGCGGTGCGGGCACTGATCGGCGGTCACTGGGATCTCTTCCGCGCCGAACTCGGTGCAATCTCCCGCGATGCCGTTGGCGTGTTGCTCGGTGCAATCGCGGTGATCACGCTCGTCACCGCGGCGCTGCTCGCGCTACTCATCACCCTCTTTATGTTGCTCGGCGCAGCGTTCTTTGGTTCCATGATCTGGGGAGCAGCGCACGTCACGCTCCTCTTGCTCGTCGTTGCGGCGGCAATCACCTCGGCAATCCTGCAGATCACCGCACCACGTCGTGCGCAGTCGTTCCTTCTCGCGTTCGTCGGTGGAGCGATCGGTGCGCTCCTCGTCCTCTTCGCTTTCAACGGATCAGCCGGCCCCGCAACTGCGGCGTCGCTCCTCTTCGCGTTGAGCTTCTTGCTGGTGGATCTGCTGGTTGGGCTGGCAACGTTCGACATGCAGCGCTTCACCGATCGGTTCCGCCCGCTCGCGACAGAGCATGAGCTCCGTGCAACGTTTGATGCCGTCGATGAACTGCGCGATGAGGCGGCAAACGCCTTTGCCGAAGAGGTTGGTGGCGCAGTCGGCGCCGCCGATGCTGCCATTGCGCCCGCCCGAAAGGTGGTTCGTGCCGCCGCTGATGCGCTCCGCGGCATCGCCGATCGCCTGCGCGATCGACGTGGGGCCGGCGACGAGGGCGACAATGCCTGACGAGACGACGGAACGCGATCAGCGCGCCAAGCGGGTCGAGATCCTTGCCGCGAGCCGCCCTGCGGTCGCTGAGCGCCTCTTAACCGTACGCCGCTCGCGAGAGGCATCGCTCCTGCGGGTCAGGGCGATTGGTGGCCGGCTGCGTCCCAGCGGCGGGCTCGGGCAGGAGCTGCGTGATCGCCCCCTGCGGGCACTCGGCCTTCTCGGGATCCTGGCCCTTCTTCTCGTGCGCTGGTTCGGCTCGCGTTCAGGTGGATCCAAGCGCCCTGGCGGTGGAGCGGGGAGCGCCTTTGTGAGCGGCGTTGTGGCGGCGGCAGCCCAGCGCGGTGGACGCGCGGCGATTGATGCGCTGATCGATGGCCGACCTGCGGTGGACGGAACCCCCGTGGGCGACGATGATGCTCGGGGGCGAGTGGCGAAACGGTAGACGCGCCGGCCTTAGGAGCCGGTGTCGGCAACGACGTGTGAGTTCGAGTCTCACCTCGCCCACCAGAACAAGGGTCGTCGGGTACCCTGTGCGCTCATGGAATTCACGACCACTCCTGCAGAGAAGAGCACCGTCCGACTCGAGGTCACCCTCGCAGTCGCAGACGTGGCTGCGGCAATTGCCCAGGCGGTCCGCCATGTGGCGGGGCATAGCCGAATCCCAGGCTTCCGCCCAGGAAAGGCGCCACGCTCCATTGTTGAGCGCTTCGCCGGCATCAACCGCATCCTTGATGAGGCGACCGAGATCCTGATTGAGCGCGGCTATCGCGACGCGATCATGAAGTCGGACATCGTTCCCCTCACCAGCCCAAAGATTGATGCGAAGCCGATCGTCGAAGGCGAGGCATACACCTTCACCGCACTAATCCCTGTGCCGCCCGAGGTGAAGCTCGGCGACTACCGTGGCTATACGTTTGAACCAACCTTTGAAGAGCCTGACGAGGCTAAGGTCGAGGCGGTCGTCAACGACCTGCGTGACAGCTACGCAACACTCACGGCTGTGACCGATCGTGGGGCAGAGCTTGGCGACTACGCAATTATTGCGTTCGATGGATATCGCGTTGACACCGGCGTTGCGATTGATGGCGCATCATCTGAGCGCATGCCGATCGTGCTCGGTTCCGATCGACTGATCCCAGGGTTCGAGGCGCAGCTGGTTGGCGCAAAGGTTGGCGATGCAACCACCGTTGAGGTGACCTTCCCTGAGGACTACCAAGAGGCGGCACTGCAGGGCGTACCGGCACGATTCGATGTCGTCATTAACGACTTGCGCGCGCGGGTCCCGCCGCCACTTGATGATGCCTTCGCCGCTCAGGTTGCGAACGTCACCGATGTTGCTGGCCTGCGGGCCGAGATCTTGATGCGCCTGAAGGCGAGTGCGGTTGATCGCGCCCGACATGAGTTCGCCGACAAGATCGTCGAGTTCGCCATGGAGGGTGCCACCGTTGAGATCCCCGACCCACTCATTGAAGAGGAGATTGATGGCCTCGTTGACGAGTTGGCGCGCAGCATTGCGCGACAGGGCCTGACATTTGAGCAGTACCTCGGCGCCGCTGGAAAGAGCGTGGAAGATCTTCGTGCCGATATGCGTGAGCGCGGCGAGCGCCGCGCGCGAACCCTGCTCGTCCTGAGCGCCGTGGCCGGCGCCGAAGGGGTCGAGGTCCCAGAGGAGCTGATCGACGAAGAGGTCGAGCGCGCCCGCCCGCAGACCCAGGGTCAACGCAAGCTCGAGGCCTATCTCTCATCGGAGCGCGGTCGCCGAGCGATCCGCGCCTCACTGCGCCGCTCCCTTGTAGTTGAGCGTCTCGTCGACGAGTGGTTTGACGCTCATCCAAAGGCCTGGCCAACCTGGGCCCCTGAGCGCCCAGCGACGCCTACCGCCGCGAAGGCTTCCGCCAAGTAAACTCAGCCTCCCGCAGGGAGCGGGTGCACACATAGGGGGTGACCAATGCTCGTACCAATGGTGATTGAGTCTTCCAGCAAGGGCGAACGCGCCTACGACATCTGGTCACGCCTACTCAAGGAGCGCATCATCTTCCTTGGCGGCCCAGTCGAAGACGACATCGCCAACCTGATCATTGCGCAGCTCCTCTTCCTCGACTCTGAGGATCCCGAGAAGGAGATCTCCCTGTACATCAACAGCCCAGGGGGTGTGATCACCTCCGGCCTCGCGATCTACGACACGATGCGCTACGTGCGCGCCCCGGTGAGCACCATCTGCACTGGCATTGCCATGTCGATGGGCGCGGTGCTCCTCGCCGCTGGTGCACCAGGTCGACGCTTCGCTCTGCCGCACAGCCGCATCATGATCCACCAGGGCTCTGGCGGATTCCGCGGCAACACGCCCGACGTCTTCATTCAGGTGAAGGAGATGGAGCAGCTCGTACGCACGACCCAGGAGATCCTCGCCGCCCACACGGGCCAACCGATGGATAAGGTCGTGAAAGATACAGACCGCGACCTCTTCCTCTCGCCAGAGCAGGCGGTGGAGTACGGGATCATCGACGAGGTCTACAAGCTTCCTGCCATCGTCCCGCCTAAGGGGAAGTGAGGCGCGCCGCATGAGCGGAGGAACTGGATCCGGAGAGTCGGGAGGCGGTAAGACGCGCGGCCCGCGAAGTGCAGGCACAGGCTCGTATCGCTGCTCCTTTTGCCGTAAGACGCAGGAGCAGGTTCGTAAGCTGATCGCCGGCCAGGGCGTCTACATCTGCGACGAGTGCGTTGCCCTCTGCGCCGAGATCGCTACCGAGCAGTCACCATCGGCGCCGCAGCGTAAGTCATTCGGCGGCGTCACGCCAACCCCGCGCATGATTCACGCGGCGCTGAACGAGCATGTCGTGAGCCAGGAGCGCGCCAAGCGCTCGCTCGCCGTGGGCGTGCATAACCACTACCAGCGCGTTGGCGCACCAACCGTGGCCGACGGAGTGGAGATCGCCAAGTCAAACATCTTGCTCGTTGGGCCAACTGGTTCCGGCAAGACGTTGCTTGCGCAGACACTCGCACGATTCCTTGATGTGCCGTTCTGCATCGCCGATGCCACGAGCCTGACCGAGGCGGGATACGTCGGTGAAGACGTTGAGAACATTCTGCTCCGCCTGATCCAGGCCGCCGATGGCGACATCGAGCGCGCACAGCGCGGCATCATCTATATCGACGAGATCGACAAGATCACCCGAAAGTCCGACAACCCATCAATCACCCGCGACGTTTCGGGCGAAGGGGTGCAGCAGGCGCTCCTCAAAATCATCGAAGGCACAGTGGCGAACGTTCCGCCGCAGGGTGGCCGCAAGCATCCGCATCAGGAGTACCTCCAGATCGATACCACCAACATCCTCTTCATCTGCGGCGGTGCGTTTGAAGGGCTCGAGAAGATCGTCTCGGATCGCGTTGGTCGACGCGGTATCGGCTTCGGTTCCGACACGCCCGCCAGCAAAGATGAGCGCACTCGTGTGTTGGAGCAGCTGATGCCCGATGATCTGCTGCGCTACGGCCTCATCCCTGAATTCATCGGCCGCCTGCCGATGATCGTTGCCCTTGATCCGCTGACGCTCGACGATCTCGTCGAGATCCTCGTTGCGCCGAAGAACGCCCTGGTGAAGCAGTACCAGCGCCTCTTCCAGATGCACAACGTTGATCTGCAGTTCACGCCAGCTGCCCTGCATGCGGTTGCCGAGAAGGCGCTGCTGCGCAAGACGGGCGCACGTGCGCTGCGTGCGGTTCTTGAGGATGCACTGCTCGCCACGATGTACGACCTGCCCGACCGCCCCGACGTGCGTCGCTGTGTGGTCACCGAAGAGACGATTAGTGCCGGCGCGCTGCCGCTCATGCTCACCGAGCGCGAGATTGGCGTGAGTGAGCCTGCGGCAGCGGTCCGACGCGCACCGCGCACGCGCACGGCCACCCCCCGCGCATCAGCGTGACGGCGGCACGCGAGCTCGGCCCCTCTTATAGCGCCGCTGAGGTAGAGCGCAGCGTTGCAGCCCGCTG
>JBIIRA010000015.1:0-19305 GCA_044341795.1 Candidatus Limnocylindrus sp.
GTGCTGGCGTTCAGACCATGCTCCGCACCCACCATCAAATACGCATCAAGCGCGCGGGCGGTTGCCGGATCGGGTTCCTTATCGTGGAGCTGCTGCAAGAACGCGGCCGCGATGCCAAGACCAGGCTTCGGATCTACGGGCTCAAGCCCTTGTCGCAATCGCGCGAATGCAGCGAGTGCCGATGGCGCAAAGGCGGCAATGCGCTTCGCCTCGTCGGCGGTTGGTGGCCAGCCGAGTCGCTCACCAGCGCCCCAGACCGAAATAGCGGTGCGCAGTGCATCCATTGGATGGGCGTGGGCAGGGAGGAGGCGAAGTGCGGCGAGAACGGCTGGTGGAACCTTCTCGGGAGCGAGTTGTGCGTTTGGATGCCACTCACCAGTCAGCAGAAGGTCGAGGACGTTCGCATAGTTTCCTTTCGTGACGACCTCTTCAATGGGGTAGCCGCGGTAGAGGAGACGACCCGCGGCGCCATCGACGTAGCCGACGGCGGTTTCGGCGCCAACAACACCAGCAAGGCCAGGGCTGAACGGCTTCTCCACGAGCTTCTCTTCGCTCATCGTCGCGGGCGCCTGTCAACGAACTCCAGCGCCAGCCGCAAGATCACTGATCCGAGCAGCGCCACGAAGACTGATCCAGTGAATCCGCCCGGGTCGCCGTAGCCGGCCCCCTTCGCGAGGGTGCCGCCCACGATGCCGCCCAGAATGCCAACCAGAATGTTTGGGAGGCAACCCCGCGCGGCGCGGCCGCCAACGAGTAGGGAGGAGAGCCCGCCGGCCAGAAGGCCGACGAACATCCAGCCGATCGGATCGAGGTCAAAGAAGCTCATCGGCGCGATCGTACGCCCGCGAGAGAAAACGCGCCGCCCGCGTCGCGCGGGTAGACTCGCCGCATGTCTGAAGGGGCCCTCTCCGCACGAATCAGCGACGCGCCTGGCGATCCGATCTTTGGGATCGTCGAGCTCTTCCGTGCCGACCCACGCCCACACAAGATTAACCTTGCCGCCGGCGTCTACATGGATGAGCAGGGGGTCACCCCGATCCTGCCGAGCGTCCGCGCCGCCGAGGAGCGCCTCCTCGCCTCCACCACTTCGAAGCTCTATATGCCGATCGGCGGCGACCCCGCCTATCTAGCGGCGGCCAAATCACTTCTCTTCCGCACCGTTGGCGGGGCGTGGGGCGAGATCGAACCCACCGCCGCAGATCGCGTGCAGATGATTCATACGCCGGGCGGTACTGGCGCTGTGCGCCTTGCTGTTGATTTGGTTTCGCGACTTCGACCCGGCGCAGAGATTTGGGTGGGCGAACCAACATGGCCAAATCACACGCAGATCATTGAGTCAGCGCGCATCACGGCGCGACGACACGACTGGATCACCGACGATGCGCGATCGTTGAACACCAGCGCACTCTTTGATGCGATCGCCGCAGCGAAGGGTGGCGACGCAATGATTTTGCACGGCGCCTGCCACAACCCAACAGGCATTGATCCAACGCCCGAGCAGTGGAACGAGATCGCACAACTGATTGCCCACCGCGGCATCTTGCCGATCCTCGACTTCGCCTATCAGGGCTTCGGCGAAGGGCTCATTGAAGATGCGGCATCGCTACGTGCCTTCTTGGCGACCGGCTGTGAGGTGCTCGTTGCCAGCAGCTCCTCAAAGAACTTCGCTCTCTATAACGAGCGCGTCGGCAGCCTTGCAATCATCGGTACCGATACTGCCGCAGCCTCATCGATTGCATCACACGCGCGCATGGCGGTGCGCACGATGTGGTCCAACCCTCCAGCACATGGCGGCGCGATCGTTTCCACCATCCTCGGCGACGCATCGCTCCGCGTACAGTGGGAGGGCGAGGTCACGGCGATGCGTACCCGCATCAAGGAGAGTCGCGTCACCTTAGCCACCGCGCTCACCGCTGCCGGCGCTGGTGACTTCTCGTACCTTCTGCAGCACCACGGCATGTTCTCGCTCCTTGGACTCACCGACGATCAGCTCAAGCGCCTCCGTGACGAACATGCGGTCTACCTTGTCGCCCGTGGGCGCATCAACATGGCGGGACTCTCCGCCACGAAGATCCCCATCGTGGCCAAGGCGGTCGCGAGCGTGCTCACCTAACTCGCACGATCAGCCCCTCCGTGGCTTGGTCCCTCGCCTAGACTCTCCCTATGACTGAGTCAGCACCGCGCGATACGCATCTCCTCCCCCCGCGTCTTGTTGGGCGTGTATGGGGCGGCGATCGCCTTCGAGCGCTCGCCCCCGACGTTGCGCCGAGCGGCCCAATCGGTGAAGCCTGGTTCGGTGACGCCGACGAACAGTCGGGGGGCGTTTTAGTGAAGCTGCTCGATGTACAAGATCGACTCTCGGTACAGGTGCATCCGGACGACGAACTGGCGAAGGTGATGCACGGCCCCGATGCGATCGGTAAGCATGAAGCGTGGGTTGTCCTTGAAGCTGCGCCTGGAGCCGAGCTGCTGCTCGGGCGCGCTTCATCAGTCTCTGGTGCCGACATCTCTAACGCCCTGACCGCTGGCGCAGACATCACCCCGCTTTTGGCGCGGCATGCCGCACGTCGCGGCGATGTGTTCGACGTCCCGACCGGTTGCTTGCATGCGCTGATGCCCGGCCTGTTCATTTGGGAGGTGCAGCAGCGATCCGACCGGACCTATCGTGTTGCTGACTGGGGGCGCAATGATCCATCGCGGCCGATCCACACCACGGAAGCGATTCGCGCGACGGATGCGGGGCACCACGCGACGCGTACCGTCGCGATCGATTGGGAGCTGCCAGGCGAGCAGTCGCTGATTACCTCGCCGCACTTCTCGGCCCGTGCCGTTGTGGGGCCATGGGCGGGGAGTATTGCGGTGGGGCCGCACGGCGCAACCGCCACAGCGACTGGCGGAATAGTTGCGGATGGATTGCGAATGGCGGCCATGACCAGCGCGCACCTTGCAGCAGGTGAGGTCGAACTTGAGGTATCGGCAGGGGCAACCCTGCTGATCGCCGAAGGGCGTTAGCCGAAAGATTCGGATTCCTTAACATTCGCGCATCTGAGCACAAACGCGCAGGGAAAAAAGTTGCGCACAGGCGCGGGCTCGTTCATGATTGCCTTCCTCGACTGCATCGGACGCAGCCGCATCGTCATATCTACGCAAGTAGGTGAGGCGTGATCACGTAGTCCGAAACAGAGGCGAGCCCAGCCGGAACGGTTGGGAATAGCAGATAGGAGGACCTCATGAAGGTCTTTAACAAGAAGGGCCTTAGCGCCCTTGCAGCAGTTGCGATTCTCGCAGCTGCATGCGGTGGCTCGACGGCGAGCACCGCGGGCAAGACGTTGACGATCGGGATTAGCTTCCCACTCAACGGCTCAAGCCTTGCGTCAGCGGGCCCAGCTCGCGACGGCGCACTCCTTGCGATCAAGGAGGCTTCGATTGAGGGCTACACCCTCAAGGCGAAGGTTCTTGACCACGCAATCGAAGGCGCACACAACCCGGCCCAGGCCGCTGCAGACATCCTGACCTTCGTCGGTGACGAGTCGGTTGTTGCCGTTGTTGGCCCATTCAACTCGGCTTCGGCCAAGGCACAGATTCCAGTCTCGTCAGAGGCCGGTCTTCTTCAGTGCTCACCGTCGAACACGAACCCAGCGCTCACCAAGGGCACTGACGGCGAAGCCCTTCGTGGCGGCCGCGCAGTGAACTACGTGCGCGTTGCGACGACGGACGACCTTCAGGGTCCAGCCGTAGCCGTGTACGCCAAGAAGAACAACGCTAAGAAGATCTACATCCTCGACTCCCAGGATGCCTACGGCAAGGGTGTGGCGGATGCCTTCGAGGCGCAGTTCAAGAAGGATGGCGGTGCCGTTGTTGGCCGATCCGGCCTCCCAGCGGGCACACAAGACTTCTCTGCTGTTGCGACAGCCGCGAAGGCAGCCGGCGCTGACTCGATCTTCTATGGTGGCGTAACGTCAGACGGCGCCCCGCTCTTCCGCAACGCGCTTGCCCAGGCGGGCCTTGGCAAGTTGCCGTTCTACGGCGCTGACGGCATCTACGACGGCACGGGCGATGGCTCATACATCAAGATCGCGGGTGCAAATGCTGAGAACAGCTTTGGATCACAGGCTGCGATCGAGAACATTCCTGGCAAGGATGCCTTCAACACCAAGTTCAAGGCTGAGTTCGGCAAGGATGCCGAGGGTTACGCCTACGCTGGCTACGCCTGCGCTCAGATCTTGGTCGAGGGGATCAAGGCTGCCGTCACCGGTGGCACTGTGACCCGCGAGACCGTACGTGCTGCTGTTGTCGATAAGGGTTCCGCTTTCGAGACGGTGCTCGGTTCGGTCAGCTTTGACAAGGTCGGCGACACGACCCAGCGCATCATCTCCCTGTACAAGGTTGATGGTGGCAAGTGGACGTTCGTTGAGGAGATCAACTACGGGAACTAATCTGGCCGTGTAGGGGAACCTACGCGCCTGATATAGGCAACCGTGAGGGCCCCCATCACCCGCAAGGGTGGTGGGGGTCTTCGTTTTCCCCGCAGGTAACTCCCCTCTTGCCGAATCACTCGCTGGGCGGCACTATCTACACAACAGGTCTGCAGCCCGCTTCGGCTGCCAATATGGGGGGTACATGGCCACTGCCAACGCGACGAGCAGCTCTGCCGGGCGTCTCCTCGGCAGTCTGCGCCTCCCGATCAGCATCGTTGCCTTCCTCGCGATCTCACTGACCGTGTTGGGCATTGACCAGTTTGTGAACGCCCTCACTCTCGGCGCCATCTACGCCCTCGTCGCCCTCGGCTACACCATGGTCTACGGAATCATTGAGCTGATCAACTTCGCCCATGGTGATGTCTTCATGGTCGGTTCCTTCGTGGCGATGTTCATTAGCAGCAGCCTCTTGGGCAACGAGGGGGCCATCACGAACGTTCCGATGCTTGCGGCTAGCGTCTTGATCCTCTTTGCGCTCACCATCGCCATCATGGCGATCATCGGTGCCCTGATTGAGCGCCTTGCCTATCGCCCACTGCGCCGCGCCCCGAAGCTCGCCCCGCTGATTACCGCCATCGGCGTGAGCTTCATCTTGCAGAACATCATTCAATTCTTCTTCGGACCAACCATCGTCACCGTCCCACAGCTCGTGCCGATCGAGTGGTCGATCCAGGTCTCGGGCTCCCGGGTCCCGCTCTTGAATCTCTTTGTGATTGCCGCATCAGTGGCGCTGATGTTTGCCCTGCAACTCTTCATCTCCCGCACCCGCACGGGGCGCGCCATGCGCACGACCTCTATGGATCGTGATGCCTCGTCACTGATGGGTGTCGACATCAATCGCACGATCATGATCACCTTCCTCATCGGCTCTGGCCTCGCCGGCGCTGCAGGGGTGGTGCACGGTCTCTACTACGGCAACACCAGCTTCAGCCTCGGATTCCAGTCGGGCCTGAAGGCCTTCACCGCCGCCGTGCTCGGCGGGATCGGCAATACGGCGGGCGCTGCGCTCGGTGGCTTCCTGATCGCCTTCATTGAGGTTGGCGCCTCGGCCTTCGGTTATGGCCGCTGGGGCGGTGCCGTGGTCTTCTCGCTCCTGGTGATCTTCCTCGTCTTCCGCCCAACAGGTCTGCTCGGCTCGCACTCAGGTGACCGCGCATGAGTCGGTTCATCGACGCGGTCAATGCTCCGTTCGCACCAGTGCGGGCGTATTTCCGCAAGCACCGCAGCTTCGGCATCTTTGTTGGAGTGGCGCTGCTGAGCGTCGCGCTACCGCTCCTTACCAGCATGCCACCGTTTGACGGCATTCAGGCAACGAACGCCTGGGTGAATGCCTTCACCACCGCAGCCATCTACGCCATGTTGGCGATGGGGCTCAACGTGGTGATTGGCTTCGCGGGGCTGCTCGACCTCGGCTACGCCGCCTTCTTTGCCCTTGGCGGATACACCTACGCCCTTGCCGCATCGCCGTTCTCAGGCCTCCATGTTCCGTTCTGGCCGATGCTGCTCGCCGGAGGCATCGTCGGCGCGATCTTCGGCGTGCTGCTCGGTGCGCCCACACTGCGCCTCCGCGGTGACTACCTCGCGATTGTGACCCTCGGCTTCGGAGAGATTGTGCCGATCACGATCATGAACGCTGACAAGTTCACCGATGGCGTCAATGGGATCGGGGGTATTGACAAGCCGAGCATTCCAGGAATCTTGGAGTTCACCTTGACCAACCCGTGGCCAATGTATGGGCTGGTGGCAGTGCTCTTCACCGTCATCATGATCATGGTGTACCGCCTCGAAGATTCGCGGCTTGGTCGCACGTGGGACGCCATTCGCGAAGATGAGCTGGCCGCTGAATCCTCTGGAGTTAACACGGTGATCGCGAAGCTCCAGGCGTTCGCCGTCGGTGCGTCTATTGCCGGCATCGTCGGCGTCGTGAACGCGGCGAAGATCACGATTGTTGCGCCTGACCAATTCCGCTTTGCAGTGTCCATCAGCGCCCTTGCTGCAGTGGTGCTTGGTGGCATGGGGAACACCATCGGCGTTGCTACGGGCGCATTCATCATCTATCTGTTCCAGAGCATTCTGCTGAAGCAGCTCAACACGCTCGTCGAGAACTTCAACATCCCGATTCTCAACCAGATTGACTTCCTCGAATTCCAGTACGTGCTCTACGGCATCGTGCTGGTACTGATGATGCTCAAGCGACCACAGGGGATCTTCCCGGCACGACGACGCATGCGCGAGTTCGCCCCCCTCAAGATTGGAAAGGGCGGCTTGAAGTGAGCGCAGCGAAGAGCGGACCAATGCTGCGGGCACGCGGTGTCACCCGGAAGTTCGGCGGCCTCGTCGCCGTGAATAGCGTGGACTTCGAGATCCCACGTGGCTCGATCAGTGCGATCATCGGGCCAAACGGCGCAGGGAAGACCACCTTCTTCAACGTCATCGCTGGCATCTACGCCCCAACTGAAGGCACCATTGAGCTCGACGGCAAGCCGTTGATCTCGCCGCCAACGGGCGCTGGCCGAGAGCCGATCCTCTTAGTGCTCCCCACGATTCCGTTCATTGGCTTGGCGATCTACTTCCTGATGGCCGTCGGTGGCGACACCGGACTCATTGAGGGGGTTGCCTCAGTAGCCGTCGCTCTCCTCGGGTTTGTTGGCGCACTCCTCCTGAACATCGTGCGTCCCGCCTGGTACAACCGCCTCATCAAGCGCATCGGCGTCACGCGACCTGCACGACCAAACGACATGGTGGTTGCCGGACTCGCGCGCACCTTCCAGAACATTCGCCTCTACAAGAGCCTGACGACGCTCGAAAACATCCTCGTTGGCATGCATGTGCATTTACATGGCAGCCTCCTCGGGGCCCTCTTCAGGACTCGCCTAGTGCGCGAAGAGGAGGCGGCCGCTGAGCAGCGCGCACGCGAGCTTCTCGCCTTCGTGGACCTCGCTGGCATGGAGAACGAGTTGGCGTCGAACTTGCCGTACGGAAAGCAGCGCTTGCTTGAAATTGCCCGCGCGATCGCCAGCCGACCAAAGCTCCTCCTGCTCGACGAGCCGGCCGCCGGCATGAATCCGAAAGAGACCGAAGAGATGACCGCGCTCATCCGCCGCATTCGCGACGAGCTCGGCATCACCGTGCTGCTCATTGAGCACGACATGCGCGTCGTCATGGGAATCTCGGACTACATCACGGTGCTCGACCACGGCGAGAAGATTGCCGAGGGTCTGCCAAAGGCGATCCGCACCAATCCAAAGGTGATCGAGGCCTACCTCGGCCGCGGCGCCGCAGCGGGACACTGAGAGGAGTACGACGATGGCACCACTGCTTGAACTAAAGGATGTGCACACGTACTACGGTGCAGTGCACGCCCTTCGCGGTGTCTCACTCAAGGTGGAAGAGGGCGAGATCGTCACGCTCATCGGCTCAAACGGTGCCGGCAAGACGACGACCCTGCGCACCATTTCTGGGCTTGAGCGCGCCCGTTCGGGAAGCATCAAGCTGAAGGGGAAGTCGATTGAGAAGGCCGAACCGCACGACATCGTGCGTCTTGGCGTTGGCCATAGCCCAGAGGGTCGTCGTGTCTTCGCGCGCATGTCGGTGCGCGAGAACCTCGAGATGGGAGCCTTCCTGCGTAAGTCTGGCCCCGACGTGCAGAAGGATTTCAAGAAGGTCTTTGAACTCTTCCCCCGATTGAAGGAGCGCGAGAGCCAGGCCGCCGGCACCATGTCGGGCGGCGAGCAGCAGATGCTCGCGATCGGCCGCGCCCTGATGGCACAGCCGAAGATCCTGCTCCTTGACGAGCCTTCAATGGGCCTCGCGCCAATCTTGGTGGAGCAGATCTTTGACATCATCACCGAGATCAACTCGCGCGGCACCGCGGTACTCCTGGTTGAGCAGAACGCCATGATGGCGCTCGGCATTGCGAAGCGCGGCTACATCCTGCAAATTGGCGAGGTCACCCTCGAGGACAGCTGTGCAAAGTTGGCGAAGAACCCGAAGGTGCGCGAGGCTTACCTCGGCGTCTAGCCGGCGATCTTTCGCAGCGCCGTAAAGAGGCGCCGCCCGTCACTTCGATCCGCAATCTCTTTCGGCATCTGCCCTGCTGTTACGCCAAGGAGCCGCTGGTGCGCAGCGATTGCGTTCGCAAGTCCGGCAATGTGACGCGCTGGCTTTGCACCGCGCTCCCACCAGAGACCGTCGATCGTCATGACCCCCGTCTCCCTTACGCGCCGTAGTTGGATGCGCCCAACGATGGCGTCGCCCGCATGGATCGGCATCACGTACGGGCCATAGACGCGCCTCTTCTCAGGGGTGTAGATCTCCCAGCGGTAGTGGAAGCTGTAGAGCGTCTCGAGCCGCTTTCGGTCGTGAATGAGCGGGTCGAGCGGCGAGAGGAGCGTGACCGCGTTCGGATCCGCTGCCACCGGTCGCGTGCCGGCTGTGGCGCGCATCGCCGCCTCAAGGGCGAAGCGCTCGCCGCCAGGAATGCGCCACGGACCCGGGAGACCGTCAATCTCAATGTTCAGCAGCGCGCCGCGATCGGTGAGTCGACGCACCAGCTCCTTGCGCTTGAGCGGCCAGTCGGTCTGCACCCAGACGCCGTTCGCAGAGGCGAGTCCAAGGTCGCGGTGGCGTGCCAAGAAGGTGTGTTCGATCTGCTCCTCTTCACTGACGCGGCGCTCCAGCGCGTTGCGCGGGATTAGTCGTTCGGCAAGGTCGAACCAGCGCCGTGATCCGTCGCGGCGCGCGAGGTGCAACAACCCAGCGAGTTGCAGCATCTCGAGGGCGGCGCGATAGGCGGGGGTCTGCCCCCATGACCAGGCGACAGATTTCGAGGGGCCGAAGTCGGCGGCGCTGAGCGGCCCTTCGGCGGTAATGCGCGACATGATCGTGTCGGCCCACGGCTTGAGTCGCTTGTAGGTGCCGTCGCGCCAATAGCGCTCGCGACGCTTGTCGGCAGGGCGTCGGTAGTAGGGGAGATCGCTGGCGGGCACGATCACCAGTACGCCGTTGTATTGCTCCACCAGCGCTCGGTGGGCGGGAACCTTGGCGTAGAGGAGCTCGTCCACCCACCGTGGCTCAAAGCCGTCAATACGGGCATGGCAGACGATCTCGTGGCTGCGCCCCGCAAGGTCAACGGGGTCGAACTGCAGGGAGCCAAGCCGCTCAACGAGCGCAAGCACCGACCCTTTGCTGGCGGGGAGTTGTCGTGGCGGGAGGAGCATATGGCGCTCAGCAAGGAAGCGGCGAGCCGCCGCTTTCGTGACGCGCAGTGGCGTGTCGCCCGCGCTCATTTCAGTGTGACGCGGCTCCGCGTGCAATTGCTCGACTGCGTGCCGTCACCATGATTGCGACACCAGCCACGACTACCGCACCGCCGGCAATTAGCTGCGCTGAAATTGGTTCACTCAAGATGAAGCTCCCCGCGAGCACCGCGACGACGGGGTTCACATAGGCGTAGGTAGAGACGAGGCCGAATGGCGCAACGCGGAGCAACCAGGTGTAGACGTTGTAAGCAATGAGGCTGCCGACGACGATGAGGTAGGCGAGGGCAATGATTACATCGTTTCCGAGGGCGCCGAACTGTACGTTGCTCCATTCGCCGAGGATCGTTGCGATCACGGCACCGCCAATAGAACCAGCGAGCATCTGAATTGCGACGGCGACCCGCGAGTCTGCCGGCGTTGCGGCACCACGCTGACTCCAGATGGAGCCAGCACCCCAGCTGAGCGGGCTAAAGAGGATGCAGGCGAGGCCGAGCGGATCCAGGCCAGCGTCACCCGCATCAGGAGAGATGAGGATGATCACACCCACGATGCCAACGACGATGCCGAGAATACTGAGCGGAGCGATGCGGTCCTTATAGACGACGCGCCCGATCACCGCGACCCAGATTGGGAGCAGGGCGATGAGCAGTGCGGTAATGCCCGAAGGGATCGTCTGCTCGCCAAACGAGGTCACGCCGAGCCCACCCACATTGAGGGCGATACCGACGATTGCCTGGTCGCGAATCTGCGCGCGGGTGAGCGAGCGCAGCGCATCGCGGGCGAAGAGGGCGACGAGCGCCAGCATGGCAAGACCGGCAATGGCAAATCGAATGAACACCATGGCGAACGGCGGAATGGCCATACCCTGATCTGGGTCGACCACCACCCGAATGGCAAGGTACGTCGTGCCCCACACGATATAGATGGTGAGCATTGCAAGGGCAATCGCCAGCGGTGCAGCGGCGGTGAGACGTGGAGCCGACCGTGCAGTGGTTTTTGCCATAGCGCTGATGCTAGCCGAGTGCGATGCGTGATGCGTGGCACACACCGAGCACCCTTCGCAGCGTATCCTTCCCCGATGCGTTCGAGTCGTCTCCCATGGATTCTGCTGGTGGTGGTGTCAGCGATCGGCTATGGGTCAGGCTCACTTTTTGCGAAAGCGATCTACCCAACTGGTTTTGATTGGCTCGATCTACTGGTCTGGCGCCACCTGCTCGCCGCGCTCATCCTCGGCGTTATCGTGCTTGCGCTTCCTGCCGGTCGCGCGGCCCTTCGCAGCCTCACCCGCGAGCGTGCGCTTCGCTCCTTCGCGATCGGGCTCTTCTTCACCGCCAACGCCGCCACCTACTTTGGGAGCCTCACCTGGATTGACGCCTCACTCGCCGGCCTCATGACCTACGCCTTCCCTGCAATCGTTGCCGTGCTCTCGATCTTCTTTGCCCACGCGCCGTCGGGGCCACGCCCGTGGATCGCCCTAGCCATCGCGACCACGGGCGTTGTGCTCGGCGTGGGTGGTATCCCCGAAGCGAAAGAGCCGGCGCTGATTGGCCTCGTGCTCGGCATCGCCTCACCGATCATCTACAGCTGCTACATCATCCTCGCCGCACGTCTCGGCGGTGAGACGAAGAGTGGCACCGGCGCATCAGGTCGTGGGGGCACCTCGCCGCTCGCCGCGATCCCGCTCAGCTTGCTCGGCACTGCGGTGGGCATGTTCGTGCTGCGCGCCGCACTCGGCCGCGAACTGCTGCCGCTGCCGATCCCCGACGCGGCCCTCCTGCCGATCATCGGCGTGGCCACCATCGCGGGCATCATTCCGATCGGCGCCTTCTATATAGGGGCGCAGCGACTTGGCGCGGCTCGCGCGGCGCTGATCAGCACCGTGGAGCCGATCTTCACGATCGTGGCGGCGGGGTACCTCTTTAGCGAGAGCCTCACTGCCATCCAGCTGGTTGGTGGGGCGCTGATCCTCGGCGCGGTGCTGGTGGCGGAGTGGGGGGCGATTCGATCTGTGAGTCCGCGCCGAAGCCCAGCGCGAAAGCGAACGCGCTAGGCGATCACCTCGTGGCAGGCGCGGCAGCGCGCCTCGTACGTGTCGTCACCCGCCATGCCGCCGATCACGATCAGTTCATCGTCGGCGCGTGCCGGCTTGCCGTCTCGCAGGCGTTGGGTGCGCGTCGCCTCGTTTCCGCACACGACGCAGATCGCTGAGAGCTTCGTCACCTCATCGGCGCGGGCCATCAGTTCTGGAATCGTGGCGAATGGGCGACCGGCGAAGTCTTGATCAAGGCCACTCACGATCACGGTTCGTGGTGCCCCAACGATCTCTTCAATAATGGCGGGCAGCTCTGGCCCGAAGAACTGGGCCTCTTCGATCGCCACCGCATCGGGGTTCAGGCGCGCGACCTCGTTGCGAATCGCCGCAGCGTCCGGCGCCACCACGCTCGGGAAGCGGGTGCCCGTGCGGCTGACCACCTCTCCTGGGGCAACTCGAGTGTCTCGGGCGGGGGTAATCAGGAGCACACTCTGGCCGGCGATCTGCCGACGGGTGAGGAGGCGGACGACCTCGGCCGTCTTGCCGCTGCTCATGCAGCCAGCAATGACGTGGAGCCAGGGTCGACGCGGGATAGCCATGCCGAGCATCCTAGCCGAGAATTAACGTGGCACCAATCTGGCGATAACATTCCGCTTACATTCCCCTGCCACTCTCTCTCGGCTGGACCAAGAGCCAGCGATGTAGATGAGAGGAGCACCATGAAGAGCACCATGAAGAAGCTCAGCGTGGCCGCCGCGGCCGCCCTGTTCATCGCCGCCTGTGGCGGTTCAGCAGCCAGTCCGTCGGCGTCGGCCGTAGCCCTGACCGGCGATATCTCCATTGACGGCTCGAGCACCGTTTATCCAATCGCCGAGGCCGTTGCCGAGGAGTTCCAGAACGCGAACTCCGGCGTGCAGGTCACCGTTGCCTTCTCGGGCACGGGCGGCGGATTCAAGAAGTTCTGCGCCGGCGAAATGGACGCCAACAACGCGTCACGCCCAATCAAGACGAGCGACAAGCCCGGTGACGACGGTGTCGCTGGAACTGCCGATGACGTCCTCTCCGAGGCAACGATCTGCAAGAACGCAAAAATTGAATTCATTGAGTTGAAGGTCGCCCTTGACGCACTCGCTGTTGTGGTGAGCAAGGAGAACACCTTCGTTGCCTGCCTTACAACCGACGAGCTCAAGTCAATTTGGGACCTCGATTCGAAGGTCGTAACTTGGGCTGACGTTCGCGCTGAATGGCCAGCACAGAAGATCGATCTCTATGGTCCAGGCGCCGACTCCGGAACCTTTGACTACTTCACGGAAGTGATCAACGGCGAGGCGAAGCGCTCGCGATCCGATTACACCGCATCCGAGGATGACAACACCTTGGTGACCGGCATTAGCGGCTCGCAGTACGCAATGGGCTATTTCGGCCTTGCGTATGTGACCGAGAATGCCGACAAGGTTCGTGCAGTTGAGATTGACGGCGGCAAGGGATGCACGGCACCTTCAGCTGAAGGCGCAAACGACGGCACCTACGCGCCGCTCGGCCGACCGCTCTTTGTGTATGCATCCGTTGCAGCCCTTGCTCGACCAGAGGTCGCAGCGTTCTTCCGGTTCTTCCTGGAGAACACGAACGAGCTCTCGACCGAGGTTGGCTACATCGGCCTGAATGACGCAGACCTAGCCGCCGCGAAGGCGACCCTAGAGGCTGCGATCAAGTAAGGATTCTGAGCGGGCGCTGAGCCCTCACGCGCGCTCAAACGACCCGGGGGCCCCATCAGCCCCCGGGTCGACACTTCTAGGAGTAGGATCGCCGCGTACGGGGTAGCGGCTTAGGAGGAGGGTTTGTGGCAGGCGTATCAACAGCTCATCGCCCCGACTCCGCCGCGACCACCCGCAGGGGCGAGGCGCTCATTGAATTCCTCCTTCGAGCTTCGGCGGCCATCGGGATCATCACGACCGTTGGTATCGTCACCGTACTCCTCGTCGAAGCGATCTTCTTCTTCGGCGAAGTCTCCCCTGTTGACTTCTTCACTGGAACTCGTTGGTCGGCATCAATCCTTCCGTATGCGTTCGGTGTCATTCCGCTGATCACGAGCACACTCATGATCGCCTTCATTGCGCTCGTTCTTGCGGTACCACTCGGTGTGCTTGCCGCGGTCTGGATGAGCGAGTTTGCGAGCCAGCGGGTTCGCTCCATCATCAAGCCAGTCCTTGAGATCCTGGCTGGCATCCCAACGATCGTGTACGGCTTCTTCGCGATTACGGTCATCACTCCGCTACTGAAGGCCACAATCCTGCCTGACCTTGGGACCTTTTCGGCTCTATCAGCTGGCATCGTGGTTGGCATCTTGGTGCTTCCGCTCGTTGCATCACTTACTGAGGATGCACTGCGGGCCGTGCCCCGTGGCTTGCGAGAGGGCTCATATGCGTTGGGAGCAACGCGCTGGGAGACAGTGCGTCGCGTGCTCCTTCCTGCAGCACTCTCTGGGATCGCTGCAGCGGTGATTCTGGCGATGAGCCGCGCCGTCGGCGAAACGATGGCCGTTGTGCTTGCTGCCGGCACGAATCCTCAGCTGACGTTGAACCCAACAGAATCGGTGCAGACGATGACTGCGTTCATCGTGCAGATCAGCCTTGGAGACACCCCAACCGAGAGCATCCAGTTCAAGGCACTCTTCGCCGTGGGCGCCACGCTCTTCGCGATCACCTTCACGCTCAACCTCATCAGCGCCTGGCTGGTGGCGCGCTATCGGAACGTCTACGAATGAGCGCTCAGACGACCACACGTCGAAAAGTGGCGAATGCGCTGTTTGGCTTGCTTGCGTTCCTTGCGATCTTTGCCAGCCTTGTCACGCTAGTAGCGCTACTGATTGATGTGGTTGCGCGCGGTGGGAGCAGTGTTGATCTGCAGTTCTTCACCTCTGCGCCGAGCCGCATCCCCGCCAAGGCCGGCATTCTCCCAGCGCTCGTTGGAACGTTGTGGGTGACAACGCTCGTTGCGATCATGACCTTCCCAATCGGTGTCGCAGCGGCAATCTACTTGGAGGAGTACGCGGGGCGTGGTCGCTGGTCACGCCTGCTGCGCATCAACATCTCCAATCTCGCCGGCGTCCCCTCGATCGTGTACGGCATCTTTGGTCTGGCGCTCTTCGTACGCCTCCTTGGCCTTGGGCGCACGGTGTTTGCAGCTGCGCTCACGCTAAGCCTGCTCATTCTGCCCGTCGTGATTATCTCGAGCATGGAGGCAATTCGTGCCGTGCCGCCTAGCCAGCGCGAGGCGGCATATGCACTTGGTGCAACACGCTGGCAGATGGTGCGCCGAGCGCTGCTCCCCGCTGCGGCGCCTGGGATCCTTACCGGCATCGTGCTGGCTGTTGGCCGTGCGGTCGGCGAGACTGCACCGCTGATTCTCATCGGAGCCGTCACCTTTGTGACCTTCGTGCCCGTCAATCCCTTTGAAGATAAGTACACCGTGCTGCCGATTCAGATCTTCAACTGGGCGGGTCGCCCACAGGCAGCCTTCCAGGAGATCTCGGCCGCGGCAATCCTCGTGCTCTTGGTGCTCATGTTCCTGCTCAATCTCGTGGCAATAATCCTTCGTGCGCGACTGTCGCGCACGATCCAGTGGTGAGGTACCGTCTGTGTCGATGAACGAGCGTGAACCAGTGACCAAGCCTTCAGTGAGCAAGGTGGGTGCGACCGCCTCATCGAGCGTTGCCGATGCTACCCCCACCTCATCATCGAACCCCGCGCTCCTTCTAGAGAACGTGAGCTGCTGGTATGGCGGCTTCCGTGCGGTGCGCGACGTAAATCTCGCCATTCCGCGGAACAAGGTCACGGCCCTGATCGGCCCTTCTGGCTGCGGTAAGAGCACGCTGCTTCGCTCCATCAACCGCATGAACGATCTTGTGCCCGGGTTCCGTATGGAGGGGGAGATCGCCTTTGAGGGCACCTCTGTGCACGCTCGCGCAACCGACGTGATTGATCTTCGTCGTCGCGTCGGCATGGTCTTCCAGAAACCGAACCCATTCCCGAAGTCCATCTTCGAGAACGTGGCATTCGGGCTTCGCCTTCTCGGCGAGACCACAGGCATCGATGCCCTCGTTGAAGAGAGCCTCCGCGCCGCCGCCCTTTGGGACGAGGTGAAAGATAAGCTCGATCAGCCTGGGCTCTCCCTCTCTGGCGGGCAGCAGCAGCGGCTCTGCATCGCGCGAGCCATTGCCATTCGACCCGATGTGATCCTCATGGATGAGCCGTGTTCCGCGCTGGACCCAAAGTCCACCCTGCAGATTGAAGAGCTGATGCGCAAGTTGATTCGCGATTACACGATCGTGATCGTGACGCACAACATGCAGCAGGCGGCACGTGCGTCGGATTACACCGTCTTCCTCACCATGGGCGACGACCGCGCCGGCTATGTGGTGGAGCAGGGTGAGACAGGCAAAATCTTCACCGCCCCACAGCAGCAGCTCACCGCCGACTACGTTTCGGGCCGCTTCGGCTGATCTGCGTTCGCGGAAACGCCGCCAGTACGCCCCTCCCCATAGGATTGCGACCCGCCCAATAACCCGCTCGTAGGAGTCGGTATGCAAACAGAGCGAACTCTCTTGACGTCGCGTCACGCCGTGCGGGCCGTGGTCGTGGCGGGCGCGCTAGTGATTGGAGCAACGGTTGGCCGCACCAGCGCCGCGTTTACCGCCACGGCACCAGTGACTGGCGGGGCTACCTCTGGGGTCGTCTCGTTGAGTACGGGCGGTGTACAGCAGCTGACCTTCGGTGGCGCAACACTCACCAACATTGGTCCAGGGGCAACCTTTACCCAGACGGTCACGGTGCTGAACGAATCAACGGTGACGACGCCATCGAGCCTCACGGAGATTGCGGTCTGGGGTGACATCACCGGCACATCGACCGCCCCATCTGGGCTCGGCGCTGCGCTGCAGGTAACGATCACACGAAGCATTGGTGGTGGGAGCGCAGAGACGCTCTACAGCGGCGCACTGAATGGGCTCTCGGCGTATGGCTCGTTTGCAACGCCGATCGGCGCAGCATGGAGCTCGCAGAACGGGGGCGCGGTAACAGGCGCAACGGCGAAGAGTGCGGCTTACACCTTCACCTTCACGTTGCCAGCGAGTGCCACAACGGGGGCCGACTCTTCCGTTGCTGCGACGTTTACCTTTGAGGCACGCAACAAGACGCAATGAGCCGAACCCGTTGGACGGCCGCTTGGGCGATTGCCATCGCGTGTGCAACGCAGCTCGCCGGTTTGCGGCTGTTAGTGGTCTCAGGCAGCTCGATGAGTCCGAGCATTCGCGATGGGGATCTCGTTCTGACAGCGCGCCTCTGGCTGGGCGGCTCGGTGGGGGACATCGTGCTGGTGAAGCGTTCGAGTGATGGCCAGCTGCTCTTGCATCGGGTGATCGAGGAGGGTGAGGGCTGGCGGCGCACCAAGGGCGACGCCAGCCTCAGCCCAGACGCCGAACGTATCACCGACGCCGCGGTGCTCGGTGGGCTGGCAGCAGTCATCCCTACTGGCCTCCTCACATCACTTCCGCTTGAGCAGGTTGCGGCACAGTTCAGTGCCGGGAGGCACGTCAACGTGGGCATCACCTCCGCGCCAGGGGCGCGCGTGGAGATGAGCGGCCCAACGTTGGCGGGTACCGATGCGCACGGCCAGCTCCTTCCGGGAGGACGGGCAACGTGGACGCTCACGCTCACGCCGTGCCCAACGGGAGTCGCGGGCGAGTGTGCTGGCACCACCAATACGTTGCGCATTGATCCGGACCGATTCACGCCGATCGCGACGAGTGCCATCGCCCGATCACTGCGACTTACCAGCACCTGTCGCCCGGTTGGCAGCACAACCTGGACGAGCTCCGCCGACCTATTCACCGCCGCATGGAGTGCGGCGAATCTTGCAACGGGGCGACTCGCGTCACTCTCTGCGGGCGCCGCCGCGAGCGAGTGCCAGATTCAAGTAATCCTCCTCGGAAGTATCACTGCCGCCAATGCGACCATCTCGCTCCCGCTGCGCTGGGGGCCAGAGTGAGTCGGCACCGTTCGTGGCTGCGAGTTGCCGTACCCCTCGCACTCATCGCCCTTGCAACCTCGGGTGCCGCCTGGTCGCCGCGGTTCGACCTATCGCTCAGCTCTGGCACGTGGAGCGCCCCGGGTGGCATCAACAGTGGGCTCCTCCTCTGGTACGACGCCGCAGAGGCGGGAACCATGGCGCTCTCGCCGCGCCTTCGCTACTGGTTCGACAAGTCGGGCCAGGCACAACATGCGCCCGTAAGTGCAGGACCATTTCAACCCTACCCAACGGTGACAGCGGGAGTGACCGGCCTGCAGTTCAGCGGTGCGGCGGTGCAGCTACCAACCAGCATCCCCTTGGAGCCGATGACGGTGATGATCGTCTTTCGCCAAAGCAACGATGGGCTCAGCCATCCGCTCATGGGGAGCCGCACCCGCTTCTCTGGCATCACGATGGAGTTTGGTCGACTGCGTGTGTATAGCAATGGCCAGGTAGCTGGTGCCACTACCGCTCGTACTGTCACCGGACTGACCATCACCACCGTGCGCACCGCCGCAGGAGCAGCCGACGGATTTCAGTACAACGGAGGAGCGGAGACGTCGTTCAACATCACGACAACAGAGAGCATGAACTGGATCGGCGGGATGTTCGTTGCTGGGACAGCGAAGTATTTCGTCGGCACCATCATGGAGGTGGTGATTTGGGGAAGGTCGCTTTCACCGAGTGAGCTGCAGGCGGCTCACCGCGCGCTTGGTGCGAAGTGGGGGATTAGCGTCCCTTGATCAGACGACGAGGGAGGTCGACGGCGATCTTCCCAATCAACGCGAGGCCAGCGGCGCCGGCAAGCGCGTAGGGAACAGCAATCGTTAGTAGGTACTGTGGCCACTTGGTTGGCCAGAAGAACAGCGCAACGGCGCCGAGTCCAAGCCAGATTGCGTAGACCGGTCGCTTGCGTGCAAGTGGCACAAGACCAATGAGCGCCAGCGGTAGCATCCAGGTGTCGAACTTCACGAGGAAGATGTTTTGGTCGTCGTGCCACGGCACGGACTGCAAAAGCCAGATCAGCTGCTGCCACATGGGGTAGCCGGTGGATTGCACCTGCACGCTTGTGGCGTAGTCGGGGTGGTAGGCGGCACTGGCGATCAGCCGACCGATCGGGTCGCTCCAGAGGTACGGGTTCACTGCAAAGAAGGCGAGCGCAGCGATAGCGCTCCAGCCAAGCGCATCCTTGAGCCTGAGTGTCTCGCCGCGTCGCGTGCGGCGGAGGCGGTCGACGACGATGGCGAGGCCGGCGATGGCGTACGGATACTTTGCGCCAACGGCAAGTCCGATGCCGATGGCGGAAGCCACGTAGGCGAGTCGGCGACGACGTGCACTAGATATGCCACGCGCGAACTCGTAGAGCACCACGCCCAAGAGTGAGAAGAGGAGCGGAACCGACTCGAGCATCACTTGGCTCGTGTACTTGATCGCCCAGGTGCTTGTGGCGAGGAGGATCCCAGCAACC
>JBIIRA010000053.1:0-5603 GCA_044341795.1 Candidatus Limnocylindrus sp.
GAGGGCGTCGTGAAGGATGGCTACATCTGGGGCCGCGGCGCTGTCGACATGAAGGGTGCGCTCGCCGTGCAGATCGGCGTGATCCGCCTCCTCTGTGAGCGCGCTCGTGCCGCCGGACTTAATCCGGCGAAGGATGTGATCCCAGGTTTGCGTCGCGACATCATCCTCACCGCCACCGCCGACGAAGAGACGGGCGGCCTCAACGGCATCGCCCTCGTTCTCAAGGATCGGAAGCACTGGCTCGACGCTGCCGTTGGCCTCACCGAAGCGGGTGGTATGACGATCACTGCCGCCGGTCGACGCATCTACCCACTGCAGGTTGCCGAGAAGGGCTTCGCTCGCTTCGCCATCACCGTCAGTGGCCGCTGGGGGCACGCCTCGATGCCCGACAGCGACAACGCCCTCTTGCGTGCCGCTCAGGTCGTGGAGCGCGTCTCGGTGCCTGGCCCGGTTCAGATCGTGCCCGAGAACGAGGCGCTTCTTGCCGCACTTCGTGCCGCCCTCCCAGCTGGAGCCCTCGGCCGCCTTGAACGCCTCCTCAGCGAGCAAACCTTCGACGATGCAAAAGAGCTCAACAGCGAGGCGGCCGCCGCAGGCTGTGCCCCTGAGCTGCTCCGCGCACTTCGTGCGGTGCTGCGCGACACCTTCGCCCCAACGATCCTGACCTCGGGCATTCGCTCCAATGTGTTGCCAGGCTCCGCAACCCTCACCGTTGATAGCCGCATCCTGCCGGGGACAACGCGCGAGGCTGCCGAGCGCAACATGCTCGACCGCATTGGTGCAGATCTTGCGCCGTTCGTAAAGCTCGACCTCATCGAATACGGTGGTGCAGTGAGCAACCCAATGGATCACGAGATTCTCGGTATTGCGAGTGCCGCGATTCGCACACGCGACAGCGAGGCGATCTTGATGCCAGCGGTCGCTCCGTATGCGACCGACGCAAAGATCACCGTGCCGGCCGGGATTCCAACCTACGGGTTCTCACCGTATCTGCTTGATCCGAAGGAGCGCTTCATGGAGCGATTCCACGGCATCGACGAGCGCGTCTCACAAGAGGCTCTCGCCTGGGGCGTTGAGGTCCTTTACGACGTAGCTATGGGGTACGCGGGGGAGTAACCGGCGCGCGCGTTGCCAGTGCGGCAACCGCTGCAGCAACCAGACCGCGCTCCGCCTTCGGCAGTCGTCGCACCAGATCCACAAACTGTTCCGCGCGACCGCGATCAATCGACGTCAACAACGCTTCACCGCTTGCCGCCAGCTGTGATCGGCGCACGCGCGCATCACTCGTTGGCGCGGCACGCAGATAGCGACGCTCGTGCAAGAAGCTCACCAGTCGGCTCGTCGCCGAATGCGAGCGGCCGAGGTCTCGAGCGATCTCTCCCACCGATCGCGGCTTCCCATCGGCGAGCAGATAGAGGGCGGCGACCTGCGCCAGCGAGAGTTCGCTCGGTGCCAACTGCTGCGCCGTTGAGAGAACAAGCTCGCGCCAGAGGCGGCGAATGGAGACGATGCGACCGCCGATCTCACCGAGACTCTGCCGGCGTCGCGAGACCTCATCGAGCGGGCTCTCCCCCATCTCGCCACGGGCAACGCGCACCGCGGCAGGGAGACGGCTGCGCAGCCCTTCAGCGGCCTTCGTAATCTCGGAGATGCGGCTACGGCGCGGTGTATGCATATGCGCATACATTAGCGCAGCCCCCTAGGTGGGCGGCTAGGATTCGCCGCATGTCTCCGATCACCTCGTGGATCTTCCCTGGACAGGGCTCGCAGAGCGTCGGCATGGGTGCCGCCGCCCTCGCAGCCTCCCCCGCCGCACGCGCCGTGCTGGCGGAGGCTGAGGCCGCACTGGGCGAGCCGCTCGGCCAGCTGATGGCCACCGGCCCAGCCGAAGCCCTCGAGCGCACCGAGGTCGCGCAGCCCGCCATCCTCACCATCTCCATCGCCTTGCTTGCCGCCGCGCGAGAACGCGCCGCCGCTGCGGGCACCGCACTCGATGAACCAATTCTCATTGCTGGGCATTCGGCTGGCCAGTACGCCGCCGCGGTTGCTGCGGGCGCACTCTCTGTTGCCGATGGCGTGCGACTCGCGCGCCGACGCGGCGAGCTGATGCAGGCCTCGGGCGGTGGACGACCTGGCGCCATGGCCGCCATCCTCGGCCTCCCAGAGAGCGCCGAAGCTGACGTGATCGCCGCTGGCGCGAAGCTCGGCATCTTGGTCTTCGCCAATCGCAACTCGCCAGGGCAGATCGTGCTCTCCGGTGAGGTCGCCGCGATCGAAGCGGCCGTTGCCGCCGCAAGTGCCGCAGGCGCAAAGCGTGCCGTACGACTGCAGGTCAGCATCGCCAGCCACTCACCACTGATGGAAGAGGCCGCCGCCGGCATGCGCGAGGCACTCGCCGCCGTGTCCATCGCCGATCCGAAGACGCCGATGCTCGCCAACGCCACCGCCGCGCGTATCACCACCGCCGCCCAACTGCGCGACGAACTCTCGAACCACCTCACCGGTGGTGTTGACTGGATCGCCGCCGTGAACGCCATGGCGGCCGCGGGCACGCAGCGCTACATCGAGGTCGGCTCGGGCCGTGTGCTCGCCGGGCTCGTGAAGCGCATCCCATCGGCCGATGGCGCCGAGATTCTCTCGATTGAAGAAGTAAGCCCAGCAGCCTAAGTAGTGAAGGAGTAGCACCATGCGCGAACCAGATCACACGCGACGCGTCGTCATCACCGGACTCGGCATCGTCTCGCCGATCGGCAATACCCCTGGTGACGTGTGGACATCGCTCACCGAAGGCCGCAGCGGCATCGCGCAGATCACCCACTGGGATCCAACCCCCTACGCACCCTACGTGGTCGCTGGCGAGGTAAAGGACTTTGATGTCACGCAGTGGCTCGACGCGAAGCAGATTCGCCGCACCGGCCCCGAGATTCATTGGGGCGTAGCGGCCGCGAAGGCGGCTCTGCGCGACTCAGGGCTCGAGATCACCGACGCGAACCGCGAAGAAGTCGGCGTCGTCTTCGGCTCCGGCGCTGGCGGACAGGGACTCTTCATCGAGAACCAGATGGCCTGGAAGGAGAAGGGGCCGCGCTCCGTTGCGCCGACATTCATCGCCCACGGTCTCGTAGACAGCACCTCGGGCATGATCGCCATCGAGTCTGGTGCTGTGGGGCACAACATGGCCGTCGTCTCTGCCTGCGCCACCGGCACGCACGCCTTGGGCGAGGCGGCCGAGGCGATCAAGCGCGGCGACGTGACCGCCGTGATCGCTGGCTCTACCGAGAACCCACTCCTTGAAGTGGCACACATCGGCTTCATGAACATGCGCGGCCTCGCCGGTCCGCGCGACGGCGAAGGGCCAGCATCGGCCTGCCGACCGTACGACGTGGATCGCGCCGGCTTCGTCTTGGGCGAAGGTGCGGGTGCCTTCATCGTTGAAGATCTCGCCTCAGCCACGGCGCGCGGCGCCACGATCTACGCCGAAGTCGTTGGCTACGGCAGCTCTGCCGATGCGCACGACATGATCCAGCCCGTTGAAGGCGGCGCCGGTTCGGCGCGCTCCATCAAGTGGGCGCTGCAGCGCGGCAAGATTGACCCGACGGAGATTGACCTGATCAATCCGCACGGTACCAGCACGCCCGTGGGCGACGAGCGTGAGGCGCTCGCCTTCCACGCCGCCTTCGGCGCACGCGCGGCAGAGATTCCGGTCTCCGCCACCAAGTCGCTCACCGGCCACCTCATGGGTGCCGCTGGCGCCGTCGAGGCGGTCTTCACAACCCTCTCGCTGCATCACCAGGTGATTCCGGGAACCCTTCACACGAAGAACGTCGACCCTGCCTGCAACCTGAACGTGGTCCGAGAGACCCGCAGTGCCGAGATTCGCGCAGCGGTGAGCAACAACGTCGGGCTCGGTGGGCATAATGGCGCCATCGTGTTGCGACGCTGGACCGGAAAGTAGGAGGAGCCATGAGCACCACCCCCGTACGAACCGACACACAGCGCGCGGTCATCACCGGCTACGGCGCGATCACGCCGATCGGCAATAGCGCCGGCGAGTACTGGGACGGACTCACCGCCGGGCTCTCGGGCGCTGGCCCCATCACCCACTTCGATGCCTCGCCAAATGAGGTCCGCATCGCCGCTGAGGTAAAGGGCTTTGATCCGCTGCTGACCATGGATATGAAGATGGCGCGTCGCATGAGCCGCTTCGTACAGTTCGCGATCGCCGCCGCCACCGAAGCAATCGAACATGCCGGGCTCGCCGACATCGCCAGCTGGGAGCCAGAGCGCCGCGACCGCGTCGCCACGGTAATCAACACCGGTGGTGGTGGCATCGAGCAGGTCACCATGGGGAGCGACGCCTATCGCGAGAAGGGTGGCCGCTTCGTGAGCGCCTTCGCTATTCCTGCCCTCAGCCCGAGCATGGGTGCCTGCATGGTCAGCATGAAGTACGGCCTCACCGGTGCCGCCATCACCCAGGCTGCCGCCTGCGCCACGGGTGTGCTCGCCTTTCAAGACGCACTCCGCCTCATCCGCAGCGGCGAGGCCGACGTGGTCGTCGCTGGCGGCGTTGAGGCACCACTCCTGCCGATGGCCTTCGCCGCCCTCAGCAACATGGGTGCCCTCAGCAAGCGCAACGATGACCCAACGCACGCTAGCCGACCGTTCGACAAGAACCGTGACGGCTTCGTCTTCGGCGAGGGTGGCGCTGTCTTCGTGATCGAATCACTCGCCCACGCCAAGGCACGAGGCGCAACCATTCGCGCCGAGCTGCTCGGTGCCGGCGCAACCGCCGACGCCTTCCACATCAGCGCCCCTGAGCCAACCGGCCGCGGCGCGGCAGGCTCCATGACGAAGGCAATTCTCGATGGCGGCGCCGTCATCGAAGACGTCAGCTACATCGTGGCGCACGGCACCAGCACCCCACTCAACGATCTCACCGAGACGAAGGCGATCAAGCGCGCCCTTGGCGATCACGCCTACAAGATTCCGATCAGCTCCCCAAAGAGCATGGTCGGCCACCTCTTGGGCGGTGCTGGCGCCGTTGCCGGACTTGCCGCCATCAAGGCGATCGAGACGGGCACCGTGCCTCCAACGATCAACCTCGACACGCCTGATCCCGAGTGCGATCTCGACTACGTGCCGCACACGGCGCGCACGAATCAGGCCGTCGACCGCGTGCTGATCAATGGCTTCGGCTTCGGTGGTCAGAACGCTTCGGCGCTCTTCGGCAAGCTTCGCTAGCACCTGCGCCGATACGGCTAACCGTATGAGGAAGCTGCGCCCAGTCGTCCTGCATCAGGTCTCGAACTTCTCGTCGGCGCTGGGCAACTCCATTGTCGTGATCACGATCCCCTGGCTGGTTCTCGAGCGCACCGGCTCGCCAACGTTTGCAGGACTTGTCGCCGCAGTATCGGCGCTGCCGGCCATCTTTGTCTCGCCGCTTGGCGGATGGCTGGCGGATCATATTGGACGACGGGTGGTGAGCATCGGTGCGGACCTTCTCTCGGCGCTCTCCGTTGCCGCCTTCCCTATTGCCGCGCTGACGGTCGGCCTCTCTGACTCGCTCATCCTCCTCATCGCCATCGCTGGCGCGACGTTTGACCCAG
>JBIIRA010000054.1:0-5514 GCA_044341795.1 Candidatus Limnocylindrus sp.
CCGAAGTCCTCGCCGACCACACCGCCCTTGCGCGCATTGGGCGCGAGCTATCGCGCACCGCACCGCTCGCTGAGGCGGGTGAAGCCCTTACCTCTGCACGCCTGCGCGTGACCGATTCACGCTCACTTGAGTCGGATCCAGGAGCAGACGCAGAGATGCGCGAACTTGCCGCGGCGGACCGCGCCGAGGCCGAGGCGATCGAGCGCGACATTCTTGAGCGACTCCCAGGGCTGCTTCTGGAGCCCGATCCAAACGATGGTCGAGACCTGTTGATCGAGGTGCGCCCTGGCGCTGGCGGCGACGAGGCCGGCATCTTTGCCGGCGAACTCTTCCGCGCCTACCTGCGCTATGCCGAACGACAGGGGTGGAAGAGCGAAGTCGATGCGATCAGCGAGACAGGCGTTGGCGGCATTCGCGAAGGGGTGATGGAAGTTTCGGGCGATGGCGCATGGGCCGCATTCAAGTGGGAGTCAGGCGTGCATCGCATTCAACGCGTTCCGGCAACCGAGTCAGCGGGGCGTATTCACACCAGCACCGCCACCGTCGTAGTGCTTCCCGTGGTCACCGCTGTCGACCTTGTGATTCCAGAGACCGACATTCGCATCGACGTGAAGCGTGCATCCGGCAACGGCGGGCAAGGGGTGAACACCACCGACTCCGCCGTGCGCATTACGCACATTCCGAGCGGGATCGTGGTGGAGATGCAAGACGAGCGCAGCCAGCTACGCAACAAAGAGAAGGGGATGGCGATTCTACGCAGCCGCATCATCGCCGCCGAAGAGGAGCGCAAGCGCGCCGCCGACTCCAAGGCACGCAAGGCGCTGATCGGGAGTGGTGATCGCAGCGAGAAGATTCGTACGTATAACGGGCCCCAGAACCGCGTCACCGATCACCGCATTGGGTTCGACAAGTTTGATGTGCCCGGCATTCTCGGCGGTGACCTTGCGCCATTCCATGAAGCACTCGCCGCTGCGGAGCAGGCGGCACGTCTGGCGGAATGATGAGCGAGGAGCCAATCGCTAGTCGGCCAGTCGTAGAACGTGAAGCTGACGGCCCTGCGCTCCTGCGCGAAGCAACGCTACAGCTTGAGGCGGCCGGAAGCCCAACACCGCGCCTCGACGCAGAGACTCTCCTTGCCGCACTCCTTGGCACGCGCGTCAGCACACTGCGCACCGCTGTGGCGGCCGGATTTCCGCTACCCCTTCCGGCGCTCATTGAACTCCCAGAGCCAGAGCCACTGAGCGATCGCCATCCGCAACTCGCCGATGCGTTGCGTATTGCACGCAGCGCTCTCGCCGCAGGCGACGCGCCCGCTGCACTTGCAGCGCTGGTGCAAGAGCGCGCAACAGGTCGACCGATCAGCCATCTCACAGGGCGTCGCGGATTCCGCAGGTTGGAACTGCTTGTCACGCCAGATGTACTTGACCCGCGACCAGAGACCGAACTGATCATTGAGACGGCACTCGCTTTTCTCGCCGATCGCGTTGCCGCCGATCGCGCACTTGGCCGCGCACCGCATCCGCTGAACGCTGCTGAGATCGGCACAGGGAGTGGCGCACTCGCCGTCGCACTCGCCGACGAATCACCTGTGCCGCTACGTCTCATCGCGACCGACATTTCTGGCGAGGCGCTGATGGTGGCGCGCGCCAATGCGTTGCGATGTGGCGTTGCATCACGCATCACCTTTATGCATGGCGACCTCGCTGAACCGCTCCTCGCAGCGCGTGCCCCGGGCGACCCAGCACACCTTGACCTGCTGATTGCAAACCTGCCGTATGTGCCCACAGCAGATGTTGATGAGGCGAAGGAGGCCGCAAGCATTCGCGAACTTGCACCGCGCGACTTAGCGCGTCTCGGCATCGCCGCAGAGCCTCGCCTTGCGCTCGACGGTGGCGGTGATGGGCTCGAACTGATTCGCCGACTCATCGCTGAGCTGCCACGACTGCTGCGCCCCGGTGGTGCTGCACTCCTGGAATTCGGTGACGGGCAGGGTGACGACGTCGCGCGGCTCGCCGATGGTCTCGGCATTGGTTGGCGCGTGGCGATTCGCGGCGACCTTTCGGGCCGCGACCGCATGGCCGAAATTCGCAGGAGCGGGTAGCACACGATGGCGGTGAAGCCGGCGCTCCCAATTCGACTCCTCGTCATGGATCTTGACGGCACGCTGTTGCCACACGGCGGTGTGATCGCCGAGCGCACCATTGATGCGATTCGCGCGGCACGCGCCAAGGGGGTTATCGCCACGATCTCGTCGGGGCGCAACGTGCCGTCGATCATCGAGTACGCCCACCAGATCGGACTCGATGGACCCCTCATTGGCATGCAGGGGGCAATCGCGCGCGAGATTCCGGCGAAGGGTGAGGCTGGATCAGGGCGCATGATCCGGCACTTCCCCTTCCCCGCGCACCTCGGAGCCAAGGCGGTCGAATGGTGCCGCGAGAACAACCTTTGGGGCCACGCCGTGATTCGTGATGACCTGCGCTTCGATGTGCGCGACCCACATGTGCGCCAATACGAGACTTGGCTCCAGGGCGACGCCTTGAAGCGACTCGGCACGGTGCCAGATCTCATTAGCTTCCTCGCTGAGCGCAGACTGCACCTCTCCAAGGTGGTCGCCCACGCCCCAGAAGGGCATGTAGACGGGGTGCTCAATCGGGCCCGGGCCACCTTCGCGGGGGAGCTCGATGTGACTATCAGTCACCCCGAATACCTGGAGTTCACCGCCCCTGGGGTCAATAAAGGGACGGCGCTGCGCTGGCTCGCCCGCCGCCTGAAGATCCCGCTTGGCCAGGTGATGGCCATCGGTGACCAATACAACGACCTGGAGATGCTCGATGTGGCCGGGCACGGGGTGGCGATGGCTGGGGCGCCCGGACCGGTGCGGGCCGTGGCGCAATATGAGGCACCCCGTTGTGAAGAGCACGGCGCAGCGCGCATGATTGAGCGCCTGATCCTCGGATCAGCGGGAGAATAGGGGTCACACACCCGTAATCAAGGCAGAGAATGAGGGAGGGGACCATGAGCAACGCCGCACACGACCCGTTGATGAATCTGAGCCTTCGTGAGGTTGACCCTGAGCTTGACGCCATCTTTGTCAAAGAGGCGGTGCGTCAGCGCGACCACATCGAGCTGATCGCCTCCGAGAACTACACCTACGCCGCGGTGCGCGAAGCACAGGGCTCCATTCTTACCAACAAATATGCCGAAGGTCTTCCAGGGAAGCGCTACTACGCCGGTTGTGAATTTGTTGACGAAGCCGAGAACCTTGCACGAAACCGCGCACTACAACTCTTTGTCGGCAGCGAGCACGTCAACGTGCAGCCACACTCCGGTGCCTCTGCAAACATCGCAACCTTCACCGCCGCAATGTCCCCAGGCGACTCATTCGTTGCCATGAGCCTCGACCAAGGCGGACACCTCTCCCACGGTGCATCGGTCAACATTTCCGGAAAGTGGTTCAAGCCAACCTTCTATGGCGTTCGTGCCGAAGACGGTCTGGTGGATTGGGACGCAGTGCAGCGCGCCGTTGATGAGGCGAAGCCGAAAGTCGTCATCGCTGGTGCATCGGCGTATCCGCGTGCGCTCGACTTTGAAAAGTTTGCGGCCATTGCACACGCCGCGGGCGCAAAGCTCATGGTCGATATGGCGCACATCTCAGGGCTCGTTGCGGCCGGGCTCCACCCAAGCCCATTCCCACATGCGGATTACGTCACCACCACCACACACAAGACGCTGCGCGGACCGCGCGGCGGCATGATCTTTGCGCGAGCCGATGAGGCGGCCGCTATCGACAAGGCGGTCTTCCCTGGCAACCAGGGCGGACCGCTGATGCATGTGATTGCCGCAAAGGCGGTCGCCTACAAGTTGGCGCTTCAGCCTGAATTCCGTGCGTATATGCAGCGAACACTCGACAACGCGCAGGCGCTCGCCGCAGCGCTCGCCGCACGCGGATTTGGCGTGATCACCGGCGGCACCGACAACCATCTGATCCTCTGTGACGTGACGCCGCTTGGCGTAACAGGCAAGGAGGCAACCGCCGCACTCGAAGCGGTGGGGGTGACGATCAATAAGAACAGCATCCCAGGCGAGACTCGCTCGCCAATGGTGACGAGCGGTGTTCGCTACGGTACGCCAGCGGCAACGACGCGCGGCATGGGTCTCGCCGAGATGGAGCAAATCGCACAGTGGTCTGTTGAAGCGATCGCTGCGCGCGAAGACGCTGCGAAGCTGGAGCAGATCCGTCGCGAAGTGGTGAAGGTTGCTCGGCAGTTCCCAGTGCCTGGTAACGATGCTGCGGAGCTAGCGGCGCGCGAGAGCTAATGGAGAACGCTCCGCTCTTTCTCGCGATCGCACTACTCGCTGCACTTGTCGCGCTGGTTGGCACAAGAGTTGTACGGCAGGTTGCGCTCTCGCTGAACATTGCTGATGCACCCAACGAGCGGCGCATCAATACAACACTGATGCCGCGCGCTGGCGGCTTCGCCGTTGCGCTCTCCTTCTTCTTGGTTGGTGCAACGGTAACGTTTCTTGCCGCACCCCTCGGCCTAACCGGCGGCACGCCACTTCCAACCTCTGGCATTGCCGCACTGCTGCTCGGCGCTTTACTCGCTGGCGTCATTGGCCTCGCCGACGATCGTTTCGATCTACGGGCGCGCTGGCAGCTCGCCGGGCAGTTGGTGATCTCGGCGGTGCCGATTGCGTTCGGCGTCCGGATCGCGATCCTGTCGAATCCGTTCGGCGCAGGCGACCTTCTGATCCCCGACGCCATTGGCCTCGCCCTCACCCTCTTCTGGATCCTTGGCATGCAGAACGCGATGAACTTCATCGATGGGCTCGACGGCCTCTCGGGTGGGATTGCCCTCATCGCGGCGGTCACCCTGGGCGTGATCGCCCTCCCGGCCACCCCCCTCCTCGCCGCCCTCTGCTTCGCCTTGGCAGGCGCGCTGGCCGGTTTCTTGCGGCACAACTTCTACCCCGCCTCTATCTATATGGGGACGAGCGGGATCCTGGCGGTCGCCTACGCCCTCGCGGTCCTCTCCCTCCTTGGCACCGCCAAGGTTGTCGCGGCTCTCCTCATCCTGGGGGTGCCCATCATTGACGCCTTCTTCGTCATCGTGGGGCGGCTCCTGGCGGGGCGCTCCCCCTACAGTGCCGACAAGACCCACATCCACCAGCGACTCATTGATGCGGGGCTGAGCCACCGCGGCGCCGTCCTCGCCCTCTATGGCGTGACCCTCCTCCTCTCGATTGGTGCGGTGGTGCTGACCGCAAGTGCCGCCGTGTACGCCTTCGCTGGGCTCCTTGTGGTGCTTGGCGGGGCGATTGTCTGGCTCTCACGACGCGCTGAGCGTCGTGCATGAGCACGCCTGACCTAGCGCCAAAAAACAAACGCGAGTTTGGCGACCCTCGGCTAGAATCGCCGCAGAATCCTGATGAGGTTGTTGGCCTGATGTCCGACATCGGCAAGGGTGCGTATCTCGCCCTCTTCTCGCAGATCGGTATCAGCCTTCTCAT
>JBIIRA010000017.1:0-18426 GCA_044341795.1 Candidatus Limnocylindrus sp.
AGACGCTTCTTGCATGGCAGGTTTGGACCGGAGTGTTCATGCCCGCCTGACCGCGCACACGTTTGCGCTTTGCGATCGGACCTCTCTCCAGGCTGGAGGGGGGTCCGATCTTTTTAGATGAAGTAGAGCAGCGCGAAGAGCAGGATCCAGACCACGTCGACAAAGTGCCAGTAGATTGAGGTGGCCTCAACCATGTCGTGGTGTTCGGCGGAAAACTGACCGAGGCTACCGCGGTAGAGGCAGACGGCCAACATCAGCACTCCGCCAAGCACGTGTGCGCCGTGGAAGCCGGTGAGCACATAGAAGGTGCTGCCAAAGACGCCATCAGAGATACCGAAGCCGAGCTGGGTGTAGTCGTACACCTGGCCAATGAGGAAGACCACACCAAGCAGCACGGTGATCGCCAGCGCGCGATTCATCCCCTGTCGATCGCCCTTGCGAATGCGCCAGACGGCGAATTGGCAGGTAACGGAGCTCAGTACAAGCAGGGCGGTCATGATTCCTGGGAAGAGCGCCTCGCTGTGCAACTCGAACGCTGGATTCCCTTCAGGTGGCCAGACCCCTGTTGCCGTTCGCAGGCTGAAATATGCGGCGAAGAGCCCAGCGAAGAACATGATCTCCGAGACGATGAAGAGGAGCATCCCGAGTACCGGGTTGCCGAGCCCCTTCTTGCCGTGTGCGGCGCCGTGGCCGCTTGTTGCTACTGCGCCGTTGCTCATCCGTGATCCTTCTCAGAGCGGGCGTGGCGCGCGTCAAAGAGCGGACGCTCCGAGGTAATTGGTGGCAGCTTGTCGAAGTTCCACGCCGGTGGCGGGGATGAGGTTGCCCACTCCAACGTGTTCGCCTCCCACGGGTCGTCGCCAGCAAGCTTCCCGTTGCGCAGGCTCACGTAAATGTTCCAGAAGAGTGGCAGGAGAGAGATGCCAACCAGGATGCCGCCGATCGTCGCGGCAAGGTTGAGATCGTTCCAGCCGGCTGTTGGTGAATAGTCAGCGATGCGTCGTGGCATGCCGGCTAGGCCAAGTGCGTGCATTGGGAGGAAGGTCAGGTTCAGGCCAACCATCATGAGCACAAAGTGCACGCGACCGAGGCCCTCGTCGAGCATGCGACCCGACATCTTCGGGAAGTAGAAGTAGAACCCGGCCATGATCGCAACGAATGATCCGCCGAAGAGCACATAGTGAATGTGCGCAACGATCCAGTAGGTTGCGTGCAGGGCGTAATCAACAGGGACCGAGGCGCTGAAGACGCCATTGATGCCGCCGATGAGGAACATGCTGAGGAATCCCAGCGAGAAGAGCATTGGCGTGGTGAAGCTGATCTGGCCGCGCCACATCGTTGCGATCCAGTTGAAGAACTTGACCCCCGTTGGGACCGCAATGAGGAAGGTCATCACCGAGAAGAAGGGAAGGAAGACGCTCCCCGTTGTGAACATATGGTGCGCCCAGACACTGAAGCCGAGGGCGCCGATGCCCGCGGTGGCGAAGACGAACGCCTTGTAGCCGAAGAGCGGCTTGCGGCTGAAGACCGGGATGATCTCCGAGATCACGCCCATCCCCGGCAGCACCATGATGTACACCGCTGGATGGGAGTAGAACCAGAAGATGTTCTGCCAGAGAATTGCCGAGCCACCGAGCGTTGGGTCAAAGAAGGCGCCGCCAAAGTTTCGATCGATGAAGAGCATCACGAGGGCGCTGGTCAGTACCGGCGTGCCCATGAGTACGAGCACGCTGGTCACAAGAACGGTCCAGACAAGGATTGGCATGCGGAAGAGGGTCATGCCCGGTGCGCGCATGCGGAAGACGGTAACCATGAAGTTGACGGCGCCAAGGATGGAGCTAGTGCCAACAAGAATGACGGCAACGATCCACAGGTTCATACCTGGTCCTGGGCTGTACTTGAGATTGCTCACCGGCGGATAGGCCGTCCAACCGGCGTCTGCAGCGCCGCCAAGGAGGAATCCTGATGCCGCTACGAGCCCAGAGAACGGAACCATCCAGAAACTGAGGGCATTGATGCGCGGGAAGGCCATGTCTGGCGCGCCGATCATGAGCGGCACCACGTAGTTGCCGATCGCCGCGAGGAACGGAATGATCACCCAGAAGATCATGATTGAGGCGTGCATGGTGAAGAGCTGGTTGTATGAGGACTCATCGAGGAACTGCAGCCCTGGCATCGCCAGCTCAGCTCGGACGCCGAGGGCGAGGAGGCCACCGATCGCCAAGAAGATGAACGACGAGATCGTATAGAGGATGCCGATCTTCTTGTGGTCCGTTGTCGTTAGGTAGTCATAGAGGGCCGATGGTGCCGACTTCTGTGCCACTGCTGAATTTGATGCCATCTTCTCTCTCCCTTACGGCTGCGCTACGACGACAAGGTCCGCGTACATGCCCTGTGCGTAATGACCTGCGATGTTGCACATCACGACATAGTTGCCTGGATCAAGCGTAACGGTGACCATGCCTGGCGTATTCGGCTGCCACTCCGCCTGCTCATCAATCACGTCAAGCGTCGCCTCGTCGAGGCGATTCGTCGCCGAGTCCACAAGGTCAACCAGCTGCTTCCCTGTCTTGTCGCTGCGAACAACGAGGAACTCGTGTGCGATGGCCCCCTCGTTCGTTAGGTTGAATTCAATCGAGCCCGCGACATGCTTGGCGGCGGAGATCGTGATCCCCCACTCTTTTACCGTTCCCGTCATTGGACCGGTGGCGGCTGCCTCCTCTTTCGGACGTGTCGCTTCAATCCACGCGTCGTATTCCTCGCGGGTCACTACGCGTACCGTGAAGCCCATCTGGTGGTGCAGTAGTCCGCAGAATGCGGAGCACTGGCCGGTGAATGTGCCGAGCTTGTTCGGCGTGAATTCAAAGTAATTCGTCTTGCCGGGTACAAGGTCGCGCTGGAAGAGGAACTGCGGAATGTAGAAGCCGTGGTTTACATCTTGGGCGACCAGGGTGATCTCGACGCGCTCATTGATCGGCACCACCATCTCTGGGTAGGCCGTGGCGGCACCAAAGATCTCAATCTTCTCGGCTGGGTACGCGAACTTCCACTGCCACTGGTAGCCGACCACCTCGATCTTGACCCCAACGTTCTCTGGCTGTCGTGCATCAACGATGTTGAGCACCCGAGCAGAGGCGAAGAAGAGGGCGATCACCACAACAAGTGGAATCGCCGTCCAAATGATTTCAAGGATGAGGTTGCCGTGGGTTTGGACAGGGAGGGTGGTGTCGGTTGGCTTCCGTCGGTAGCGAATGACCGACCAGATGATGAGGCCCTCAACTAAGACAAAGACGATGGCGGCAATGGCGAAGACGAGGTCGTACAGGCCCCGGATCTCGATCGCCTCATCTGTTACCGCTGGTGGCGGGAAGGCAGACTCACAGCCGCTCGCCACGAGGGCGACGGCGGCGAGACCCAGCAGCACGGAGAGTTTCTTCATGGTTGAGATGATACGCGCCCTCGGCGGGAGGCGCTCCGCCGCTATCCCGAGTGCGCTCGTCGGATTCCCGAGGTCAGCGCTCAGTGTGGGCAGGCTGGGCGTGCACCCGTGCGATGCCAGAGGCCAGCAGCGGGAGGGGGCCCAAAATGATCCCAATGGAGCCCGCGAAGAGGGCTGCACGGAGCCCAAAGTTCTCTGCGATCACTGAGCCGATGAGGGCGCCCAGGGGGAGGCCAAGCAGCATCACGGTCTTCATCGACGCATTCATGCGCCCGAGCAGTCGAGCCGGCGTAATCAGCTGGCGATATGTCACCTGATTCACGTGAAAGAGCCCCGCTCCGAAAAAGGCGATGAACTGCGTGAGGATCGCCAGCGCCGCAATCAGTGGCACCCCCATCGATCGATCAAGGAGGGCGAATCCGAGCGGCATCACTGGCAAGATAAATCCGCCAAGGACGAGAGTGCGCCCCATGCCGAGCCACTTGACCACCTTCGCGTTAATGATCGTGCCCGCGACGATGCCGACCGTACCTGCGCCAATGACAAACCCGATTAGCTCGGTCGGCAGTGCCAGCTCGCGTCGTGCGTAGGCGATGAGCAACGGGCCGCTCGCTAGGCCGCCGAAGAAGTTAAAGATCAGCGCGGCCAGCGCGTTGCCGCGGAGGTGCGGATGTTGCACCACCCACGCTAGTCCTTCGCGCATCTCTCTCCAGAGACTGCGCTCCTCCACCTCCTGCTCAGTGAAGGTGGGCTCCTGCTCAACGTGGCGCACGCGTTGCACCATCAATGCAGAGACGAGGAAGCTCAGCGAATCCACCACAAGAGCAATTGGCCCACTGAGGCGCGCCACGGCGATGCCTGCAAGCGCGGGGCCCGCAACGCCCGTTGCCGACTCCATTGCCATGAGGCGTCCGTTGGCAACGCCGAGTTGCGGTCCGCGAAGGATTGCTGGGAGATACGACTGATGTGCGACGTCGTAGAGCAGCGAGCAGGCACCAATGAGGAAGAGCACGGCGAGCAAGATCGGCATGCTCAAGATGTTGAACACGAAGCAGATCGGCACAATCAGGAGGAGCCCCGTCCGCGCAAGATCGGTGGCGATCAAGACCGGGCGGCGCGTTCGTCGATCAAGAAGTGCGCCCGCGGGGAGCCCGAACAGCACAAAGGGGATGAGATAGGCCAACTCCAGCAGTGCGATTGCACCGTTACTCGCCTGAATGACGTCAATCGCGATCAGGGGGAAGGCGATGTGTGAAACCTGGGAGCCGAGTGAGCTGATTCCCTGTGCGCCGAAGAGGAGGCGCACGTCGGGATTTTGGAATGGGTCATCGGCGGCGAGGCGCAGACGAGTGAAGGGGTTTCTCATGCGGCGATGATAGGCGGCACGCCGCCGCTCCGCGTATGATCTGGGCATGCCAGCAGTGACCGTTCCCGACATCACGCTCCTTGCGCGAACGCCTGTTGCCGACCTGCTTACCGCTCGGCCACGACCGGTGATCTCGCTCAGTACGGCACCGAGCGGGTTTGAGGGCGAGGGTTTCCCCGTGCGCCGCGCCTTCATGGGCGCGCCGCTGGCCGCGATCGATCCATTCATCATGCTCGACCAGATGGGCGAGGTGGAGTACGCACCAGGCGAACCGAAGGGGACGCCGTGGCATCCGCATCGCGGATTTGAGACGGTCACATACATGCTTGACGGCATCCTGGATCACCGCGACAGCAACGGTGGTGGCGGACGCATCAGTGATGGCGACACGCAGTGGATGACCGCCGGCGGCGGCATCCTGCACATTGAGACACCACCAGAGTTCTTGGTCGCGAGCGGCGGACTCTTTCACGGCTTCCAGCTCTGGGTGAATCTGCCGCGCGCCAAGAAGTGGTCGCCACCCGCCTACCAAGACATCCGTTCAAGTGAGGTAAAGCTCCTCGCCTCTCCTGATGGCGGCACGCTCCTTCGTCTGATTGCTGGTGACGTCGGTGGTCACAGCGGACCTGGCTCCACACAAACGCCGATCGCGTTGGTGCACGCCACGCTGCAGCCTGGCGCCGAACTCGACCTGCCGTGGCGCCCCGACTTCAATGCGCTTGTCTACGCCCTCTCGGGTCGCGGCACGGTTGGCGCTGAGAGCGTCGGCATTCAGGCAGGGCAGCTCGCCGTCTACGGCGCGGGCGATCGCATCGTCGTCAAGGCATCGGAGCATCAAGACCAGCGCACCCCCGCACTCGACGTGCTGATCCTTGGCGGTCTCCCGATTAAGGAGCCGGTCGCCTGGCTCGGGCCGTTCGTCATGAATACGCGCGACGAGGTGGTGCAGGCCTTTGAGGATTACCAGGCTGGAAAGCTCGGCGTGATCCCTGCTGCCCATAGCAATCCACACAACACCCCAACGAGCGTCGTGGAGTCGGGGAACGAGTAAGGGTGGAGATCTTCCTCCTCGGCGCCGCCCTCGCCTTCTCTATCAACATTGAACTCGGTGTCGTCAACGTCATGATCGTGCGTACCGCGATTGATCGCGGCGCATGGCCCGCCCTGCTCATCGGGCTCGGCTCCTGTATTGGCGACGTGATCTGGGCCTGTGCGGGCGCGCTCGGCGTCAGCGCACTGCTTCAATGGCCGCCAGCGGCATGGATCCTCTGGCTCGGCGGGAGCGCGATCCTCTGCTGGTTTGCCGCTGCTGCACTGCGTGATGCAGTGCGCGGCGGCTCGATTGATGACTCATCACCACTCCGTCGCGCCACTGGACTGCGTGCCGTTGGGCTCGGCCTCGGCGTCGCTCTCAGCTCCCCCACGCTGATCCTCTGGACGGCCACCGTTGGCGGCAGCGTCGTTGCCTCACAGGCCACGAGCGTTGCTGGGTTCGTACCATTCATCTCTGGATTTGCGACAGCCGCGGTGTTGCACTCTGTGGTGCTCGCTGGCGTCGTCGGTGCGACCCGACGCTTCACTGGGCCGCGTACTATTCGCGCCGTCTCACTAATCTCCGCCTTGATGTTTGCGGCGTTCGCCGTGGGGATCTTCGTCGACGGTGCGCAGCGGCTCGCACTTCCGGCCCTTACAGGGAACTGACCTACGACGCGTTAGGAGTTCGTCGGCTCCGCATTCTTTGCGGCGATCTTCAGCAGATCGCGCGTTAACCGTTCCATCTCACTTGCCGGCAGCGCGCTACCAAATCGCTCCGCAACTGCAGCGAGGTGTGCCGGCGCAGCACCCTTGAATGCACGCAGTCCAAGCGGCGTAAGCGTTGCCCAGTGCACGCGGCCATCTTCGGTACAGCGGCGTCGTGTCACCCAGCCATTCACGGCGAGTCGGTCGATACGACGCGTGAGGCCGCTCTTTGAGATGAGTGCGGCATCGGCAAGTTCGCTCATGCGGAGCCGGTACTCCTCGGATCGAACGAGCTGCGCCATCACATCGAAGTCGGCGAGGCTCATTCCTGACGAGTCCATTAGTTCCGAGGAGAGGGCTCGCGTCACTCGGCCATACGCGGTGAGGAGTGCGATCCAGGCGCGGGCGACCGACGGATCAAGAAGTTTGGATGCGTCGGTGCCAAGCACTGCAGAGAGTGCTTCAATCTCGGCGCTCACGGGTTTGCTTGTTGTTGCCATTACTTGCAATAGTTGCACTTGCAATCATTCTGGTCAAGGGGTATATTTGCGCCTGCAACTACCTGTGCGTTCGCACGGGGGTTGAGTTGAAGGAGGCACACGATGTCAGCAGCACGATTCAAGCAGGTGGCCGATAGCGCCAAGATCGATCGCGCCGTCGCGGCGCTGAACAAGCACGGCTTCTCCGCGAAGGTCGTCGCCACTGGTGCTGACGCGAAGGCCGCTGTGCTTGCCCTGATTCCAGCAGGCTCGGAGGTCTTCACCTACACGTCGGCAACACTCGACGCGACCGGCCTTACCGAGGCGCTGAACGCAGCTCCATATAAGAGCCTGCGCGACAAAATGTACGGTCTCGACCGCAACACGCAGAGTGCCGAGATGCGCGCCATCGGTGCTGCACCAGCGTTCGCCGTTGGCAGCGTGCATGCCGTTACTGAGACGGGCGAACTGATGATGGCCTCTGCAACTGGCTCACAGCTCCCCTCGTACGCCTACGGCGCAGGCCACGTGGTCTTCGTTGTTGGTGCACAGAAGATCGTTAAGGATCTTGCCGAGGCAACAGAGCGCATTGCCACCTACACCCTGCCACTCGAAGATACGCGCGCACAGGCCGCCTACGGCGTAAACAGCGCAATCAACAAGACGCTGATCCTTCACGGCGAGTTTCCAGGTCGCATTGATGTGGTGATCGTTGCTGAAGAGCTCGGCTTCTAATGCTGGCCGCAGTCAATCGCGGTGCAGCATTCGCCGCAATCAGTAATCTTGCTCTGTGGATCGTGGCCTCGATCGTCGGCATCGTTCCGCCTATTGGTGAAACAGTACCGACGGTCGCTGGCGTTGCGTTTGCTTCTGCCGGCGGCGTTGCAGCGGCCGGCATCGTGGCGCGAATCTTTGTCGGCGCATGGCGCCGCTACATCTGGGATCGCGCCGCACTCCTCGTCTTGCTGATGTCGTTCGGTTCGCCACTCGGCTTGGCGTTAGGAGTGATCCCGGTATCACCGATTGATCCAACCAATGAGTTGCTGATTTCGTTCAAGGAGGGGATTGCCCTGATCTACGCCGTGATGCACGTTACGACGTACCTCGCGGTACAGCGCACGGTTGCCAAAGAGTTCAGTGCGTGAGCTCATTTAGCATCTCGCGTCTCAATCACGCCGTCCTCTTCGTTCGCAGCGCCAAGGCCGCCGCCGCGTTTTACACGCGGGCGTTCGGCTTTGTTGAGGTGAGCGAGGAGTTCGGCGGGAGAGCCATCTTCATGCGTTCAGCGACGACGACAAACCATCACGACCTTGGCCTCTTCGAGGTTGGGCCAGAGGCACCGCGACCACCACGTGGTGGAACGGGCCTCTATCACCTGGCCTGGGAGGTGCCGACGATCCGTGATCTTGCCGCGGCAGCTCAGGCACTTGGCGAGCTTGGTGCGCTGTCAGGGGCGAGCGATCACGGAGTAAGCAAGAGCCTCTACGGCGCAGATCCAGACGGTAATGAGTTTGAGATCATGTGGCAGGTGCCGGCCGATTCATGGGGTGAGTACGCCGAACATGCAGTGGTGCAGCCACTCGACCTAGAGGCGGAGATTGCTCGCTGGGGGTGATCCCAGCACATCAATGAATCTGCTCCGCTACGCTGCTGAGCATGAGCTTTGATCCACTCGGTCCACTGCACGCGCAACCGCGACTGGTCACCTTCATGACCGACTTCGGCCTGCGCGACCCCTCTGCTGGGGTCCTCTCGGGTGTGGTGCTGGGGATCGCCCCAGATGCGCGAACCCTCGACCTCACTCATGCCATCCCCCCCTATGACGTAGAGGCGGGTGCCGAGGCGCTCGTTGAGTCGCTCGTGCACCTGCCGATCGGCGCCCATGTGGCGGTGGTGGATCCGGGCGTGGGCACCCAGCGCCGACCGATCGCCATTCGCTGCGGGCGTGGTGACGCCCTGATCGGCCCAGACAACGGACTCCTGTTGCCGGCAGCGGCAGCGCTTGGCGGCGCGGTGGCGGCGGTCATCCTTGACGACGAGCGCTGGTGGGGCTCAAGCCGATCGCACACCTTCCACGGACGTGACCTCTTTGCCCCAGTGGCCGCGCATCTTGCCGCGGGGGTCCCATTCGGCGACCTCGGCACGACGATCTCCCCGAGCGACCTTGTCCCAGCAACCAAGCTGCCGATCGAGATCGGCGCGGGTGTCCTGAACACGTCGGTTCGTATCGTGGATGGCTTCGGCACGCTGGTGCTGACGGGCGATCGCCAAGCCATTGAGGCGTCAATCGGCGCTCTGACCGCCGGAGATCCCCTGAAGATCAGCGTCGGCGACAAGAAGTTGACCACCGTCTGGGCGAACCGCTTCGGGGATGTGCCCGAATCGCAACCCCTCTGCTACATCGACTCGGCTGGGCGGCTCGCCCTGGCAATCAACCGCGGCAGTGCCGCCGAGCGATATGGTGCAGTCCGCCGAACTCCTGTGGTAATTACCCGCGCATAACCCGGTTCCCAGCGCGCACCCCCCTGCTATCCTTCTGCTCGTGGGGGCACAACGTCGACGGCGCGCCGCGCGCCGATCACCGCCCCACCGTCGTCCTGACGCTGTGTCAGACCGTCGCCAATAGCGGCTGTACAGGAGGTATGGATATGAGCACAACGCGCTCACGCATCGCAATCGGCCAGACCACACGTATGGCGGTCGTGGTCATGGCGATGGCAATGTTCGTCGCCGCCTGTGGCGGCTCCGCAGCTTCACCATCAGCATCTGTTGACGCTTCATGCGCAAAAGACAAGTTGGCTCTGAAGACCGCAGGGAAGCTCACCCTCTCCACAAGCGCACCCGCATATAGCCCGTGGTTCCAGGGTGGAAACGAAGGGTCCGCTGCGATTTGGGCTGGAGACTATGTAAGTGACCCAGCCAAAGGCCAGGGCTATGAAGGCGCAGTGGCATACGCCGTCGCTGGCAAGCTGGGCTTTACTGCGGCTGAAGTTGTTTGGGTTGCCACGGACTTTACCGTGTCCTACGCGCCAGGAGCGAAGAGCTTCGACCTCTACTTGGCTCAGGTCTCGATTAAGCCAGAGCGCGCCGAGGCCGTAGATTTCAGCAGCGGGTATTACGACGCCGCACAGGGTGTGGTGACGATTGCAGGCTCGTCAATTGCTGGTGCAACGAGCATTGCCGATCTGAAGACGGCAAAGCTTGGCGCGATGATCGGTACAACGAGCCTGAAGGCGATTGCTGACATCATTAAGCCTGACACCGAGGTAGCGGTGTTTGACACAAACGAAGACGCAATTTCCGCACTCAATGGCGGCATCATTGACGGCATCGTGACTGACGTTCCAACGGCGTTCTACATGCGAGATGCGCAGCTCACGGATGGCATCATCGTTGGGCAGCTCCCTTCAGATGGTGGCGCTCAGGAGCAGTTCGGCTTTGTCCTTGAGAAGGGCTCAGCACTCACGGCATGTGTATCGGCTGCTGTCGACGCCCTAAAGGCTGATGGCACGCTTGCGGCACTGCTCACGGAGTGGATCGCGAACAGGGCGAGCGCGCCAGTCCTGAAGTAAGCGAATCGCACGATGACGGCGGCGAGGTCAGCCCGTAAGGGAACCCTCGTCGCCGTCATCAGCACACTCGTCGTCGCGACGCTGCTCGCGATCTCCATCGGCTCATCGCCGAGTTGGCCACTCGTTCAGAAGGCCTTCTTTGACGGTACCTACTTCTCAACCTCTCTCCCTAACGTGATTGGCGCATTCGCCATCAACATCCAACTCTTCGTGCTGGCAGAGATCCTCATCCTGCCGATCGGGCTTCTGATTGCCCTCGCCCGATCAATCACCAGCCCAGCGCTCGCGCCGCTGCGCATCTTTGCCACCATCTACACCGACTTCTTCCGTGGTGTGCCGAGCATCTTGCTCATCTACGTGCTCGGCTTCGGCGTGCCCGCGCTGCGCCTCCCAGGGGTGCCGAGCGAGCCGTTCTTCTGGGCGCTCGTGACACTCGTGCTGATCTACAGCGCGTATGTGAGCGAGGTCTACCGCGCCGGCATCGAGTCCATTCACCCATCGCAAGAGCGCGCGGCACGGGCGCTCGGCCTGACACGCTTCCAGGCGCTGCGCTACGTCGTGCTGCCGCAGGCGCTCCGTCGTGTGGTGCCGCCGCTGTTGAATGATTTCATTGGTCTCCAGAAGGACACGGCGCTTGTTTCGATTCTCGGTGTCGTTGAGGCTTTTAAGCAGGCACAGATCCTGAAGTCGGCAAACTTCAACTTCACACCACTCATGGTCACCGCGGTGATCTTTTTGGTGATCACGATTCCAATGACACGCCTTGTTGATCGACTCGCCGCCAAGGATCGTGCGACGCAGCAGGGGGGTACCCGCTGATGGCCCGCAAGGCAGCGAAGCAGGGGGCCGCGTCAGTGCTTGAACTACGCGGCGTCTCTAAGCGCTATGGACGCGCGCTGGTGCTCGACAAGATCGACCTCACGCTCGCCGAGCACGAGGTGGTCTGCCTGATTGGAGCATCGGGTTCTGGCAAGTCAACCCTGCTCCGCTGCGCCGACCTTCTTGAGTCGATTGACGCGGGCAGCATCACCCTGAGCGGCGTCTCCGTGCGCGCCGACGATCGGGATGTTGATACGACGCGCCGTCAGATCGGCATCGTCTTTCAAGGGTTCAGCCTCTTCCCGCACCTCACCGCGCTCGAGAATGTGGCGCTTGCGCCGCGCGTAGCACTCGGCCTGACGGCCGCTGCAGCAGAGAGGCGTGCCCGCGCACTCTTGAAGCAGCTCGGGCTTGCCGCGAAAGCGAACGCCTACCCCGACAGCCTCTCGGGTGGGCAGCAGCAGCGCGTGGCAATTGCGCGCGCGTTGGCGACCGAGCCGAAGGTCTTGTTGCTCGATGAGATCACGAGCGCGCTTGATCCGGTCTTGGTTGCCGATGTACTCGAGGCGCTGCGTGCGCTGGCAAAGGGCGGCGCGACGATGTTGATCGCCACCCATGAGATGGCCTTCGCCGCCGACGTTGCTGATCGCATCTGCTACCTGGAGGGCGGACGCATCATTGAACAGGGGTCCCCCGAGAAGATTTTCGGTGCGCCACGAGACCCACGCACCCGCGCATTCCTGAAGCGTGTGCGATCTGTGGGGGCGAGCGCTCTCCGCTAAGAGCCGGTGGTTCGCCACCGATATGTGGTTCGCGATAGGGTGAGCTCATGAGCCGTCTGTATCGCGTCAAAATCGCTGGGCGTTGGACCGATGCGCCGAAGTGGGCGCTCGACCTCCCCTTTGAGGTGCGCCCCATGCGCGGCTTTACCATTGCCGCATGGCCGCACTGGCGCCCAACGCTTGAACTCCTTGCAAAAGCCACCGCACGCGCCAAGCGCACGATCGAGTGGGTGCGCATTCACGACCACACCGGAACGCGCCGTGAGCCGGCGCATCCATTCGGCTGGGTGATCACTGAAACGGGCGAGATGTTCCTCTGCTCGTACGACAAGGGGACTGCGCTCCATGAACTAGCGCACCTGATCAGTGGTGATTCGCATGGCGATGCGTGGGCGCGGAAGTGCTTCGAGCTGCATCGCACCTGGCTGCGCGGCGCCGCCATCAAGGCAGCTGATCTTGAGGTAACGCGCTATCTCTCTGGGCGGCGTGAGTGGAAGCGACGATTCGGCGAGCGACCGCCGAAGCAGCCGGTGCCGAAGAGCTCCTGGGCTACCGAGGGTCGACGGGCGGCGGCAGCAGGGCGGTAAGTCGTTGCACGTAGGCGGCACCGGCCGCCTCCCAACTGAGCCCACCGCGAATGGCTGCGAGGCCAGACGCGATGCGGCTTGTGCGCTCTGCTTGATCTGACGCTAGTCGTCGAATGACGGCGGCCGCCTCCTCCGCACTCCCCGATGTGTAGCGTGCGACCGAATCTTCTGGGACGAGGTCGTCAAGGGTCTTGAGCCGTGTCCCCAACACCAGCCGACCACTCGCCATCCCTTCAAACACCTTGTTCGAGATAGAGAGATCGGTGAACTCGTCGAGCCGTGTCGGCGCAAGTGCAATATCGGCACCGCGAATGAGTGCCGGCACCTCTTCAAATGGGACACGGCCCAGGAACTCCACCGCATCGGTAACGCCGTGCTCCGTCGCAAGTGCTCGAAGCGCAGGCTCCTGATCTCCGCGACCTGCCACGACCAAGTGCACTGGGAGCGGTGCTGGCGCAGCGCGCAAAAGCGCGACGGCGCGAATGATGACGTCTACTTCATAGATTGGCGTGAGTGCGCCGGTATAGACGAGGCGCAGGGTGCCGTCGGCCATCCAGATTCGATCACCGGCTGCCGCCGCAGCGAACCGTTGGGTCTCGGGGACGTTGAGGAGCACCTCCACTGTATCGGTACGTCGCGGGGCGATCTTGACCAGACGGTCGCGCAGGCGAGGGGCGGTGACAAAGACCCAATCGGCGATAGCAATGGAGCGGCGTTCAGCAAACGCGACCAGTGAGACCAGTGCTCGCGCAGCTATGCGTGTTAGAAGTGATCGTGATGATCGCGCGAAGCGCATTCGGAAGAGCTCTGGTGAGGCCTCGTGAAGATCGAGAATCAGGCCGATTCGGTGGCGTCGGCGCAGCGGTACTGCCGCGAAGACGAGCCAGTCTGGAACGCTATTCGCGTGCACCACATCAATGAGGCGCTCGCGGTCAATGCGGAGAAGTTCACGAGCGGCCAGCGCAGCGAAGCGACCGTACTCAATAACGTAGGTGCTGATCCCCGCCCCCTGATGTCGTTGAACAGGCTGCCGGTAGAGCTGGGCGCCGTCGAGTTCGCCACGTGCGGTATCGCCGTCGCGCTGGAGCGAGATGATGCTGACGTGCCACCCGGCGGCGACCGCGGCGCGGACGGCGCGACGAACGCGTGGGTCTTCATCTACGTACGAGTGCACCACGAGTGCCAGGTGTGGCATGGATCCCCTCACTTTCTGAATATCTCTGGGCGATCGTAGCAGGGGCCTGGCACGCATCAGGCACGGAGGCGGAGGGCGAAACCCGTAGACTCTCCCCTATCGAAAAATGAACAGGGTCGCCCTATACAATCACATCAATGAAGAACCCTAGGTCTCCTGGGCTTGACGGACTGCGCGGTATCGCAGTTGCGGCAGTAGTAATTGAGCACGCGTGGCCGAACATGCTCCCAGGTGGCTTCACTGGTGTTGATGTGTTCTTCGTCTTGTCTGGCTTCTTGATCACGGCCCAGCTACTAAGAGAGCATGAACGAACTGGTGGAGTTTCTCTCCGTGCGTTCTATGCTCGCAGAGTTAAGAGAATCCTTCCCGCTTCAATTTTTGTCATTGTTGTTACTGGAATCACGTGGGCGCTGTTGTTTGGTCCAGGACTAGCAAACGAGGTGCTCCGTGCCCTCTCGGCTGCTTCAGCCTCAATATCTAACTTCTACTTTCAGAACTCATCTCTCAACTATTTTCAAGCCGGATCAGGGTCCTCGCCCGTACTTCACTATTGGTCGCTTGCCGTAGAAGAGCAATTCTATCTGGCGTATCCGATCCTATTAATCATCATTGGAAAGTTAGCAAAGAGATGTATTCCCAGAATCTCTTTTCCTGGGATCGTTGCATGCGCACTAGCTGCTATGAGCGTAGTTTCGTTCGGGGCAATGCTCGCCGCTCCGTCAAATGCGGCGTTTTACCTGCCGTGGTTTCGTGCTTGGGAGCTCGGTGCCGGCGGGATCGTTGCCTACTTCTTTGCGCCCCGACTCAGTGTCACGAGGCACATGTCGACACATCTGCGAAGAGTCTTACTGGTGACGGGTTCCGTTGGCCTTGTCGTCGCATTTGTTTTCTCCGCTACATTTAGTCGCTGGCCAGGATACGAATCGCTGATCCCAGTGACGGCAACGTGCCTACTAATCATTGGTCTTTTAAACGCACCGACGAGTGGTATGTTGTTCTCCGTCGCACCCCTACGATTCCTCGGTCGAATTTCTTTCGCCCTTTACCTTTGGCATTGGGTCCTGCTCGGAGTTTTTGACAATCTCTCTTTACCTAGCCAGCGCGGTGATGTGTCTACCCTTCTAGCGGTTCTGACTGCACTGGCTCTCGCTACTGCCAGTACCGTCCTCTTTGAGGAACCGATTCGCACACTAGACGTGGATGCGCCACGCCGTGCGCAAAAAACAATCCTTGCGGGGGCTTGCAGCATTCTCTTGACCCTGGGCTTCGTAAACCTTGGGGCTCCGGCCCTCGCACGATTTGCTGGACTTGACACGCCGTTAGCGGCGTCACTCTCCCAGGTACGCGACGATTTCACTGAATTTGGGGATGAAGCTGGGCTTTTTCCTACCACCAGTGAATTCAAGGCCAGTTACTCCCCGTGCGAATATGGAGCCGCTCAGATTGCACCAAATCAACCAAATTGTGACGGCACGACCCTTCCTAAGGTTATTTTACTCGGTGACAGTCACGCGTTGGCGTGGTTTCCCGCGGTTAATGCGTGGGCATCTAAGAACGGCTACGCGGTAATCATGTTGGGGCGCGCATCTTGTAGCCCATTTAACATTGAGTTACTGCCTGTCCAGAGCCCTTCAAATTGCTCGCGTTGGGCAAATGAGGTTTGGGAGAGAGTAAGGAGTATCAAGCCTGATCTGTTAGTCGTTGCTACGTATAGAAATTCAAAAATTGTCGTTGACGGAGTTGCGGTTACACCGGCGAGTGGAGGTAATGATTGGATTGGTGTCGCAGTTGCCCAACTTTCGGAGGCCCATGTAGCTGGCATTCCAGTGTTACTTATAGGAGAAGTTCCGCGAGCAAAATTCAACATTCCCGATTGTCTCTCTCTGCGCAGAACAAACCTTGGTGCATGTGAGATTCCAGCCTCTGAGGTACTCCCTGAGAGTCTTGTGCTTAATCAGCAGCAAGCTGCTGCAGCTGCCGGAGTCAATTATTGGAATCCAGTTCAATCGATTTGCCCGAATGGAGTTTGCACGTGGACGCAGGGAGGCGCCATTATGTATATTGATAACAATCATCTGTCCGCAACATTTGCGGCTACCCTTGGGACACCCCTCGGGAAGGTACTCAACAGGATCTTGTCTACGCCCTCGCCGTAACGGTGTTTCATCCCGTACACTCTCCTCCTTATGGAACGCCGCAAGATCTTGCTCGACGCCGACGTGGGGATCGATGACGCGATCGCCATGCTCCACCTCGCTGGGCGCAACGACGTTGAACTGATCGCCGTTGGCAGCGTGCACGGGAACATCCCCTCCGACCTTGCCGCCGTCAACGCTCGTCGCCTCCTCGAGCTCTGCGGCCTTGATGACGTACCGGTCGCCTACGGCGCGCGCCGACCCATGGCGCAGCCGCTAGCCACCGCCGAGTGGGTGCATGGCGAGGATGGTCTCGGGAATACCAACCAGCCGGCGCCAAAGCGCGGACCCGTTGCTGAAGATGCGGTTTCGCAGATCTTGCGCCTCACCCGCGAGATGCCCGGAGAGATTGACCTGCTCGCCGTTGGCCCACTGACTAACCTCGGACTCGCCCTCTGCCTCGACCCAGAGCTTGCGGGGCGTGTGCGCTCTGTGGTGGTGATGGGCGGCGCGATCGCCCACGAAGGGAACGCCTCTGCAACCGCTGAGGCGAACATCTGGCACGACCCAGAAGCCGCCAACCTCGTCTTCGGTGCAGAGTGGCCGGTCACCATGGTGGGCCTGGATGTGACCCAGGTCACGCGCTTACGCACGAAGGAGCTGGAGGCCATTGAGGCGATCGGCTCGGTGCGCTCGAAGTTCGCCTTAAAGGTGTTGAGCCACTACCTCGACGTCTATCAGCGAACGTTCGGCACACGAGAGTGCCCACTGCATGATCCGCTCGCTGCGGGAATCGTCGCCGACCCCACCTACATGACCGAGTGGCTCGATCGCGCGGTAGAGGTGAACACCACCGGCCCAACGCGCGGCGCAACAATCATCGACCGACGTGCCTGGATGGCCCCCGCTGCAGACGCACGCGAGACTCGCGAGCGCAACGGCGGCAAGGATGCCACCCCACCACTCGTTCGTGTCCCGATGAAGGTGGATGGCCCGCGCTTCGTCGCTGACCTGATCGACTCGCTGAAGTAGGAGCGCCGCGCGACGAAATCGTGCCAGGCTGCTGGCACGCACACCTGCCACACTAAGAACATGAAGAGGACTCAGCGCACCCCTTGGCTTGCGGCCGCAGTCCTCGTCGCCCTGATCGTTGGTTCCGCTGCCGCACCACGAACCTTTGGCTGGGGTGCTGGGCTGGTCGCTGCAGCCGACGAGGAGCTGATCGACGGAGATCCGATCGCCGACGAGAGTGCCGATCCGGACGAGAGCGTGTCGCCAGATGAGAGCCTCGATCCTGATGCCTCGGCTCCTAGTGAGGAAGAGCCAGAGCCTGACCCGGGACAAGATCCGGGAGAGGAGATTGATCCTGACGCCACGGACAGCGAAGGTGGCGAAGAGGGCGATGTTGAAGCGTCGCCAAGTGATGAGCCGGCCGCGCCAACACCACCAGCGCTGACACTGGACGATCTGCTTGCCGCCGCCACCGCGAGTACACCCTTTGATGCCGACCTCGCGCTGCAGATCCTGCAGGACTATGCGCCACCGGGTGCCCGTGCGATTGAAGTCGCCGATCGACAAACCTTCCGCAACGCACGCACCTACGCAATCCGCGAAGTGCGTAGCTGGTCACGACTTCCGCAGCTCGGCACGTCGAGCGCAACGGTATGGATGCGCTTTGTTGGTGGCTCAGAGCGAACGCCGTTCGCCGTTGCCGCTGGGCGAGATCGCACCGATCCACGCATCAGTAGCGTGCGTGTGCGCGAAGGGCGTGCATCGCGCGGGAACCCAGCCCCGTATCTTCTGAAGATTGCTGGAACCGACTCGGGCACCGGCACCGTTGCCATTGAGGTGCGAGTTGGCTACGAGAAGCCGCTCAGGTTCGCCGCCGGCGATGAGATTGAAATCGGCCCCTTCATGAAATCCACTGGTGGGAAGGTTGTCTTGTTGATGCGTGGTGTCACCGTTGAGGTGCGCCTGATTGATGCGGCTGGGAACGAGAGTTCCTGGCGCCGGGTGCGCCTCCCCTAACTAGAGGATCGACCGCCACCGCGTCGCCGCATACGCCGTGGCGATCAGCGCCAACCCGCCTGCAACAATCAGCGCGCCTGGCGCCCCAATCAGCGAAACCACCGCGCCCGTCCCAAGCCCCCCAATTGGCGTCGACCCCGCAAAGACCGTCGTATACACGCTCATCACTCGACCGCGGAGTGCTGGCGGGGTAGATGTTTGAATCGACGCGTTCGCGGTTGCCGCCATGGCGATCGCACCAAAACCAGCGCCAAAGAGTGCGACGCCGGTAACGAGTGCCGCCC
>JBIIRA010000055.1:0-5489 GCA_044341795.1 Candidatus Limnocylindrus sp.
ATCGAGAATCAGACCGACGCGCGGTCGTCCCCGGCCACGCCGAGGCCCGCCACGATCGCCCCGGTTGGTCGTGGCGCAAGTCCAGCGGCTGCACGCAGCGCCGCTTCAATTCGGTCGTAGAGGTCAGCGGCGCCCCAGAGCTCAACCACCTCAGAGATGCTGACGCGATCCATTGAGGCTAAACCCTCGGCATCGGTGGAGCTCATAGTGAAACCACCCTCTTGCTCCAACACGAGCTCTGCGGCGTCAGCCGTGCCCGCAAGAATGAGTGGGCCTGCGCTCTGCAGCACGTTGCGGTGCTCGCGCAGGTAGCGGCTCAGCCGCTCGGTCGCATGCTCAATTGCTAGGAGTCGCTCGGATCCTGCCGCCTCGGCGGCGTCGGCGTAACGACGCGCAACATCTTGCGAGATCGCGGGTGCCCCTTCGGCAGGAGCGGCCTCAACCTTTGGCTTTCGTCCGAAGATCATCAGCCTGTGTACTCCAGATCTGAAGAGAGTCGCTCGCGTAGGAACATGGAGTGATGGCGCTCAAACATCCACTCCCCGGCGCGATGGCCGAGAGCGCGTGAGGATTCGTCGGCCTCGAGCTTGTCGAGGGTGCCATAGTCGGGGAGGTCAAACATGATCACGTTGTCAAAGTCCCAACCGTGCGCCACGTTGTACCAGCCGATGAACTTGATGCCGAACTTCTTCTCGTACTCCTTCACCGTGCGCGGGAAGAGGGTGCGCATGAAAAACTTAAAGAAGGGGTCGCGCCCTCGTCGAATCGAGAAGTAAGTTGCAAGTACTGGCATCAGCGAGATTCTCCCACGCCGCCGCTCCCCTTGTCGCCCTTCGACTCATCCTCCAGCTGCCCAACCGTCTTCGTGGCGCTCCGCATTGGTGCGCGGCGACCCTTTCGGTCGGCGGCCACGAGGCGCAGCAGGAAGATCGAGGTCTGCCCCACGAGGAGGAGCAGGATGACCACAAGAAAGAGGAGTCCAATCGCGATCGGGGCGGGCCAGTTCAGCACCGCCGAGAGCGGCGCCAGGATCATCGCGATGACAAGTGCCACCGCCTGGATCCAGAAGCAGCCGAGGCCGGGGCCGCGATCGGCATCGAGTGGCCCCCCTTTGTATTCGGGCATGGACTCTGGTGTGGGTGCGGTGCTCATGCCCCTATTGTGGCGCAGATTGCGACGTACCTCTAATAGGCGGGGCGGCCCTCTAGAACGGTTCGCTGCACCACGCCGGGGAGCTCGCGCTCAAGGAGTGGCGTGTTGACGCTCCGTCCAAGGAGCGTCTCGCGGCGCGGACCCCAGGTCGCGGCGAGATCGATCTGCACGAGTGATGCCGCAGCGCCCGGGGTCAACCCCGTTGCCGAGACACCAAGAACTCGCGCTGGTCCGGTTGTGAGCGCAGCGACGATCGTCGCGAGAGATAGCTCCCCCGCGCGATGCGCGGCAAGCGCAACGCTGAGGCTCGTCTCAATGCCAGCAATACCATTGGCGGCGAGTCCGAACTCCACCTCTTTCTTCTCGCGTGAGTGCGGTGCATGATCGGTGCCGATCGCCAGTGCAGTGCCGTTGCGGAGCGCCTCGCGGCAGGCGGCCGCATCACCAGCGGCGCGCAGCGGCGGGCAGACGCGAAGATTCGAATCGAACGCATCAGCGGTTGGAGTGAGATGTTCGTCACCGGCAGCAACCTCCCAGGCCCAGCGGCGATCACCGGCAATCCACCCGTCGGTCAGTGCAATGTGGTGTGGCGTGACATCACAGGTCAGCGGCAGCCCTTCACCTTGAGCCGCACGCACCGCCGCGAGCCCCACTGCTGTTGAGAGGTGTGTCAGGTGTAGACGCGCTGTTGGCGCAGATGTAACAACGTCACGCAACACCGCGATGGCACTCTCCACAGCACGCAGCTCTCCCGTCGCGGGCCAGGGTCGCAGCCCGAGTCTCGAGGCGACGAGTCCATCGGCCGCCTCACCGCCAGCCGTGAGTGTCGGCTCTTCACAATGCTCGATCAGTGGAATCCCCGCAGCGGCGGCGGCGAACAGCGCGGCGCGGAAGACGACGCGATCGGCGACCGGGCTCCCGTCGTCTGAGATGGCGACGGCTCCCGCCTTGACTAGCGCTGCAACGTCACTCACCTGCGTGCCGGCTCGACCAACGGTGGCGGCGGCGATGGGAAGGAGTCGCACGCCATGGCGCTCGCCCGCGATCGCTGCTTGAAGTGTCTCCACGTTGTCGGCGGCTGGCTCCGTGTTGGGCATCAGTGCGACGGTGCCGTACCCACCGTGTGCTGCGGCACGTGTGCCGCTCTCGACCTCTTCCGAGGCGTTCGCCCCAGGCTGCCGAAAGTGCGCATGCAGATCGATCAGTGCTGGCAAGAGTGCAACTGTTGGATCGCCAGGGCCAGGGTTCGCACCCGCCGCCCAGCAGGCGCGTGCCGCCGCTTCGCCATCGCGCCAGGTCACCGAAACGATCTGGCCCGCCACGAGACTGACATCGGCAGCACCAGCGAGCCCAGCGACGGGATCAACAACCCAGTGATCGGCGAAGCTTGCGGTCAGCAGATCGGTCATGCGCGCGCCTCAGCAACAACCTGCTGCAGCACGGCCATGCGCATCGGGATCCCCGCGCGCACCTGCTCGAGGACGAGACTGCGTGGGCCGTCGGCAACGTCGGGGTCGATCTCGACTCCTTCGTTCATTGGCCCCGGATGCAACACCAGCGCGTGTGGTGCAAGTGCCGCAAGTCGCGTCTCGGTCAGCCCCCATGCGGTTCGATACGACTCAAGTGAATCCAGCTCGCCAGGGGTGAGTCGTTCACGTTGAATGCGCAGCGCCATCACCGCATCGGCGTTGTGTAACGCCTCGTCAATGTTCGCCACCATCTGCACACTCCCTGGCGTGCCACGGAACGACGCCGCATGTTCGGCAAACCCGGTGGTGAGTGATGCAGGTCCGGTCAACACCACGGTGGCACCAGCGGTGGTGAGCGTGTGTAAGTTAGAGCGCACGACGCGGCTGTGCAGCAGGTCACCAACGATGACGATGCGCCGACCGGCGAGTGAACCGTCGCTGTCACCCAGGTGCCGAGAGAGCACAGAGAGGTCGAGGAGCGCCTGCGTTGGGTGTGCATGCCAACCGTCACCCGCATTGACGATGCTCCCACTAAAGTGACGCGCGGCGAGCCATGCTGTACCGGCGCGCTCATGGCGCAGCACAATCACCTGGGTGCGCAGTGCCTCAAGGGTGCGCACCGTATCAATCAGCGACTCCCCCTTCCCGACCGATGAGGTGGCGACGCTGAAGGTGGTGACGCGGGCCCCAAGTGCAGCGGCGGCCGTCTCAAACGAGATGCGCGTGCGGGTTGAGGGCTCGTAGAAGAGGGTGGTGACGCCAACGCCGCGGAGGGCGTCGCTGCCGCCAGCAGGAGAGTCGAGAAGCTGCTGCATCTTGCCTGCACTGGCAAGCAACTTCTGGAGTGAACGCCAATCCAGATCTGCAACGTCGAGGAGGTGGCGGCGGCTGTGCTCCTTGGCGGGGGTGGCCCGGGTGAACATCGTCAACCCTCCGTGCGCCGACTCAGCCTTTCGCCTTGGCGGCCGCCTCGTTCGCGGCGAGATGCTCGGCGAGCAGCTCCACCTTAACGAGGTCTTCGCCGTCGATCTCCTTTACGCACACGCGCACAACCTCTTCGCTGGTTGTTGGAATGTTCTTGCCGACATGATCGGCACGAATTGGCAGCTCGCGATGGCCGCGATCAATCAGTGCGACGAGGCGGATCGCCTTCGGTCGGCCGTAGTCAATGAGCGCATCGAGGCCGGCGCGAATCGTGCGACCCGTATAAAGCACGTCGTCCACCAAGATCACCGTCTTGCCGGTGATGTCGCCAGGGATCGAGGTGCCGCGGTGCACTGGGGCAACGGCGATGGTCGAAAGATCATCACGATAGAAGCTGATGTCGAGAGTGCCCGACTCAACGGTGACGCCTTCGTGCTCCTTGATGGCATCAACGATCACCTTGGCAAGCGGGACGCCGCGGCGCTGAATGCCAACGACGACGAGACCTTCGGTCCCCTCTTTCTCAATGATTTCATGCGAGATGCGGGTCAGCGCCCTGCGAATCTCTTCGGCGTTCATCACCTGTCGTGCCATGGTCCACTCCTTTGCCCCGCCGGCCGATCTCTGCCGACCACGTTGCGGGTGCTGCGGAACGATAGCAGGGCGGCTAGGCGAGGGCGCGGCGCAGTTCCACAACCGCCTCCTCAGGGGAGATCGGCACCACGGGGATGCCTGAGGCGAGTTCCAGCCCACCGATCGGGCGGAGGCGCGGGTGCAGCTCCCAGTGCCAGTGATAGGTGCCGTCGACACGCTCACGCAGGGGCGCGGTGTGCAGCATGAGGTTGTAGGGCGGCATACCAATCGCCCGCAGCGCGCGGACAGCAGTCTGCAGGGTGCTGGCGAAGCCGGCGATGGTTGCCGCGTCGGTATCGGCAAAGTCGGCGCCGTGGCCGTTTGGAATGATCCAGGTCTCAAACGCTGAGCGGCTGGCAAACGGGGCGATGACAAGGCCAAACGGATCGCGATGGAGCATGCGACGCCCGCCGTGCGACTCATCTGCAACCAGGTGGCAGTAGGCACAGCCGCCGGCCCGAATCGAGAGGCGCGCTGCACCACCAATCTCTTCGGCGAGTCGGTGCGGCACCTGCGGTAGATCGTAGGCCTCAAAGCAGAGGTGGTCGGTCATCGCTCCAGCCTGACCCCCAGCGTTGCGCACATATTGAATGTAGGCGGTGGCACCAAGGTCGCGCGCACTGCGCAGGTGATCGCGAATCGCCATCAAGAAGTTTGTCACGACAGCCACGGGCACCTCGTCGAGCTCACCGTGTTCGCGACCTGGTGCGATGAGTGTTGACCAAGAACCGGCTCGATCAACGTCGCTCAGCGTGAGAAAGCCAGACTCCCCTGCCGTCGCATCCATACGTGTGCCAACAGAGTGGAAGGCGCCCTGGCGCAACACGCGTCGGGTGACCGTCGACGCATCGGCTTGCGCACAGTTGGCGCACTCTTCGTCGCGAGCCCCTAACGTTCGCGCTTCGTGAAAGCGTTGCGGCTCAAACTCGCGGTCGACGACCGTTGCCGACCACCAGCCAGTGATCTCGTCGCGACGCAGCTCCCAGATACCACCGCTCATCGTGAACCCCCGGCAGCTGCAGGTACTGCGCTGTTCACAGAAATGCTACCGCTCGTGCCGTACGCGGCAAGTTCGCTCCCGTACGCCGCGGCAACAAGATCCGCCACGCTCCGAAGATCAGGGGCGGTGGCACCGATAGCGTCACGCTCGCCGCGTGCCGTCGCCGCCCAATCCTGCTCCAGGGCAATGGAGGTAGAGACAACACCCGCATGGCCACACGGATTAATCAGATCAAATGGTGCAAGGTCGCGCCCCACATTGAGAGCAAGGCCGTGCCAAGAGACGCCGCGCTCCACGCGCACACCAACGGC
>JBIIRA010000016.1:0-18648 GCA_044341795.1 Candidatus Limnocylindrus sp.
CGCACGGCCACCCCCCGCGCATCAGCGTGACGGCGGCACGCGAGCTCGGCCCCTCTTATAGCGCCGCTGAGGTAGAGCGCAGCGTTGCAGCCCGCTGGGCGGCAACCGATTACGGCAGCCCCGACGGGCGCGAGACGCGCGACGCAGAGGGGCGCGAGTCACTCCCGCCCTTCACGATCATCATGCCGCCCCCGAATGTCACCGGTGGCTTGCACGTAGGTCACGCACTCTTCGTCACGCTTGAAGATTTAATGGTGCGCCGCGCGCGCATGCAGGGGCGTGCCGCACTCTGGCTCCCTGGTGTGGATCACGCCTCCATCGCCGCCCAGTACGTGCTCGATCGCATTGTGGAGAAGGAGGGAGGCAGCCGTGCCGATCTCGGGCGTGAGCGCTACCTCGAGCGCATGCACCGCTTCATGGACGAGACACGGAACACCATCCTCGCGCAGTTCCAGCGCCTCGGCGCCTCGGCCGACTGGAGCCGCACCCGCTTCACCATGGACGAGGTCTCGAGTCGAGCTGTGCGCACCGCCTTTGCCACACTCTACGAGCGCGGCCTTGCCTATCGCGGTGAGGCGCTCGTCAACTGGTGCCCCGGCTGCAAGACGAGCGTCTCTGACCTTGAGTCGGTGGCGACCGAAGAGCAGGGGAGCATCTGGGAGATTCGCTACCCACTAGAGGGAGGCGACGCCACCAGCGGCGTGGTGGTTGCCACAACACGACCAGAGACACTCCTTGGTGATACCGGTGTGGCCGTGCACCCCGACGACCCGCGCTACACCGCACTTGTTGGGAAGCATGTGATGGTGCCATTTGTGAACCGCGCCGTTCCGGTGGTTGCCGATGCGTTTGTTGAGATGAGCTTCGGCACAGGCGCGGTCAAGGTCACCCCAGCGCATGATCCGAACGACCGCGAAGTTGGCCTCCGTCACGACCTGCCAGCGCCGACCATCCTTGATGAGTCCGCGCGCATCGTTGCCGACGTTCCAGCACCGTTCGCCGGCATGGATCGCTTCAAGGCGCGCAAGGCGATCGTCGCCGCACTCGAGGAGCTCGGCCTTCTGATTTCGGTCAAGCCGCACACGGCGAATCCGGCGCGCTGCCAGCGCAGCAACGACATTCTGGAGCCACGCCTGCGCACGCAGTGGTTCATTCGCGCGAAGCCGCTCGCTGAGAAGGCGCTTGCCGCAACGCGCTCTGGTGCAACGCAGATTGTTCCGGCGCACTTTGAGAAGACGTGGGAGCACTGGCTCACCGAGATCCGTGATTGGAATGTGAGCCGACAGCTCTGGTGGGGGCACCGAATTCCCGCCTGGTACTGCGCCGACGGGCACATCACCGTGACCGATCGTGAAGAGGGTCCAGTTGGCTGCGGCACCTGCGGCGCTGAGTCAAACACCCTGCAGCAGGAGAGCGACATCTTCGACACCTGGTTCAGCAGCGGCCTCTGGCCATTCAGCACACTCGGCTGGCCCGACAAGACGCCAGACCTCGCGCGCTACTACCCGTCACAGGTGATGGAGACCGGGCACGACATCCTCTTCTTCTGGGTTGCGCGAATGATGATGCTCGGCATTGAGCTGATGGGCACACCGCCATTTGAAACCATCTATCTGCACGGCATGGTGCGCGACCCTGAGGGGCAGAAGATGTCGAAGACGAAGGGGAATGTCGTCGACCCGCTCTCGGTGATTGATGAGATCGGTGCTGACGCGCTGCGCTTCGCACTCGTCTCAGGCACCGCACCAGGTGCCGATCAGCGACTCTCACCAGAGAAGCTGGAGAACGCGCGCAACTTTATGAACAAACTCTGGAACGCCGCACGCTATGTGCTTGGCGCGCGACCTGTTGAGGCAACCGGGGATCGACCATCTGCTGCCGATGCGCATGCAGCGGCGGGAGAGTTCGGCACTTGGATGGCGACGCGCCTCAGCGCCGCGGTGGATGACGTCGACCGCGCTCTTGGGCAGTACGGCTTCTCGGAAGCCTCGCAGCGCATCTACGATGCGATCTGGGCGGAGTATTGCGACCAGGCGATCGAGATCGCGAAGGTGACACTCGCCGACGAGACGCGACCGGCCGCGGAGCGCACCGCCGTCTGGTGGACCCTTGTGGACGCGCTCGATGATCTCTTGCGCCTGCTGCACCCGGTCGCTCCATTCATTACCGAAGGAATTTGGGAGGCGCTCCCGCGACGCGCTAGTGACCCTGGGCTTTTGGCGACGGCGGCCTGGCCGGCACGGCATGCCGCTTCGAGCAGCGCGGCGAGCAGCATCGACCAGTGGCTCGACCTCGTGCGCGAGGTGCGTGCAGCGCGCACCACCGCAAAGCTTCCTGCTGGCGCATGGATCCCTCTCACCGTTGCAGCGCCACCAACACTCGCAACATCTGGCGAGGGGTTGCGCTCCGCCATTGAGCGACTAGCGCGCGTGCGACCACTCACCATTCAGGCCGAACTCCCGGCGGCGGGCGATGGCCTGCTCGTGGTGGCGGGCGCACTCACGGCGCGACTCGAGCCGCCGCAGGCCGATGCCACCACGCTTGAAGCTGATCGTGCCCGACGCGAGAAGGATCTCGCTGCCGCGCAGGGGCAGCTCGCCGCCGCGGAGGCTCGCCTCGCCGACCCGTCATTTACTGGGAAGGCACCGGCCGCCGTAGTCGCAGGCGCGGAGCGACGCGTTGCCGAGCTGCGCGATGAGATCGCTCGCCTCGAGCGAGGTTCGTAATGCCGTTCTATGACTATCGCTGTGCGAAGTGCGCTGCAACCGTAGAGATTCTCCACGGCATTGATGAGCAGCAGGCACGGGTCCACGAGAGCTGTGGTGGATCACTCGAGCGCCTCTTCTCTGCGGCGAGCGTGCACTTTAAGGGGAGTGGCTGGGCCAAACTTGATCGCCGCAGTGGCGGCTCGGGCTCATCGGATGCTCCGGCGAGCACGCCAGCCCCAGCCCCAAAGAGCGACGTGAAGTAAGCGATCTCCCTGATCGGGTAGGCTTCCTCGCAATGAGCATCAACGCCGACTCCTCGAAAACCCTCGCTGGAACCCCAGCGGCTGACGCGGCCCCGGCAGTGGCCGAGCTCGACACCATTGTTTCGCTGGCGAAGCGCCGCGGCTTCGTCTTTCCGAGCTCGGAGATCTACGGCGGCATCAACGCGGTGTGGGATTACGGCCCCCTCGGCGTCGAGCTAAAGAACAATGTGAAGCGCGCCTGGTGGCGCAGCATTGTGCAGGAGCGCCACGAAGTCGTCGGGCTTGATGCCGGCATCCTGATGCATCCACAGGTTTGGAAGACCTCTGGCCACGTCGGCTCCTTCAGCGATCCGCTCGTTGAGTGCACCGCCTGCAAGCGTCGCTACCGCCTCGACGAACTCCCAGGAACAGGTGACCTCACGACCACGCAGCTCGCCGATGCCGAGATCGTTGCCAAAGTGGGACTGAAGTGCCCGGACTGCGAAGGCTCACTGACTGCGCCACGCCACTTCAACCTGATGTTCAGGACCTTCATGGGTCCCGTTGAAGAGGATGCCTCCGTGATCTACCTTCGCCCCGAGACGGCGCAGGGCGCCTACGTGCAGCACAAGAACGTGCGCGACTCGTCACGCAAGAAGATCCCGTTCGGCATTGCCCAGATCGGTAAGTCATTCCGCAACGAGATCAGCCCAGGAAACTTCGTCTTCCGCATGCGCGAGTTTGAGCAGATGGAGCTGCAGATGTTCGTGCGCCCCGACGAGGCGGCCACCGCTGCGTTTGAGGAGTGGCTGCCGCGGCGACTGGAGTGGTACAAGTCATATGGCGTTTCGCCGGAGCGACTGCGCATGCGCGAGCATGCCCCCGACGAGCTAGCTCACTACGCCAAGCGCGCCATCGACGTGGAGTACCGCTTCCCATTCGGCTGGAAGGAGCTCGAGGGGATCCACAACCGTGGCGACTTTGACCTCTCACGCCACGCCGCTGAGAGTGGCGAGAGCCTCGACTACTTCGACCCAGCGACCGAGACCTCGTTCACACCGTGGGTGGTCGAGGCCGCCGCCGGCGCAGACCGCGCCGCCTTCACCTTCCTCATTGACGCCTACCGCGAAGAGGTCGTGCGCGACGAGAAGCGCGTGGTCCTCTCGCTCCATCCAGAACTGGCGCCGTACAAGGTCGCGGTGTTGCCGCTGCTCAAGAAGCGCGATGACCTGGTAGAGATGGCGCACCGTATTCGCGATGGCCTCTCGCGAGAATTCACTGCCGTTTATGACGACACCGCCGCCATCGGAAAGCTCTATCGTCGCCAGGATGAGATCGGCACGCCGTGGTGCATCTGTGTCGACGTTGACTCCATGGATGACAACGCCGTGACGGTGCGCGATCGCGACACCATGGAGCAGGAGCGCGTCAGCGCAGATCGACTCGAAGAGTTCTTCCTCGCGAAGTTGCGCGCCTCGCGCCCGTAGGCGTTATGCCTCGGTCGCACCCGTCGGCTGCTTGCCAGCTGGCCAGTAGAGCTCCTTATGGATCGCCCCCTCTGGAAGGCCGTAGGCTGAGAGTTCGCGCTCGGCCGCGACGATCATCTCTGGATTGCCGCAGAGATAGGCGATCGCCTCACTCGCGTTAACGCCAAGATCTCGGAGTGCGGATTGAATGATGCTCTCGACGCGGCCAGTGCGGCCTGTCCAGCCAGCATTGAGTGGATCAGCCGGTCGTGAAATGGTTGGAACGTAGGTAGCGGGATAGGCGCCACTCTTCTCCCACCCCTCAATCAGATCGCGGTAGCCAATGTCGCTGACGTAGCTCACACCATTGAGGTAGATCGCACGGCGTGGGGCACCATCGTCGGCAAGAGTGCGCGCCATGCTGACAAACGGCGCAATCCCTGTGCCGGATGAGACGTAGATCTGCACACGTGTGTCAGCCGGCTCCATCGTGAACTTCCCCTTTGGGGCAAGCACGCGCAGTCGGTGGCCGACGGGAAGAGAGAAGACGAGCGGTGTAAACGCCCCGCCACGAACGAGCCGAAGGTAGAGCTCATAGCCGCCATCGAGGGCGCGCGCCGAAGAGGCAACAGAGTAGGGGCGCTGCACAAACTTCTCGCCGACCTTTACGCCGATCGTCACGTACTGGCCGGGCTCAAACGGGGTCGGCACACCGTCGGGCTTAATCCAGACGCGGGCGAGCGTGTCGGTGTCGTCGATGCGTGCTGCGAGGGTGGCGTTATAGGCGGGGTCGTCGGCAAGGATGCCGAACGAGGCGGGGGTAGCTTCCGTCTCTGCCATGGGGCCTCCTCGCGGTTGGTGCGACGCTGAGTGTCGCCGTTGCAGGGGAGTGTAGGGGAGGGGGCGTGCAGACGCCTTGGCCCCAGGGTGGGGCTGACTGCTATTCTGCGCCCAACAGCGCTTGACACCCACGGGCAACTGCTTTGTCCGCACACGAAACCGCAAAGGAGGTCCCCCTAACGATGGCTTCCGGGAGCGTTGCTGAGATCAAGAGCCGACTCGCCGTCGCCGACGTTGTTGGCGAGACGGTCGTGCTGCGCAAAGCGGGCGCGGCATTCAAGGGCCTCTGCCCATTCCATGGCGAGAAGACCCCCTCATTCGTCGTCACACCCGCCCGCGAAACCTGGAAGTGCTTCGGCTGCGGCAAGGGGGGCGACATCTTCACCTTTGTGATGGAGCGTGACAGCCTGCCGTTCGGCGAGGCATTAACCCTGCTCGCCGCAAAGGCTGGCGTCACGATCGACGATCGAAGTCGCGCAGAAGATGCGCGCAAGGTGCGTCTCCGCGACGTCCTTGAGGGTGCAGTGAGCTTCTATCACGCCATCCTCACCTCGCACGAGCTCGGTCGCCCCGCACTCGACTACCTGCACTCGCGCGGATTCACCGACGAGACGATCGAAGCGCAGCGACTCGGATGGTCACCAGATTCGTGGGACGCCTGCTCCAAGGCGCTCGCTGCAAAGCGCGGCGCAACGCCCGCTGAGTTGGCCGCCGTTGGTCTCACCACCGACCGCGATGGAGGTCGTGGCGCCTATGACCGCTTCCGCGCTCGCGTGATCTTTCCGATCCGTGATGCGAACGGGAAGGTCACTGGCCTCGGTGGTCGCCTCCTCCCCGAAGACGATAAGCGCGGCGACCGCGGACCGAAGTACCTGAACAGCGCAGCGACCGAACTCTTTGACAAGTCGCGCACCCTCTACCTCATTGATAAGGCGAAGCCATCGATGCGAAAGAGCGGCACGGCGGTGCTTGTTGAGGGGTACACCGACGCACTGATGGCACATCAGTCTGGCTTTACTAATGTCGTTGCCAGCATGGGTACGGCCCTCACGCCAGCGCAGGTTGCGCTCCTTTTGCGCTATGGGTCAAAGATTCTCTTGGCGTATGACGTTGATGCGGCTGGAGCGAAGGCGGGCGCCTTCGGGGCCACCGAGCTGCTCCGCCTCGTGACGGAACTGGGCAGCGCCGATGGCGGACCATCGCTCGTTGATGTTGGAATCGTTCGCCTGCCTGACGGAAAAGATCCCGATGAGGTCGTTCGAGATCAACCAGAGGCCTGGCGCGCCGCAACAGAGCAGCCGATTCCCGTTGTGGAATACCTCATTGACACCCATGCCCAGGCCCACGACTTGAAAGACCTCGGCGGTCGCAAGCGTGCCATTGATGGCATCAAGCCGATCCTCCGCAGTTTGCGCGACCCAATCGTTCGCGATGGCTACATCTCTGCCGCCGCACGGCGCATCGGCGTCGACGAGAACTCGATTCGTGAGGCGATGATCCAGCGCGGCGCTGAGACCGCCGGCGCCGAGAGCCGCATCTCTGCCGATCGTGTGCGCGCGGCTGATGCGGACGGAGACGTCGACTCAATCCTTGCCGGGGTGACGCCTCCCGAGGCTGAACTGCTGCGCCTCCTTATTGCAGCGCCAGCCGAGCGGCTCCGCGTCCGCGACGTGCTTGTGGACCAGCTCTTCACGAGCGGGTTGGCACGCTCCCTCTGGCGTGGCTTACGTGCCGCCCTTGACGCTGGTCTCGAGGCGGGGACGACGGTTGATGCGTTGGAACGCCTACCCAGTACGATTGAGGGCGAAGAGCGCCGCCTGGCGCAGGCACTCTCGGTACGCCTTGGGGCCACCGTTGAGATCTCGCGTATCCGAATCGGCATTGATCAGACCGTCTTGCGGTTGGAGGCCGATCGCCTCGAGGAGGCGATGGCCTGGTCGCGTAGTGAGATTGCCGAGGCGGAGCGCGAGGGCGATGCCGCTCGAGTTCGAACCCTCATGGAGGCAGAACGAGATCTAGGGCAAAAGCGAAAGGCGCTTGACCGACGCTTCTTGGCGTCAGGAGTGCTCACAGCGGCAAAGGGGGCGAGCAAGTGACGAAGGCGAAGCAGGTAAGCAAGGTGACCACCGGTACGCCCGCAAAGGCGACACCAGTAAAGGCGACGGCAGCAAAGGTCACATCCGCCAAGGTCGCCTCGAAGGTTGCTACAAAGCCCGTCACCAAGGCTGCGCCAAAGCCCGTAGCTAAACCAGCTTCGAAGCTGGTCGTAAAGCCGACGGCGAAGGTCACAGCGAAAGTCGCCACCAAGCCGGCTGTGAAGTTGCCCGCCAAGCCTGGTGCAAAGCGCGGATCCCTCGCCACGTCAAAGCCGCTCGCCAAGGTCGCCCTAAAGCCTGTGACGAAGCCGCCAGTAAAGAAGGCTGCGCCAATCAAGGCAGCGTCGAAGAGTACGACGAAGCCCGCCACAAAAGTCGCTGCAAAGCGAGCGGCCAAGGCGAAGCCAGCAGTGAAGCCTGCTCCAGCGAAGGGGAAGAAGGCCGCCTCGCTCGCGACATCACCCGCACTGAAAACAAAGGGCGAGAAGGCGAAGGTCGAGAAGGCGGCGCCCGCTGCAAAGGTTGCCACAGCAAAGCCTCAGGGGAAACTCGCGAAGGGGAAAGTGGCAGCCAGCCCAGCTGCAAAGCTTGATGGTGTCGCTGAACCTGGCGCGGCAGACCTCGCCGAGATTGAGGTCGATGGTGTCGAGATGCTCAGCCCAGAGGCGGCCGCCGCACTCCTTGTTGCCGAAGCTGCTCCAGAGGCACCGAAGCCTGAAGTTGTTGAGCCGGTTGCCGAGTCAACGGGTGTTGACGATCCAGTACGCATGTACCTCAAGGAGATTGGTCGCGTCGGACTGCTCACCGGCGAGGAGGAGGTCGTTCTCGCCAAGATGATTGAGCTCGGCGAGCAGATGGCCGATGAGCCGTGGAAGGCCGTCTACAACCTGCACCAGTGGAGCTATCACGAGACGGAGCTCAAGACGCGCAAGAAGAAGGAGTGGTACCGCCTGGATCCGGCACTCGCCGCCAAGGCGCACGCCACCTATGCCGAAGCGATCGGCGCGTGGGTCAAGGGGCATCACGTACACGAGTGCAAGGTCACCGGCTTTGATAAGGCTTCGCGCGAAGTAACGGGAGAGACCGCTAAGAAGAATTTGATGATTGCAAAGAGTCTCGTGAAGGGGTTCAACGAGCCGAACCGACGCAACCTCGCAGCGAAGACGGGGGAGATGATCGACTTCGCCTTCCAGACAGTTGGCACCGGCGACATGGAGAGCCGCGACAACGGCGTGCTCCAGAAACTCTTCCTCTGGGCACGCGACGAGATCGCCTGGCCGGCGCTCGAAACTTGGATCGTGCAGGGGAAGCACATCGGCAAGGATGGGAAGGATTGGATCCGCGAGGCGGGGTGGGATCCGGAGAATCCTGCGCTCGGCAAGCTTCGCGGGCGCGAAGGATACGTCGTGCAGCTCGGCTGGCGTGGGCGTGAGGAGCTGACGAAGGCAAACCTGCGCCTCGTCGTCTCGATCGCCAAGAAGTACATCGGTCGCGGCATGAGCTTCTTGGACCTGATCCAAGAGGGAAACATTGGCCTCATTCGCGCCGTGGAGAAGTTTGAGTACATCAAGGGCTTCAAGTTCTCGACGTACGCAACGTGGTGGATTCGCCAGGCGATCACGCGAGCGATCGCGGATCAGGCTCGAACGATCCGCATTCCGGTGCACATGTACGAGCAGCTGAATCGCCTCACCCGCGTGCAGCGCCAGCTCTTCCAGGAGCTTGGCCGCGAGGCAACGGATGACGAGATTGCCAAGGAGCTCACCAAGGTCACCGAGTCAGAGGTGACCGCGGAGCGCGTGCGCGAGATGCGCAAGGTGAGCCAGGAGCCAGTCTCCCTTGAGACGCCAATCGGCGAAGAGGAGGACAGCCACCTCGGTGACTTCATCGAAGACAAGTCGGCGCTCAAGCCGGATGAAGCGGCCGCCGCCACACTACTCAAGGCTCAGATTGTGGCCACACTCGGGTCCCTCAGCGAACGTGAGCAGCGGGTGCTCAAGTTGCGTTTTGGCCTGGAAGATGGCCGACAGCGCACGCTTGAGGAGGTCGGAGCGGAGTTCAACGTGACCCGCGAACGCATCCGCCAGATCGAGGCGAAGGCGCTGCGTAAGATGCGCCACCCATCTCGGGCGAAAAAGCTCGCGGACTATCTGGATGAGTCTTATGGCTCCTCGAAGCGCAATCGGCGCGCTCCCTGATAACATTCCGCTCGCGGCAGGGGCCGCGGTCATTCCGGCGTAGCTCAGTGGTAGAGCGGGCGGCTGTTAACCGCCATGTCGTAGGTTCGAATCCTACCGCCGGAGCCAGCACCCAACGGGAGAGTGGAGGGAACGAATGCTTAGTCGAGTAGCTATCGCGCTGATCCTGGCTGCATTTGGAGCATCGATCCTGGCCGCAGCAGCCTACCCGGGCAACCGCATGGACTCGGGTAACTAAGAGAGATGGTTGCAACCGGACTTAGCGAGAGCCCTCAGGCCTACCGCGCGAAGTTGCTCGAGCAGAGCGACAGCCAGATCGATGCGTGGGCCACCGGCTCACTGCGCGACATGGCGAAGCGCAAAGGGATCGTCGCCACCATCCATGAGTTCTCTCACGCCGCACACCTTGATGAGGACGGCCTTGCGGGTGCCTACACGCTCGGCGGCGGTCCAGCCGCAACGATGGGGCGTGACGCTGAGGGGCGACTCCTTCTCCCCGCGGTCAGCCTCTGGTGCCTCGTCCCCGGTCTGCGTACGGTAGATCCGCAGGGGAGTCGTGAGCGACTCGTCGCCTTTTTAGTAGCGACCTTCGAAGAGGTCGTCTACATCTAACTGCGGTCGGCTACTCCGACTTCTGGCGCAAGATCGCAGCCAGGTTATCGAGCTTGTTCCGTGCAATCAGCAGCCACTTCGCCATGTTCGCGCGATCTGTTTCACTAAGCGGTGCGCCCGCCTCTGGCTGATCGATCTCATGCAGCACTGCGGCAAGCGCGTCGATGGAGCCCGCCAGGCTGTCGCGGGCGTTGGTCAACGCCGCGTCTGACGCTGAAGCGATGGACGCCGCCTGTGCCGAGATCGGCGCGGATGCACTCGCTACTGGCTTTGCTGCCGCAATGATCGGCCGATCGTTTGGTGAGGCGTACGGGAAGATTGATGGCGCGACGACCTCTGGTGCGGGGGCTGGCTCGGGGCGCTCATCGCGCACCACGCTCTTCAGGCGGGCGAGCGAGAGTTCGCCGCGCATCACCTGTGCCGCCAGCTCACTGCGTCGTGCCTGATCGGTGATCTTCATCAACTCATAGGCGTGGCTAATGGTGTCGGATCGCTCTGCGACGAGCGCGCGGATGTCGGCCGGTGCATGCATCAGGCGCAGGCGATTCTCGACGTAGCCCTTGTCTTTGCCGATGCGCTCAGCCAGCTTGCGAATGCTGTAGCCGAGTTCGCTCGTCATGCGCGCGAAGATCGCCGCCTCATCAAGCGGGGAGAGGTCCTCACGCTGGAGGTTCTCAATGATCGCAACCTCAAGGGCGATCTCATCGCTCATCGCCTCAACGATGGCCGGGATCATTGGGAGTCCGAGTGAGAGCACGGCGCGCCAACGTCGTTCGCCCGCAACGATCTCATAGGATCCCGGCTCGGTTGGTCGCACGATGATCGGCTGCAGCACCCCATGCTCGCGAATGCTGGCGGTGAGCTCATCGATCGCTAGTGGTGGAAGAGCAAGGCGGGGCTGCTTGGCGTTGATCGTGACGCGGTCGACGGCGATCTGTCGCACCGAGCGGTCGCCGTGAGCGCCCTCGGGTGGGAGGAGCGAGAGAATGGAGTCGTCGGGCTCCTGCCCGCTCAGCCCCGAATCGCCCGCTGGCTGCTTCCCCTTCGGCATGCTGCCTCCTCGTTTCGCTTCGTGCGCCTTGCGGCCCACCGTTTCGCCGCATCGTACCGCGCAGGGGGTGTGGGAGAATCGTGCGAAGCGAAGTGCCCGTAACGGGGCAGGAGGGAGTTGAGCGTGGGTAAGGAGCAGGGACGCGACGCCGCGCGCGACGCTACCACCTCAGGCGCACCCCTTGATACGACCTACGGCCCGAACCCATCTCGCGACGCCGCCGCAGAGATCGGTGCACCAGGTGCCTTCCCGTACACGCGTGGCGTGCAGGAGACGATGTACCGCGGCCGCCTCTGGACGATGCGCCAGTACGCCGGCTTCTCGACGGCACGCGAATCCAATGAGCGCTATCGCTACCTGCTGGAGCAGGGTCAAACGGGGCTCTCGGTTGCCTTCGACCTGCCAACGCAGATGGGCTACGACTCCGACGCGCCAGAGGCGGAGGGTGAGGTCGGCCGCGTCGGTGTCGCCATTGACTCGATTGCCGACATGGAGACGCTCTTCCAGGGAATCCCTCTCGGCAAGGTCTCGACCTCAATGACGATCAACTCCACCGCGCCGATCCTGCTCGCGCTCTATGTGGCGGTAGCCGAGCGCCAAGAGGTCTCACGCGCTGATCTCTCGGGTACGACGCAGAACGATCTCCTCAAAGAGTACATCGCTCGCGGCACCTACATCTTTCCGCCCGAGCCATCGCTGCGCCTGATCACCGACGTCTTTGAGTGGTGCGCCACCGAGCTGCCGAAGTGGAACACGATCAGTATCTCGGGTTACCACATGCGCGAAGCGGGGGCGACCGCCGCGCAAGAGCTTGCCTTCACCTTCGCCGACGCGATCGCCTACGTTGATGCAGCGGTTGCGCGCGGCCTCGAGGTTGACGCCATCGCCCCGCGCCTCTCCTTCTTCTTCGCCGCGTGGACCGACATCCTTGAAGAGGTGGCGAAGTTCCGCGCCGCGCGTCGCATCTGGGCGCGCATCATGCGTGATCGCTACGGCGCAAAGAGCGAGAAGTCGCTCCTCTGTCGATTCCATGTGCAGACCGCCGGCTCCACCCTGACCGCGCAGTCCATTGACAACAATGTCGTGCGCGCCGCATATCAGGCCCTCGCTGCGGTGCTCGGTGGCGCGCAGAGCCTGCACGTCAACGGCAAAGATGAGGCGCTTGCACTTCCAACGGAGGCTTCGGCGCGCCTCGCGCTGCGCACGCAGCAGGTGCTCGCCCATGAGGCCGGTGTCGCCGGAACCGTTGATCCGCTCGGTGGGAGCTACGCGGTGGAGGCGCTCACCGATCAGGTGGAGCGCGATGCCCTCGCCCTCATCGCCGAGGTTGACCGGCTCGGCGGCATGGTCGCCGCCGTTGCGGCGGGATTTCCGCAGCGCGCCATTCAAGACTCGGCGTACGCCTACCAGCGTGAGGTGGAGAGTGGCGAGCGCGTGATTGTGGGCGTCAACCGATTCGTCGACGAAGAGGTTGAGACGCCAGCCATTGCCCGCATTGATCCGGCCCGCGAGCGGGAGCAGGTCGCCGAACTGCAGGCGTTCCGTACCGGGCGAGATAACGCTGCCGCAACCGCCGCCATCGCCGAGGTGATCGCGACTGCGAAGGGGAGTGCGAACATGATGCCGCCGATCCTGGCCGCCGTGAAGGTGGGCTGCACCGTTGGCGAGATCAGCGCCGCCCTGCGCAGCGTCTGGGGTGAGCACCGCGAGGCGATGGTCCTATGAGCCTCCCCGTGCGCGGTCGCATTCACCACGTCGCCTCCGTCGTTCGCGACATCGACGCATCGATCGACTTCCACACGCGCGTGCTCGGGTTGGCGCTCGAGCAGGTTGCCGAGGTGCCGTCACAAGAGGTGCGTATCGCCTTCCTCACCGCTGGTGACTCCAAGATCGAACTCGTCTCACCAACAAATGAGACGAGTGGCGTGGCGCGATTCCTTGAGTCGAAGGGGGAGGGGTTTCATCACCTCTGCCTAGAAGTCCCCGACATCGCTGCCGAGCTCACCACCCTCGCCGCGGCGGGTGTGCAGCTGATCAATACAGAGGCGGTCGCTGGCGTTGAAGGGCCGGTGGCCTTCTTGCATCCGAAGAGTTGCAACGGTGTGTTGATTGAGTTGATCGAAGCACCTGGCGGTCCTGCGTGGAACCGCCTTGGATTCGGCGCTCCAGGGGAGTTGCGGATTCGCTAGCGCTTAGCGCTTGGTGTAGCCGGCCTCAATCAGTAGGCGTGGGAGTTCGGTTGGCGAGGCGGCCACCTTGAATCCGGCGGCCTCGAGTGCAGCGATCTTGTCAATCGCCCGGCCCGAAGCGCCAGAGACGATCGCCCCTGCGTGCCCCATGCGGCGCCCCTCAGGCGCTGCGCGCCCAGCGATGAAGGCTACACGTGGCAGGTGCTTCAAATGTTCGCCGGCCCATGCGGCCGCCTCCTCTTCAGCTGATCCGCCGATCTCACCGATGAGCACGAGTGCGCGCGTCGCAGGGTCTGCGGCGAAGAGTTCGAGTGCGTCACGGAAGGTGGTGCCAATGATCGGGTCGCCGCCGATGCCGAGGCAGGTGGACTGACCGATGCCAGCATCGGTCATGGATTGCACCGCTTCGTAGGTCAACGTGCCTGAGCGGCTCACCACACCAACGTCACCAGGTAGGTGAATGGAGGCGGGGATGATGCCGATCTTTGCGCCGAGGCCGTTCGCACCTGGCGTTGTTGCGCCTGGGCAGTTCGGTCCGATCAGTCGCGCGCCGTACTGCTGCACCACTGCGAGTGCGCCCACCATGTCGTGGACGGGGATCCCTTCGGTGATGCAGAAGATGGTCTTGATGCCCGATGCGGCCGCTTCGGCGATGGCATCCGCTGCACCTGCCGCAGGAACAAAGATGCAGCTGGTGTTTGCGCCGGTCTTCTCGACCGCTTCGCGAACCGTGTCAAACACGGGAACGGTGCCGTCGAGACCGAGCTCGCCGCCGCGACCTGGCGTGACGCCGGCAACGATCTTGGTGCCATAGGCAGCCATCTGGCCGGCGTGGAAGCCACCCTCACGTCCGGTGAGGCCTTGCACCACAAGTCGCGTGTGCTGATCGACGAGAATGCTCACTTGCCGCCTCCCGCTGCAGCGAGTACTACAGCCTTCTCCGCCGCCTCATCGAGGCTTGCCGCAGTTTCAAATCCACCTTCGCGTAGAAGTACGGCGGCCTCGGCCGCATTCGTGCCAACAATGCGCACGACCATCGGCACGATGCGCTCCTGCTGTGCGCGTGCCTCAATGAGTCCCTTGGCAACCTCGTCGCCGCGCGTGATGCCACCGAAGATGTTGACGAGGATCGCCTTCACCCCCGCATCGGCAAGGATGATTCGCATCGCCGCTGCAACCTTATCGGCGCGTGCGCCGCCACCAATATCGAGGAAGTTGGCGGGCGTGCCGCCGGCGCGCGTCACGAGGTCAAGTGTGGTCATGGCGAGACCAGCGCCGTTCACCATGCAGCCGATACTCCCGTCGAGTCGGATGTAGGAGATCCCCTGCTCGCGCGCCTCGCGATCGATCGGATCTTCGCTGTCGGCATCGCGCCACGCGGCAAGGTCTGGGTGCCGATCAAGAGCAGAATCGTCAAAGGTCACCTTCGCGTCGAGGCAGATCAGTCGTTCGCCACCTGGAAGCTCTGGCGCTGGAACCACGGCAAGCGGATTTACTTCGACAAGATCGGCGTCGCTCTCGCGCGCGATCTTCACGAGCCCAGCGGCAATCACGCAGAACTGCTTGAGCAGTTCACCGCGCAGGCCGATGCCGAAGCCGAGTCGGCGCGCCTGGAAGGGGAGGAGTCCACCATGCGGATGGGCAACTTCTCGAACGATCGCGGTTGGATCCTTGGCGGCGACCTCTTCAATCTCCATGCCGCCGGCGGCGGATGCCATAACGAGCACACCACGAGTGGTGCGATCAATCAGCGCAGCGAGGTAGATCTCACGGATGATCGTGGAGGCTGGCGCAACGAGCACGCGTCGCACTGGAAGGTCCTTAATGGTGAGGGCGAGGATTGCGGCGGCGGTAGTCTCGGCCTCTGCCGCGCTGGCAGCGAGCTTGACTCCGCCCGCCTTCCCTCGCCCGCCGACGAGGACCTGCGCCTTGATGACGACCTGGGGTACCCCAGAGGCGAAGAGGCGTTCGGCGATCGCGCGAGCGCCCGCGGCGGTGGTGGCGACGTCGGCATCGGGGACGGGGAGACCGGCTCGCGCCAGGAGCTCTCGCGCCTCAGCCTCGTGGATCTTCACCCTTGCCTCCTACTGCTCTCTCGTGGCTAACTCTGCGCAGCATACGCGTGCAGGGGCTGGGCGTCGCGGGTACGATGCACCCCAGAGCAGGGGTGACCCCACCCCGAGAGAGTGGAGCGCAGAGGAGGCGGCATGGCTCGCGGATCAACGCTTCCGGCTCCACGTCGCGGACTCCGCGGGGCGATCGCCTATCGCGGCGGCGAGGGGATGCTCGCTTGGGCCTTCCACCGCATCTCGGGAATCGCTGTCTCGGTCTTCCTAACCCTTCACGTTGTCAGTATCTTCATGGTCGGGGCGAACCCTGAGTTCTACGATTACATCCACCTCTTCTACGCGAGCGTCCCAGGCAAGGTGGCTGAGGTTCTTCTCGGCGCCGCCCTCCTGTATCACGCGCTCAACGGAACGCGCATCGTGGTGATGGATCTCTGGCCAGCGTTGACGGCGTACCACCGCCAACTCTGGCGCATCGTCTGGATCACCTTCTTCGCCCTCGGCCTCCCGGGTGCCTACATCATCTTGAGTCGAATCTGGGAGACCGCGAAGTGAGCGGCGCACCGCGCGCACGACAGCCACGTCCGAAAGGGCGGGGGCGTGAACTCACCTACTGGCTGCTGACCCGCTACACCGCACTCGCGCTCTTTGTGCTCGCGCTCGCGCACTATACGGTGACGCACTTTGTCTACGATTCGAGCGCGCAGACGGCAGAGTGGATCAAGCAGGTTCGTTGGAACTCGCTTGCCGTTCGATTCGTCGATTGGTCGATGCTCGTCATCGTGATGGTGCACAGTTCTCTTGGCATGCGCACCGTCGTGCAAGACTACTTCAAGGGTCGCGCACAATCGATTGTTCTCGGCCTCCTCTACACCCTGACCGCCGTGCTCGTGGCTCTTGGTAGCCACGTCATCATTACGTTGCCACTGAAGTGAGCGCAGGTCTTCGCGCCGACACGACCCACATCGATGTTGACGCCATTGTCGTTGGCGCCGGCGGCGCTGGGCTCTGGGCAGCGCTCGAGCTTGCACGCGAAGGGATCCCCACTGCGGTGCTGACGAAGCTCTACCCAACGCGATCGCACACGGGTGCGGCACAGGGTGGCGTCTGCGCCGCCCTCGGCAACGTGGAAGAGGATCACTGGGAGTGGCACATGTTCGACACCATCAAGGGTGGCGACTATCTCGCCGACCAGGATGCGGCCGAGGTGCTTGCACGCGAGGCGATCCCCGCCGTGATCGAACTGGAGCGCATGGGCCTCCCGTTCAATCGCACCCCAGACGGCAAGATCGATCAGCGCCGCTTCGGCGGACACACACGCAACTACGGTGAAGGTCCTGTGCGCCGCAGCTGCTACGCCGCAGATCGCACCGGCCACATGATTCTGCAAACGCTCTATCAGCAGTGCATCAAGGCGGGCGTCAAGTTCTACGACGAGTATCACGTCGTCGACCTCGTCTTCGAGGGTGGCGAGGCGAACGAGGGTGGTCGATGCTCTGGCGTTGTCGGCTACAAGATTTCCGACGGCACGATGCACGTGCTGCGCGCAAAGGCAGTCTTGCTTGCCACTGGTGGCTACGGTCGCGCCTGGCGCGTTACCTCGAACGCACATTCACTCACTGGTGACGGCATGGCCCTGGCCTGGCGACACGGTGTGCCGCTGCAAGACATGGAGTTCTATCAGTTCCACCCAACCGGCATCGTTGGCATTGGCATCCTGCTGAGCGAGGCGGCGCGTGGCGAGGGCGGCTACCTCCTCAATGGCGAGGGGAAGCGCTTTATGGAGACATACGCGCCGAAGCTGATGGAGCTCGCGCCACGCGACATGATCTCGCGCGCGATCTATCAAGAGGTTCGTGAGGGCCGCGGTATCGGCGGCAAGGACTTCATCCATCTAGACGTGCGCCACCTCGGACGGAAGGTGATCGAGGAGAAGTTGCCTGACATCACCGACTTCGCGCGCGTCTATCAGGGCGTGGAGCCGATCAGTGAGCCAGTCCCTGTGCAGCCAACGGCGCACTACGCCATGGGCGGCGTACCAACGAATCTTGAAACTGAGGTGCTCGCCGATGCGCGCGGCAACGTCGTTCCAGGACTCTTTGCGGCGGGCGAAGTTGCCTGCGTCAGCGTGCACGGTGCGAACCGACTCGGCACCAACTCCCTTGTTGACCTCCTCGTCTTCGGCAAGCGCGCGGGGATTCGCATGGCGCAGATCTGCAAGAGCACCCCGCAGCCAGGCTCCGTGCAGGGTGCCGAACGCGCCGTGCGTGACGAGCTCCTCGCCCTCAGCACGCGCCCATCTGGGGTGCGCCCAGCGGAGATTCGCCGTGAGCTCGCCGCCCTGATGATGGACAACGTCGGCGTCTACCGCGACGAGGCGCTCCTTGGCGCCGCGGTGAAGGGGATCGCCAAGCTAAAGGGGGAGTACGCCAACGTCCGCGTGGAGGACACCGGAAGCGTCTTCAATACCGACCTCCTCGAGGCACGTGAGCTCGGCTACTTGCTCGACACCGCTGAAGCCACCGCCGTCTCCGCCTACGCACGCAAAGAGTCACGCGGCGCACATAGCCGAGAGGACTTCCCAGAGCGCGACGACGTTAAGTTCTTGGCCCACACGCTGGTCTGGCAGGGGGCTGCAGGAGTCCCCGCGACCAAGCTTGACTACAAGCCGGTGACAATTACGAAGTTTGAGCCGAAGCCGAGGGTCTACTAAATGGCGACTGCAACGACCGTTGAACTGAAGATCCAGCGCTTCGATCCGGAGCGCGATAACGAGCCGCACTGGCAGACGCTTACCGTCCCAGTTGAGCCGATGGACCGCGTGCTCGATGTGCTGACGCGCGCGAAGGAACTCCTCGACGGTTCGATCACCTTCCGCCGCTCCTGCGCCCACGGTGTCTGCGGCTCCGATGCGCTGCTGATCAATGGTCGCAACCGCCTCGCCTGCAAGCTGCGCGTGGAGCAGCTGGGCAAGACGATCACGGTTGCCCCGCTCCCTGGCCTGCCGATCGTCAAGGATCTTGTTGTTGACATGGACGGCTTCTTTGAGAAGTACCGCTCAGTGCAGCCGTATCTCGTTGCCTCGCCGGTTGAGGGGAGTGGCGAGCGCATCCAGAGCGAAGAGCAGCGCGATCGCTTTGACGACACCACCAAGTGCATCCTCTGCGCCGCCTGCACCAC
>JBIIRA010000056.1:0-5459 GCA_044341795.1 Candidatus Limnocylindrus sp.
CACGTCCACAGCGAGTTCAGCCTGCTCGACGGCATGAGCAACCTGGATGCGCTGATGGAGGAGACGAAGCGCCTCGGGATGGACTCCATCGCCCTCACCGACCATGGGGCCCTCTACGGCTCCGTGCAATTTGTGCAGGCGGCAAAGGAGTATGGGATTAAGCCGATCATCGGCGTCGAGACATACGTCGCCCGCCGTGGCATGCGCGACAAAGAGGGGAAGGCCGACCAGCAGCCGTTCCATCTGATCGCCCTCGCGACGAGCGGCACCGGCTATCGCAACCTCTGCCGGATCGTCACCGACGCACATCTCGACGGGCTCTACTACAAGCCACGTACCGACCACGAGCATCTCGCACGACATGCCGAGGGCCTTGTTGGACTCTCGGGATGCTTGAACGGCGAGATCGCACGCGCCTTGGAGGTTGACGACTGGGAGCACGCACGCGCTCTTGCCGGGAAGTACGGCGAAATCTTTGGGAAGGGGCGCTTCTTCCTCGAAGTGCAAGACCACGGCCTCCCCGAGCAGCGTCGCCTCAATGAGCAGCTCTTCCGTCTCGCGCCAGAGGTTGGCCTCCCGCTGGTGCTCACGAACGACCTGCACTACGTGCGCGCCGATCAGCGCGATGCGCACGACGTACTCCTCTGCATCGGTACCGCGAGCAACCTCGAGACGCCAGGACGCATGAAGTTCGGCTCCGGCGATTTCTACCTGAAGTCACCAGAGCAGATGGCGGCACTCTTCCCCGATCGCCCTGACCTCCTGAAGAACACACGCCTCATCGCTGAGATGGTGGACTTCAACTTGGAGCTCGGCACAACGCGCGTCCCAGATATTCAAGTGCCAGCGGGGGAGACCGTGGAGAGCTGGCTCACCAAGGAAGCCGAACGAGGCCTGGTGCGCCGATTCGGCACGCCAAGCGACGCGGCGCGTGCGCGACTCGAATACGAACTCAACGTGATCATCAAGATGGGCTACGCCGCCTACTTCCTCATCGTTGCCGACTTTGTGCGCTTTGCGCGAGAGCAGGGAATTGCTACCACCTGCCGAGGGAGTGCGCCAGGGTCCATCGTGACCTATGCGCTTGGCATTACGCCCGTCGATCCGCTCCACTACGAACTGCCGTTTGAGCGATTCCTCAACCAAGACCGCGTCACGATGCCCGATATCGACATCGACTTTGAAGATGGTCGCCGCGACGAGGTGATTCGCTACGTCTCACAAAAGTATGGCGAAGACCGCGTCGCCCAAATCATCACGTTCGGCACGATGGCGGCGCGCGCCTCGATTCGCGACGTCGGCCGCGTACTTGGAAAGAGTTACAGCGAGGTCGACCGCATCGCGAAGTCTGTTCCTACCCAACTGAACATCAGCCTCGCCCAGGCGCGAAAGTCCCCAGAGTTTGCGGCATATGCGGACGGCACGGAGTACGGCCAGCTGATCGGCCTCGCTGAACAGCTTGAAGGGGTGGTGCGAAATGCCTCTACGCATGCCGCTGGCGTGGTGATCAGTCGTGAACCCCTCACAGAGATCATGGCCCTCCAGCGCGCAACGAACTCCGAGGGCGTCATGACGCAGATCGAGATGCACGGGGTTGAGGCGCTCGGCCTCCTTAAGTTCGACTTCCTCGGCCTGGCAAACCTCACGATTCTTCGCACGGCGGTTGATCGCATTCGAGAGACGCGCGGCGTTGAGATCGATCTCGACAAGATTCCCCTTGACGACGCGAAGACCTTCGCCCTGCTCGCCTCAGGTGAGACGACCGGAATCTTCCAGCTCGAATCGCCTGGCATGCGCCGCTATATCAAGGAGCTGCGACCAACGAGCGTCTATGACCTTGCCGCCATGGTCGCCCTCTATCGACCGGGCCCAATGGCGAACATTCCAACCTACATCCGTCGCAAGCATGGCCAGGAGGCGGTGACCTATTTGCATCCGCTTCTTGAGCCGTTCCTGAAGCGAACCTACGGGGTCTTCGTCTACCAGGAGGACATCATGGCCGCAGCTTCCGCACTCGGCGGATTCTCAGGCCCGAAGGCTGACACCCTGGGGTACGCGGTACGCAAGAAGAAGGAGGATGTCCTCGCCGGCCTAAAGCAAGAGTTCATCACGAGCGCTGCCGAGCGTGGGGTTGCCCGTGCCACGATTGACAAGGTGTTCGAGGCCTTCGAGCCGTTCGCCAACTACGGATTCAACAAAGCACACGCCACCTGCTACGGCTTGATCGCGTACCAAACTGCATACCTCAAGGCGAATTACACCGTCGAGTACATGACCAGCGTGCTGAACGCCTTCCGCAGCAAAGAGGAGAAGGTAGCCGCAGCGATCGCAGAGTGCCGTCGCCTCGGCATTCCGGTGCTTCCACCAGATGTCGATTTCTCGAATCTCGACTTCGAGCCAGAGGGGGAGGCGATTCGCTTCGGCCTCCTAGGGATCAAGAATGTCGGCGCCACTGCCGCCGAGTCGATCGTTGCGGCGCGTGAAGCGGGGGAGCAGGCGGCCTCGCTGCAGGAGTTCTGCGAGCGAATTGACCTGCGACTCGCGAACAAGCGCGTCCTTGAGGCACTGGCGAAGGTTGGGGCGCTCCGGCGCTTCGGCCATCCAGCGCAGATCCTGCTCGCCCTCGACGACGCGATCTCCGGCGGCTCCAGTGCGCAGCGCGAGCGTGCGGCTGGGCAGGTTGGTCTCTTTGATGCCATGCCTGAACTTGCTGGGGCGGGGATCCCTGCACTCCCACACGTCACCGAGGCCTCGACGCGCGAACGGCTGCGTTGGGAGCGCGAGCTGATGGGCGTCTACCTGAGCGATCACCCCATGAATGCGCTCGCGCCGGCGATGCAGCCGTATGTGGGCACCTTTGTTGGTGACTTCAGTGATGAGTCATACCGCGATGAGACGGCGACCCTCGGCGCGATCGTCTTGAGCATTCGCCAGATGGTGACGAAGAAGGGCGCTTCGATGGCGATCGTCACCGTGGAGGATCTCACCGGAAGCATGGAGGTCGTGGTCTTCCCCCAGGTGTGGGAGTCGACGAAGAGCTCCTGGATTGAGGGTGAGGGAATTCTTATCGCCGGTCGTACTGAGCAGCGTGGCGAAGAGTGGTCCGTACTCGTTGAATCCGTCGTTCCATGGGAGGAGGCGTCGCGCCTCAGCGCCGACGCAGTCCGCTCCAAGCTCACCGTCTCGAGCGGGGGGCGACGCTACGCAAAGCGCTCCGTTGCACCGCTCCCAAACGGCGGGATTCCGGCAGGCATGGTTCCTGAAGGGATGGAGACGAGTGCACCGCTCATGCCAGAGCGCGCACCCGCCGAATTTGACGCGGCAGTCGCGGTCGAGGCGCCACCCGCTGAGCCACTCGTCGGGGCCATGTCGAATCCCGATCCAGCAGAGATCCCCGCAGGCGCCGTGCTGCACATCAAGTTCAAGGCGCGTCAGTCCGTTGAGGAGACGATTCGCGCCATGGAGATCGTGAAGGGAGAGCTCCGTGCACGCCCCGGGGCGACCCGTGTCGTCGTGCACATCCCACAGGGGGGTGGCGCACAGCTCTTGCCGATGGAGCAGCGCAACGGTGTCGCCTGGGATGCGGGCCTCCCCGCAATCCTGCGTGACCGCGTGGGCGGCGATGGGATTGAGTTGGAGCTGATCTCTCCGGCAACCTGAGGGAGATCCATCCCTGCAGACTTATGCAGAAGAGGGGAGAATAGCCATATGAGTAGCAAGGATTACGTCTCCGTCCTAACGCGGCAGTCCGCCCCTGAGGGTGTTGATTGGCGTTCGATGTCTGTGGTTGCGCGCGCACTCCTCCTCACGCGCGCCTCGGTGCTCCCGCTGACGATTCTCGGATCGGGGCAGGGCCTCCTCTTTGCCTGGTGGAGCGGAAATATCAGTGACGCCACGTTCGGCGGCAACGCCGTCAGCGGCATCCTCCTCGGCTTCGCCGCCTTCTTTGGTGCGAACCTGGCTCATGCGGCAAACAACTTGGCGAACGACTGGCGCGACTATCACGATGGCCTTGACCGACCCGGCTACCCGCGCGCCGACTATTCGCCGCATCCAATCGCATCAGGTGCGATGTCGAGCCGCACCCTGCTCATCACCATTGGCGTGCTGACAGCTCTCGCAGCGATTCTTGGTGGCTTCACGATGGTCATTCGCGGCGAGCCACTTCTCGGTGCTTTTGCGATCGCTGGACTGATCCTCTCGTGGGGCTACACCGATCCACCACTACGCTTCAAGCGCCGTGGCCTCGGCGAGCTCTCCGCCTTCATCGTGTGGGGTCCACTCATGGGCGGGGGTACTTACCTGGCCGCGACAGGCACCCTTGATGCGATCGCGTTGATTGCCACACTACCGTGGGCACTCTTCGTCACCGCCGTGCTCTTCGGCAAGCATCTCGACAAGATCGAGGCTGACGGCTCACGTGGCGTGAAGACCTTCGTGGTGCGTATCGGCGAGCGACGTGCTCGTGTGCTCACAACGGTGCTGATCTCTGCTGGCTATCTGGGGATCGCAATCTTCGCCATCCCTGCGATCGGAATCTTCCCGTGGTTCGTGGCGCCGCTCGCCGGACTCGGTGCAATCGTTGCGCTGCCAGCACTGAAGATTGTCGCTGCGCCGCGTCCGGCCGCACCGCCCGCGGGCTATCCGCTCTGGCCGCTCTGGCATGTTGGCGCAGCATTCCTCGCTTCGCGACCAGCAATGCTGGCGCTCTTTTTTGGACTGGCTGCGGGGGCGATCATCGGCCGCTAGGCAGTTGGAGTAACCGTCTCTTCTGGCGTACCGAGGCTACTGGCGCGAGATGATCCCCTTCGCTTTCGTTGATACGGTGGTCCTTGAGTCGTTCCGAAGTCGTTTCGCTATCGCAAGAACCTTCGGCTCAAACGTTGGATCGAGTTTGGCCAACTTCTCCAGGAGCCTGAGCCCTTGCACAAGGATCATCCAATCGACAGCTTCGCCCACCCATCGTATTGTCAACACCTTGACCCGCCGCAATTCAGCTGGTGTGAATTCGTTGGTGAAGTCGAAGTAGAGGGTGATCAGCCCAAGTTTCACAACATTGTGCCTGGTCTTTGAGTACTCCTTAACGAGGGATGCTCTATGTGGATGGAAGAACGCGCTGTCGCCCCGCATGAGCCGCTTTATCGCGTTCATGGCCCTCATCGCAACCAGCGGCTCTGGATGTAGGAGAAGAGCTAAGAGTTGGGGGAATCTCTTGGGCTCTCCAGTTACTGTGCGAACCACGTTGAGGGTGTTTCCGAGCGAGTTGGGCTTACCGGCAGCAAGCTCACGGGCAAAGTCAGAGGCACTGCGTGCGTTCGTCGAGTTACTCCTACCCATGCGAACGCGTCACCCTGAACGCTACTTCCCTTTTGCCTCAGGTCGCGCGACTCGCGCTGGCGGAACGCGCAGCGCCTCAAACTTCGCAATCTCTACTTCAATAGCTGCGACCTCTGCAGCGG
>JBIIRA010000018.1:0-18324 GCA_044341795.1 Candidatus Limnocylindrus sp.
GCACAGGTGCTGGTATCGAGGAAGGGACTTGAACCCATACGTCCTTGCGGACACTGGCTCCTGAAGCCAGCGCGTCTGCCAATTCCGCCACCTCGACCCGTTCGAACCCCCTAATCGCTCAGGGTGTCGCGAGGCGGAAGGATAGCACAGCCCGCAGGTAGCTCTCTGGCTCATCCACGAGCATTGGAGCCACCTGCGTGACCCGGCTTGAGGTCAAGAGTTCCACCCCGCGGAAGCGGATCGGCAAGATGTAGTTCGTCTCCGCAAGCCACTTCTGCAAGGCCACCAAGGCGGCCGTGCGTGTCGCCCGATCGCCTGGCTGGCGGGCGCGATTAAGCAAGAGGTCGAGATCCTTGAGCTGAATTCCAACAACGTTGCCTCCGGTGAGGACCGCCCCCGATCCGAGAAGTGGATAGAGATCCGCATCAATGCCAACATCGACGTTAAGCACGGCAAGCTGGAACGACCCCGACGCAAGGCGGCTCGTGAGATCAATGGGTGAGAGCTCAGTCACACGCGTCGGAATGCCGAACGCGGTCCATGCCGCCGCCGCCTGCGCTGCAACCGCAGCGTCAACAGGGTGTGCCGACGCAGGCAGGATGAGAATCTCGAGGCTTGCCGCTGCGCCACTTGGAAGCAACCACCCTGCGGCTCTCTTCTTCCACTTGACCGAATTGAAGAGGCTCGTTGCATAGTCAACGCCACTCTTAGCGTCAGGGAGTGCAGTCCAGCCCCACGAGAGCGGCGACACAGGTGTCCGCGCAACGGATCCGCCGAACACGTTGGTGATCGCTACAGGGTCAAGGAGGGCTGCGAGGCCCGCACGCAGCCGAGGGTCGCGCACCACGCTCCCGGGTCGCATGTTCGTGGCGATCCCAGAGAAGACTGTTGAGCCAAGCTCGATCGTGGTGCCCCGAGCCGCGGTGCCGCGACGCGCATCGGCGATGTCGACGCCTACAAGTTGATCAAGCGAACTGGTGCTCCAGCCGCGCAGTGCCGATGCGGCGTCTGGGAAGAAATAGAGCGCGATCTTTTCTGCCGATGTGCCAGCAGCAGAGAGTGATGCCGTGTCACCGGCGAGGAGGTCGGTGCGCCGAACAAGTCCTGCGCCACCAGAGGAGATGCTGGTAATGCGATACGGGCCAGTCCCCTGCGGCACCTTTGCCGCATCAGACTCTGGGATCTGTGCAGCGCTCAGCCCAGCAAACTGTGTCGCGGAGAGGAGTGGGAGGGATCCGAGCATGGTCGGCAGGTTTGCTAGTCCACGCGAGGCGCTCAGTTTGACTGTGCCTACGTCGTCGCCCTCCTCTGCGGTGATCGACTGCCAATACCCACCGGCAGTGCCGAGTTCGGAAGCAATCGAAATCGTGGTGAGAACATCGGCCGCAGTCACCGTGGATCCGTCTTGCCAGTGTGCAGCCGGGTCGAGGGTGATCGTCCAGGAGAGTCCGTCAGCGGCGACGCTCCACGTCGATGCGATGTCTGGCTCTGGCCACCCGCTGGCATCGAGGCGCGTCAGGCTCCGATAGGTCAGTGAGACAACGGCGCGATCCGCGGCAGTCTCCGCGAAGAGTGGCAGCGGTGTTGAGACGATTCCCACCACGCCCACGCTCAGCACCCCTTCGCCCGATGGCAACTCACCCCCTGGCACACCAACTCCTGGGACCTGGGCGCTGACGAGGCCGAGTTGGGCGGCCCCGGCAAAGAGTGCGGCAGCGGCGAAGATCACCGCGACAATTTTGCGGGTGAGCCCCTGTCGAGCGCTGTGTTGCCTGCGCACCAGGGCGGTCCGGCTTAGTTCGTCTGGAGGTAGCCGAGCACCGAGAAGCCGACGAAGAGGATGATCAACGCGACCGTAAAGCGGAGCAGCTGGCGCTCAACACCGCGGCGGGAGCGATAGACGCTGGAGTCCCCACCGAAGGCAGAGCTGAGGCCGATTCCTCGGGACTGCATCAGGATGGCGATGATCAAAAAGATGCTGACGACGATCTGTCCGAGGGCGAGTACTGGATTCATAGGACCTCCTAGTGGACTATCAATTCTTCGGCTAACTCTACCACCCGACCCACGAAGGGTCGCCTGCTGGCTAGGGTCGCAGGAGAGACTCCCCCGTCATCGCTGGGTCAGGGCGCAGGCCCATCAAGGCACAGATTGTTGGGGCGATATCCCGAAGGTCTCCCTCTGCCAGGGCTGGCCCGGTGCCCTCCCCGTACGCGACGAGCAGCGGAACTCGCTGAAGGGTGTGGCTCGTGAGCGGCGTGCCGTCAGCGGCGCACATCTCCTCTGCATTGCCATGGTCACCCGTGATCAGTAGGGTGACACCCGACGCGGCTGCCGCAGCGGCAATCGCACCAATCGCGCGGTCCGTCGCTTCACAGGCACGCACTGTGGCCGCGAAGTCGCCCGTATGTCCGACCATGTCGGGGTTCGCAATATTGGCAACAATGAGCCTCTCCGCGCCGTCCTCAAGGGCGGTGACCACCGCCGTCGCGATCGCCTCCGCCTGCATCTCAGGTGCCGCGTCGTAGGTAGCGACTCGGTCGCTCGGTACGAGGATGCGCCGCTCACCCGGAAGCGCCTCTTCAATGCCACCGTTCAAGAAGTAGGTTACATGCGCATACTTCTCTGTCTCTGCAACGTGCAACTGGCGCATGCCTGCGACGGCAACGAGTCCGGCGAGCGACGGCACAACAGCCGGCCCGAAGATAGGCTGCACCAGATCGAGCCCATCCCCCTCTCCGTAGGAGGTCATCCCCCAACAGCGCACGGGAAGTGTGTTCGGGCGGGCAAGTTCAACGAATTCTGGCGCAGCGAATGCACGCATGAGCTGACGAGCCCGATCGGCGCGAAAGTTTGCATGAATCACTACATCGGTTGGAACAAATCGCAACGTCGCTGCGTCGCGCAGCGCCACCCTCGTTGGCAGAACGAACTCATCGCTCTCCCCGCGCGCATACGCCGCTTCGAGGGCACGCTCTGGGCTGCTGGCAAAGCGATCGCCGTCGAGGACCACGGCCTCCAGTGCGGCGGCGGTGCGATCCCAACGCGAGTCACGATCCATGCCGTAGTAGCGCCCACCGATGGTTGCAATCTGAGCGGATGGCGCCGCCTGACTCATGCGCTGTTGGAACGATGCCAGCGCCGCGGCAGCAGAGCGTGGGGGTGTGTCGCGGCCATCGAGGAGGAGGTGGGCAAGGATGCGCGGGACACCAGCCTCATGCGCGGCGCGCAGCACCTCGATCGCATGGCGGTCGTTGGCGTGTACCCCACCACTCCCAAGCAGCGTGATGACCTGGAGGCCACTCTCTTGCGCAGTAGCCAGCGCACTGCGGAGGCCACCCATCTGCGCAAATGAGCCGTCGGCAATCGCCGCGTCAATACGTGGAAGATCTTGCGGTACGCGCTGCCCACTCCCAATGTTGAGATGCCCAACCTCGCTGTTCCCCATCTGGCCAGCGGGAAGCCCGACTGCTTCGCCGCTTGCTCCCAGTGTCGTGTGTGGGTGCTGCGCACAGAGCGCTCGCCAGTTCGGCATAGCGGCAGCAGCGATTGCGTCGCAGGCGCCGCCAGTACTGACGCCGAACCCGTCGATGATGATCAACGCCAGTCGAGGCGTAGCGCCCGGCATCACGCAGGCTCCGTGACGGCCATCGCGGCGCGCACGATTGCAGTGAAGCGATCGGCGCTAAGAGATGCCCCGCCCACAAGCAAACCATCGAGACCCGTACGCACCGAACGCGTACCAAACCACGTTGCCGCCGAAGCGGCGTCAACGGAGCCACCGTAGAGCACGGGGAGATCTTCGCGTCTGAGTGCATTTCGCAGGCCGCTGGCAACCGCCTCGGCAATCTCCAGAGAGGCCGGGTTGCCCGTGCCGATCGCCCAGACTGGTTCGTAGGCGATCACGAGCCCGGAGGCGAAGATCTGCGCCGCGCTGCACCCGGCGCGCTCCGCTGCGGCGAAAGCCGCCGAACACTGGGCTTGCACGTAGGCGACACGCGCAGTGATCTCCGCGTTTGGGAGCTCATCGCCGAGGCAGAGCACAGGAGCCAACCCGGCCGCCACCACTCGAGCCAGCTTCCCTCCAACTACCTCATCGGTCTCGGCATGGTCGCGTCGACGTTCCGAGTGACCCACGAGTACGGCAGGGGCGATTCCAACAAGATGTTCTGCGGGGATCTCGCCCGTGAACGCTCCGGCACTGTTGAGTGAGGCATCTTGTGCGGCAACCTCTACTCCAACCTGGGGGTACTCCCGTCGCAGGAGCGAGGCAACGGGGACGAGACCGAGCGCACTTGGTGCAAGAAGGAGGCGAAGACTCAAGGGGAGCCCTGTGGTCTTGAGTGTGTCACCAACCCCTTCGGCAACTGCCTTCGCGAGCGCGACCTCTTCGCTTGGCGGAAGGTTCGCCTTCCAGTTCGCAATAACCGTGATCTGCCGGCTGCTCATGAGTGAATCATCGCAGAGGTTGCCTGGCTGAGTGGTCGCCCGCCTGCACCACACTGACACGACGCTCAATTTCGGCGAGTGCGCGCTGCACCGTAGAGCGCGCCAGATGAAGGTCAGCGGCAAGCTCGGAGAGGGTTGCATCAGGGGCTCCCGATCGCGCACGGGCGACCCGCGCATGCAGTCCGTCCAACTGCAGGAGATCCTCCTCTAGGGCCGTGGTGCAGGCGCGCGCCTGACGCATCCCGGCATGCACCGCACGGGTAAGGTTCGCAGTCTCAGCATTCACGCTGCGATTCAAGCTTCCGCGAATCTCTCGGCCGACTCCGCGGGCCTCCATCTCCGCGACTGCGGCAGTTGCACCCAGTCGCCGTAGGAGATCAATGAGTACATCACGTCCCTTCCAAACAAGCAGCCCCTTGCCACGCCGATCACGACGATGCCCACCGAGCTGGTCTCGTGCGGTTAGCCGAGCAAGATCGGTCGCCTCTGCCGAGGAGACGTTGATCTCAAGGTGCACACTCCCCGAGGCCAGTGAGAGAGATCCTCGCGCGAGGAGTCGACCGCGCAGGAGTGCTAGTCGACAGTGCTGCGCCGATCGCGCACCAGCCAAGTCAGCGGCACAACGCTCAGCCTGACTCCGTGGCGACCCGGCCCAGCCTCTCTCCGCTCCGCGCTGCGCGAGCTCCGTACCGAGCTCATGCACCGCGCGTGCCAGCGAGACATCAACGCGGCGACCTGAGTCGGCGAGTGCAGCGAGTTGGGCTTGAATGCAGCAGGTGCGCGCCGGTCGGATCGCCGCCAGCTCATGACGGATGGAGGCGACGAGGTCTGCCTCCCCCCGACTCATCGTGTGCGTCGAGGCTCGCGGAGTGGGAGACGGAGGAGCGCGCGCGAGAGCAGGTTCGGCTCATGCAAGTGCGGCGTTCGCCGGGAGGCAATATCGCGAATGAAGAGTGGCGGGCGCTTACGGCCCTCCGCATCGGTGACGTGGTGCAGCGTCGGCGTAATCGGAATGCCTCCCACCGCACCTACGCGACGGGAACTTGCAGAGGTGGCGAGGATGCCGTCAATGAGACCCGACGCCCCATGCGCCTCGAGTGCTGCGAGATGGGCATCGAGATCCATCCCTTCCGTCTCCCCCTCTTGCTCATCAACGTTCGCCACCCACACCAGCGGCGCACGGCGTGCCTGTAGCGCCGCCAGAATCTCTGGCACAAGCAGATGCGGGATGACGCTCGTGTAGAGCGAACCGGGGCCGAGCACGATGAGGTCGGCTTGCTGAATCGCAGTGATCGCTGACGGTGTTGCCCGTGCCCCCTCCGGGGCGATCCGCATGCGATCAATGTGGCGAGTACGAGCCAGTTGCGCCTGACCCCGAACGGTCGCGCCGTCTGTCGTGATGCCGATCAGCTCTAATGCGACGGTCGTACCCGGAATCACCTCTCCACGAACATTCAGGATGCGATGCACGCGCGCAACGCCACGCTCAAGGTCACCCCCCTCTTGGTGAATTGCCGCTGCAAGCAAGAGGTTGCCAATAGCGTGCCCGCGCGGTGCGCCAGGCTCAGCCGGAAGTCGGAAGCGCAGCAGATCGGCGGCGGTGGACTCTGCATCCGAGAGGGCCACGAGGCAGTTCCGCAAATCACCAACGGGAGGGATGCCAAGTTGCTCGCGCAGCACGCCCGATGATCCGCCGTCGTCTCCCATCGAAACGATCGCAGTGAGATGCGCTGTTTCAAGCTTTAGGCCACGAAGCGCGGTTCCAAGCCCAGTACCGCCGCCAAGCACCACCACGCGGCGGCCACGCGCCAGCCTGCGACGGCGCTCCAGCAACTCAAGGAGCGACACCCCTGGTCGGTCAGTGCGATACGGCAGGATTGCCGCCCGTGCCAACCCAACGAGCCCAGCCCCAACCAGGAGGAGGCCGAAGGCGGCCGCAGCAACGGCGCGAACCATCGGATCAAGGTCTCGAAGCGCGACCACTTCTGCGATCTGCACGAGTGGGTCTGGGAGCTGCGCGCCAGTCGCAAGCGCACGGATCCCACTGAGTGCGCCGAGGGCGATTGTTCCCGCACCGAGGAAGGCCAAGAGCAGCCAACGCTTGACCCCGAGACCAGGCTTCAGCCAGCCGAGTCGACTCACCGCTTAGCTGCGCTCCACATCTCGGTGGTGCACGTGGACGGTGTGAGCGCCCGCCTGGGCCCGCAGCTTCTCAGCCAACGACTCGCTGATCGCCACCGAGCGGTGGCGGCCGCCGGTGCAGCCGATCGCGATGCTCAGTCGGCCACGACCGTCGCTGAGGTAGGTCTCAAGAGTGGCAGAGATAAACACCGCGATTGCCGCCTCAACCGACACCCCGACCGGATCGTTCAGCACGTAGGTAGCAACCTCTCGATCGCGACCATCCTTCGGTCGCAGCTCCGGGACCCAATGGGGATTCGCCACAGATCGCACGTCAAAGAGCAGATCTGAATCGAGAGGAATCCCGTGCTTGAATCCGAAACTGGTGAGGTGCACTGAGATGGAGCCATCCCCGCCCAATACTTCCTGCACCAAGCGATCGCGCAACTCCCGTGCGGCAAGATCGCTCGTATCAATCACGGCATCAGCGCTCTCACGTGAAGCGCTGAGGAGGGCGCGCTCCGCGCGAATGGCTCCAGCAACATCGCTCGGCGCATCAATCGGCCCACCGAGTGGGTGCCGATGTCGAGTCTCACTAAATCGCCGAATGAGCACATCGTCACGTGCATCAAGGTAGATGACTCGGCTCTCAAGGCCCATCGCTGTACTCGCGTCACGAACCGCGTCAATAGCGGCGCGCGGATCACCATCCCTGGCATCGATCACGAGACAGAGCCGCGCGAACCGCTCAGGCTGCAGCTGGATCTTCTCTAAGAGTGCGGGGATCAAATCATTCGGCATGTTGTCGATCGTGCGGAATCCGACATCTTCTAGCGATTTTGTTGCCGTGCTCTTCCCCGCACCCGACAGTCCGGTCAAGACCACAATCTTATGCGAGGCTGCAGGCGTGACCACTAGCGCCCCCCTGCTCGAACGAGCCAGATCGAGAGCTCGTAGAGGAGGTAGAGCACCACGCCAAGCACGATCGGGCTGATGAGATCTGTTCCCGGCGTGGCAAAGGCGCCCACAACTACGGCGAGAACGAGCGCATTTCGTCGCCAGCGACGGAGCTTGGCTGAGGTGACGACGCCAACGCGCGAGAGGAAGACGAGGAGGATCGGGTACTCCGTCGCAAGCCCGAAGACGAGCATGAGTGAACCGACAAATCCAAAGTAGCGATCAGCGGCAATCAGCGGGGTGAGATCGTCGGTCGCAAAGGAGAGGAGGAAGCCCACCGCGAAGGGCAGCACTACCCACGCGACCACAACGCCGATGATAAAGAGGAGGAGCGCGAGCGGAATCCACGGTCGCGCCGCACGACGCTCCGAGTCGGTGAGGCCTGGGCGAATAAACGCCCATGCCTGCCAGAGCCAGATGGGCATCGCCAGTGCCACACCGCCGATAAGGCTGAGCTGCATACGAATGCCGAACGCGTCACCAACACCGACAAAGAAGAGTGGCGTGTCGCCAAGTGGTGCACGCAGGAGCGCGATGAGCGGATCGCACCAAGCGAAGGTGACGATGCCGCCCACGATCACCGCGGCAAGGGCGATGCTGACACGCCGGCGCAGCTCTTTAAGGTGTTGAACGAGCGGCGCTGGTTCGTCGATTACCTGACGGGAGCGAGGCATAATCGGCTCGAACCGACGTTACGCCTTTCGCTTTGGGCGCGATGCTGTGGCGCGCTTTACCGCCTTCTTGGCACGCGGCTTAGCCGGTGCAGTGGAGGTACCTGAAGTTGCATCCTTAAACTCCCGGAAGGAGTTACCCACGGCCTTGCCGATCTCTGGCAGTTTCCCTGGTCCGAAGACCAAAAGCACGACGGCGAGGATCAGGATCAGCTCAAATGGTCCGACGTTTGGCATTGAAAACCTCCTCGTAGTGGGCTGGCGCCCTTAGGGGGCGAGTATAGCGAGGCGACGCCCCCACTCCGCTGCTGCAGCGCCCAGCGCCTCTAAGACACGCTCGTCGGCCGCGCCCGCATCGCTGATCCCCCGCCCGACATTCACGAGGAGCCCCCTCCCGACTACGCCGCTGCCAGGGGCGGTCGTAGCGCCGCCATCAGCGATGACCGCGTGCACCTCGCCACCTTGCGCGCCGACCCCAGGGACCAGAAGTGGGAGGCCAGGGGCCGCCGCTCGCACCTGGCGAAGTGCCACGGCATCGGTTGCGCCCACCACCAGTCCGATTCGGCCGGCCACACCCTCCGCGCGACGCCCGGCGAGTCTCGCGACGCGCTCTGCCAGGGTCTCCTCTGGGTCCGTATCGCTAGCACCGACTCGAAGGCTCTGCAGCTCAGCAGATTCGGGATTTGATGTGCGGCAGAGAAGGTAGGTGAACCTGTCCGTGCGATCGAGAAAGGGGGCCAGCGCTCCGATCCCTAGATACGGATTAGCCGTCACCGCATCGGCGCCGAGCACATCGAAGAGGGCAACCCCTTGGGCCGCAACCGTTGCTCCAATGTCGCCCCGCTTTGCATCCACGATAAGGGGAATCTCTGATGGAATCCGCCCTCGAACGTGCTCGGCCAGCCGCATCCCCTCGCTGCCGAGTGCCTCAAAGTAGGCAAGGTTCATCTTGAACGCAGCCGCGTGTGGCATGGCGGCAGCAATCAACGTATCAATCCAGCGCACAATCCCGGCATGCGATTCGCGAAATGTCACTGGGAGGGCTGAGGGGACCGGATCAATACCGACACAGAGGAGTGAACCAGATCGTGCCGTTGATGCGCCGAGTAGATCGAGATATCGACTCATGGCGCTGGACTCTCTGTCACTTGTGCCGTGTTCAAACTCCCCCATGCTGGTCGAACGTTTGGGTCAACAGGGTCGCGGAGCGGACTCACGATCACTGGTGGGTTTGGAATGCCAGATGGCGCAACGCTAAATGAGGCGAGATTGAGACTCGCCTGACTGCCGTTCGCAGAGAGGTACGCCAGCTGCGCGCCGTTTGGTGACCAGGCTGGAGCCCAAGACTTACCAGTTCTGGTGATCTCAAGCATGACCTCACCGGTCGTTGCGCTCATGATCACCACATCAGTGCCGCGTGCCGACATGCGTGTGGCGGCGATCCAGCGGCCATCTGGGCTGATTGCTGGCTGCACGAGCCCCTTCTCGCCGATGCGAGTCGTGCTCTTCTTCGCGATGTTGTAGCGAATGATTCGTGACGACGAAGAGCCCTCAGAGAGGCCATTCTGCACGTAGTAGATTGCCGTGCCGTCGGGGCTCCAGACAGGATCCTGGTGACCGAAGGGGGCGATATGTGGAAGAGGCGGCGTTGAGATTGCGGGGCCATCACTGCTCAGAATTCGAATGACGACATCCGTGCCGATGTCACGGCCACGGTAGTCCGTTGCAACCGCGATGCGCCCGTCGCTGGCAAGTGCGGGGCCGTACATGAAGCCAGACCAGTTCAACGCTGGTCGAGAGCCGAGGATGAGGCCGTCAAAGATCACCTCTTCCTTCCCGCCGTAAGCGGAAAGACGCATCAGTGTTGGCACGTTCATCTCATGCTTCTGGACCTTCCCATTCCCGATCAGACGGCCGCCCGCCTCGGTGCGGTGCCGAATCGCATAGAGCCAGACGCCGTCGGTGCTCCAGGCAAGTTCAGCATCAGTGGTCGACGTCGTCAATTGACGGAGACCTGTTCCACTCACGCTCCAGATTGAGCCACCTCGACCGAACGCAATCGTTCCGTCGACCGTGACCCCCTCCGTCACCTCAGGTCCGCCGTCAGGATTCACGGAGGATGCTGGCGTGCTTAACGAAAGCCCAACGAGGCTCCCGGCTGCCAACAGGACGAGCAGGAGGGCGGCGATGATTGGAGCAGGGCTCAGCGATGGTCGCTGGGCACCATCACGACTCATCAGGTCGCGATTGGTTGGAGGTTTCGCACCATGGAACGGTTGCGGCGCAGCGCGGCGTGAGCGCTGCAGTGGTCGAAGGGACCGCTTCTCCGTCATACACTCTCCCCCAGCACAGCTGGTCGCAAATCAACAACGTGGACCTCAATCCGTGCCGTTCCACGATACGTCCGTTGGGCAGTTCGCACGACAAGATCGATGGAGCTCCCCGCCAGCTGATCAGCGTCTGGCCGGCCGAAGGCCATCGCTTCCACTGCGATGCCGTCCAGTGAGAGGGTCAGGCGTGCGTGGCGACCGTCGCCCACCAGGCGCACCGCCGTGAGCGGGATGTCACGCAGGAGGAAGGTGGGCTCGGGGTTCCCCATCCCCGTCGGCGCGAGGTGATCCGCAAGTGCGGCAAGGTCAATGGGAGAGCGGCTACCGATCGGGGCTGCGAGGTCGACCGTCAGCTCTGGTGTACGCGCCTTGGCCTGACCGGCACAGGTGGCACTGAGCCTCGGAAGGAGGCTCTCCCACGCTTCGACCGCAAATGAGCAACCTCCCGCACCGTCGTGCCCACCATGGCGAATTAGCAGGTCACTCGCCTCTTGGAGTGCCGCTGCAACACCGAATCCCTTCGGTGCGCGTACCGATGCACGGAGTGGCGCACCGCCGCCATCGTCATGCGCCACCAGCGCCGGTCGCCCGGTCTCTTCGCTCAGTCGCCCCGCGATCAGCCCAATAAGCCCCACCGACCATGGGCCGCGCACCGCGACGATCCCGTCTCCGAGAAAGGCGCGAGCCTCATCGCGTGACGAACCTGTTGTGAGACCGAGCAGTGATCGTGCCTCGTCAATTGCCACCTTTGTCAACTCTTTTCGCTCGAGGTTGATCCCCTCCAACAGCGTCGCAAGTTCCGTCGCTTCGGCTGGGTCATCAGTCGTCAGGAGCGCCAGCGCTGGTGCGGCGTCACCGATGCGCCCAGCGGCATTGATACGTGGAGAGATCGTAAAGCCAGAAACTTCAGCACGATACGGTGGCTCTGCGCCGGCTGCACGAAGGAGCGTAGCGATCCCAACGGGCATGGTGCCCGCGCCATTCATCACCTTCAGCGCGGAGCGCACAATCACTCTGAACTCATTTGCAACCGGAACCATATCTGCGATGCCACCAACCATTGCAAGCACGGAGAGCTCTGCCAAGATCTCTCGGCGTTGCGGATGATCAGCCAGAATCCCCTGCGCGATCTTGAAGGCGAGCCCGCTCCCTGCCAGGTGTGGGAACGGGTAGATCGAGTCAGGTCGATTCGGATTCACCAGCCACGCGGCCTGCGCTGGCTCGGGGGGCACCGCGTGGTGGTCGATGATCCCTACGAGAATCCCTGCCTCAAGCGCCTCAGCAACACGTGCACGATCGGCGGTACCGCAGTCGACGGCGAGGATCAGTTCAACTCCGTCTTCAAGGGCGGCAGCGATCGCTCCTTCGGGTATGCCGTGGCCATCACCGTCGCGTTGCGGGATGTATCCCTCAGCAATCGCACCGATCGCGCGGAGTGATCGAATCATGATCGCCGCTCCAGTCAGTCCGTCCGCATCAAAATCGCCGACGACAAGGACAGGCTCTCCCTCCTCGCCTGCGGCGCGGAGGCGCGCAATGAGCCCAGTGGCATCTGGAAGGAGGTGCGGATCGTGCAGGGTGCGATCGTTTCGATCAAGAAATTGCCGCGCATGAATCGGATCCGCAAGCCCACGACTATGAAGGAGTGTCGCGAGCGAGAGGTGCAGATTTTTAGGGATAAGCAGATCGGCGAAGAGCTGCATCAGCTCCGAGCTCGCCTGAATATCGCCGTCGGCGGCAGGATGAAGGGTCACGACCGGCTCCAGGCGCCAGGCCCGCGCTGGCACTCTACGCCGTGCGGGTTCGAGCCGCTGCCGCCTTGCGTGCTTGCGCGCGCTCTTCCCACCAGACGAGCAGTGGGCTGGCGTTAAAGATCGACGAATAGGTGCCTGAAAGGATGCCGACAAAAAGGGTCAACACAAACGTGCGGATCGATCCGCCGGCAAAGACGAGCAGGGTAAGCAGAGTGATCAACACCGTCGCTGTGGTGTTGAATGAGCGGCCCAACGTCTGCACGATCGAGTGGTTGACGATGTCGCCAAATGGGGCTCCAGCATGGCGAACCAGGTTCTCGCGCACACGGTCAAAGACCACAATCGTGTCGTGCACCGAGAAGCCGATAATCGTGAGCATGGCGGTCACAAAGAGGGCATCGATCTCAATACCTGCAACGGTGCCAGCGATCGCGAAGAAGCCCACCGTCACGATAACGTCATGGAGGAGTGCCACGAGGGCTGCCATGCCGAACCGCAGATTGCGGAAGCGATAGGTCATCCAGAGCAGAATTCCGATCGATCCGAGCACGACGAGAAGGAGCGCCTGCTGCGTCAGGTCTTGACTGATGACGGGGCCGACCGTAGAGACAGATCCCTCCTCAGCGATCGGTCCAATAGCCGCGACGACAGCCTCGCGAATAGCTTGAAGTTCGGCGCCTGCGTTATCGATCTGGTCCTGCCCTACTTGGAGGTCAAGTGGCTTGGTACGCACGATCAAGAAGCCGGTACCGGCCTCAGTCACCGTTGCCTCTTCGTGGCCAGCGCTGGCGACCGCCGCCTGCACCACGAGTGGATCGGCTGGACTCTCTGGTCGGAACTCCCAAATGGTGCCGCCCGTGTAGTCGATGGAGAACTTCAGACCGATGGCGCCACCGGAGATTGGAGTCGCCAAGGTGAAGATCAGCCCCGGGATCGTGATCAGGAGCGAGAAGAGGAAGAACCAACGCTTGCGCGCAATGATCTTATCCATTGATTGGCCCCCGCTCGAGTGCGTCTAGGTCACCCTTCGCGACGCCGTAGAGATATGGCGAGGAGAAGCGCTTCCGGGCGATGACAGAACGCAAGATCAGCCGCGTCACGGTTACGGCAGTAAACAGCGAGCAGAGCACACCGATGATGAGGACGAGGGCGAAGCCCTTAATCGTTGACGAACCGAAGTAGAAGAGGATGAACGCCGTAATCAAACTGGAGACGTTCGAGTCCAGGATGGAGTTCCAGGCTCGGCTAAACCCAGCCTCCACAGCAGGGGCAATCCCCTTCCCAATGCGCAGCTCCTCTTTGGTGCGCTCGAAGATCAAGATGTTGGCATCCACCGCCATACCGATCGAGAGAACGAAGCCAGCGATACCGGCGAGCGTCAGCGTGACGGGAACCAGCCGGAAGATCGCCAAGACAATAATCACGTAGAAGACCAAGGCGACGTTGGCTACGGCGCCGGCCAGGCGGTAGTGCAACAGCATGAAGAGGAAGACGAGCAAGATTCCGACGGCGCCAGCAAAGAGCGCTTGCCCAAGGAACGATGCGCCAAGAGTCGCTTTAACATCGGTCACGCCAATCTCTGCGATCGGGAACGGGAGGGATCCGAACTTCAAGATGGTCACCAGATTTGTCGCTTCTTCAGGTGCGAATCCGCTCGCACCCGGCCCCGAGATCTGTGCTTCGCCGCCAGTGATCGCGCTCTGAATGTATGGGGACGACTTCACGGCACCGTCGAGAACGATCGCAAAATAGGAGCCGATGTTCGCCTTCGTCCAGGTGGCGAAGAGCTCTGAGCCCTCCGACTTCAGCTTGAACGAGACGACCCGCCGTCCGGACTCATCAATCTGCACCGCCGATGACTCAATCTGGTCGCCAGAGAAGAGTGGCTTCAAGGTGGTGTCGCTGAGCGTCTCTCCTTCGCCAGGTACGGGCTTGACGCCGTCGCGGGGTTGACCCGTTGCGGTGTCAAAGAAGCCGTAAACCTCGCGCGGAAGCGGCACGAGATCAAGTCGACCAGTTGTGCCAAGCAGGGCGCGGATGGAGTCAGGATTCGTAACGCCAGGCAACTCGACGACGATCCGGTCGGTCCCCTGCGTCTGTACGAGCGGCTCAGAGACGCCGGTGCTGTTGACGCGGCGCTCGATGATGTCGCGAATGGTGGCGAGATCGGCAGCGGTGGCGCTGACGCCGTCAACGGGCTGCACCTGATATTCCACGCGAAGTCCACCACGAAGGTCCAGACCAAGCTTGGTCTCAATCGGACGTGTGCCACCAGCTGTGCCGCTTGCAGGAAGGCTGAGATTTGGGAGTAGGTCGATAGCCAGCGCCAGAAGCGCTGTGGCCAAGATTAGGTACGGGGTGAACTTACGCATTGCTGAGAATCCTAGCAGGGGGGCGCGTCAGCCCCGTTCAGCTGCGATCCGCGCCGAGGGCCAACAGGATCCGTGCGGCAAGGGCGTGATCTACCCCTGGAACCTCGGTGAGCGCCTCAACGGGCGCGGCGGCAATCCCCGCCGCTGAACCGAACCTCCGTAGGAGCGCCTTTCGCTTTGTTGGGCCGAGCCCTCGGATGCCATCGAGGCGGCTCGCCGTCGCCGCCCGACTGCGCAGGGTGCGGTGATAGCCGATCGCAAATCGGTGCGCCTCATCGCGAAGTCGCTGCAAAAGGCGCAGTCCAGGGTCGGTGGCAGGGAGAAGAATTGGGGCGGAGGCGTCGCGCAGCCAGAGCTCTTCACGCTCCTTGGCGAGACCGACCAGAGGAATCGTCAAGCCTGCGGCATCGAGAACCGCCGCCGCAGCAGAAACCTGCCCCCGGCCTCCGTCAATGACGAGAAGGTCAGGAAGGCTCCAGGCGCGTGACTCAGCCTCGCCGCTCCGTTGCATACCATCAGCTGCAGATCGGGCGAAGCGGCGTGTGAGCGCTTCGGCATGTGCAGCGAAATCGTCCTGCCCAGTCACGCCCTTGATACGGAAGCGGCGGTACTCCTTTGGCGTCAGCTGCCCCTCTTGCGCAACGGTCAGCGACGAGACGGTGAATGCTCCCTGGATAGTGCTCACATCGACGCACTCAATGCGTGACGGCGATGCGTCAAGACTGAGTGCGACGGCGAGAGCGGAGAGCGCCGCGTCGGCTCGCTCACGATCGGCATCCTCTTCGGCCTCGCGACGAATGAGCCACTCCTCTGCATTACGCTCAGCGAGCCGCACAATGCGCGCCCGATCGCCGCGCTGCGGCACCCGCAACTCAACGCGACCCTCCCGACGCGCCGAGAGGAACTCCAGGATCTCTGGATCGCTCACCTCCACCGCAGTCGCGATTGATGGCGGGATCTCCCCCGCGCGGGCGTAGTAGCTCGCGGCAAAGCCTGCAAGGAGCTCTGCATCGCCTGAGTCTCCAGCCTCCACTCGATGGACATCACGTCCTACTAGTGCTGAGTCGCGAATTTGGAAACAGGCAATGGCAACGTGGCGTCCGTGGCGAGCGATCCCCAGCACATCTTCATCGGCTCGGCCCGAGGTTGGCACCTTCTGCTCGTCAAAGGTTTTTTCGAGAGAGAGCACCGCATCTCGAATGCGCGCAGCGTCTTCAAATGCTTCGCGTTCCGCAGCAGACTCCATCCGTGTGCTGAGCATGGCGATGGCGGCTCGAGAGCGACCGCCGAGGAAGAGTTGCACTCCGTCAATCTCGCGCTGGTAGTCCACCACCGAAATGTTGCCGAGACAGGGACCTTGGCAGCGCTTCAAGTCGTATAAGAGACATGGTCGTTCAAGCGCGCGCTCCATCGGCTTGATCGCAACCTCGCAGGTGCGAAACTGAAAGAGCCGCTTAATCGCCTCCATCGCAGCGTTCACGGAACCTGGGGTCGTGTACGGCCCGAAGTAGCGCGAGCCATCCCGAACCAGACGGCGGGTGCGCTCTACACGTGGGTACGGATCGGCAGTGACGCGAATGTAGGGGTAGCTGCGATCGTCGCGAAGACGGATGTTGTACTTGGGGAGGTGCCGCCGCACGAGTGTGGCCTCAAGGAGGAGCGCCTCTTTGGTGGAGTCGGTGACCGTCCAGTCGAGGGTTGCAACCTCTGCGATCGCGTCGCGGATGCGGTGCGCGCCAGGTTCACCACCCGCCTGCCAATAGCTGCGCACGCGCTGCGTGAGGTGCGTCGCCTTCCCGACGTAGATGATCTTCCCCGCGCTATCCGAGAAGAGATAGACACCAGGTGCGTCGGGGAGCACCTTCAGCGCTGCTGCGATTGCGTCGGGGACGCCCGGCGCTGGAAGTCGTTCAGGCGCCATCGCGCGACCCGACTCGACCACGGAGTGCCTCTCGGCGATTCAGGATGCGCAGGATCTCGTCGAGCGCCTCACGGAGCTCGATCACCGCTTCGCCAGAGGCGATGTCGGCGAGTCCGTCTCCTGGCCCAAGTGCAGCACGAACTGCAACGACGCCTTTTCGTAAGGCGACGCCGTGTGCGTCGCGGAGCTGCGTCGTCCACGCTCGGTATGGCAGGAATCTGGCGCGGGCACGCTCATCGCTCAACTCATCAAGGATGCGCTCCAGCAGTTGGGCGGCACGTAGTCCGGCCTGGTCGAGTGCTGGATCGGCGTGTCGAGGGAGGAGGGGCTCAGCCATCGCTACTCCAGCGAGTGGATCGGCTCGCCCTTCAACGCAAGGGTCAGATAGCGCCCGGTGTGGCTGCGCTTCACTTTGGCGACCTGCTCAGGCGTCCCTTCCGCAATGAGTTCTCCACCGCGACTACCGCCATCAGGGCCAAGGTCAATCACCCAATCTGCCGTCTTGATCACATCAAGATTGTGCTCGATCACGATGACGCTGTTGCCGCCATCGACAAGGCGATGCAGCACATGCAGGAGTCGATCAACATCTGCGAAGTGCAGACCGGTGGTTGGCTCATCGAGGATGTACATCGTGCGTCCGGTCGAACGACGGGCGAGCTCCGTAGCCAACTTGATGCGCTGCGCCTCACCGCCCGAGAGGGTCGTCGCCGCTTGGCCGAGGCGCAGGTAGCCGAGACCAACCTCGCTCAACGTCTTCAGGCGATTGCGAATCGCAGGGACGGCGGAGAATCTCTCAAGCGCATCCTCTACCTGCAGCTCTAGGACATCGGCGATCGTCATCCCCTTCCATGTGACCTCGAGCGCCTCGCGGTTGTAGCGCTTCCCCTGGCACGTTTCGCACGGCACATACACGTCGGGAAGGAACTGCATCTCGATCTGCAAGATGCCGTCGCCAGAACAGGTTTCGCAGCGTCCACCCTTAACGTTGAAGGAGAAGCGGCCCGCTGAGTAGCCGCGAAGTCGCGCCTCTTGTGTGGCAGCAAAGAGCTCACGGATCGGCGTGAAGAGGCCGACATAGGTGGCGGGATTCGAACGCGGCGTACGACCAATCGGGCTCTGGTCAATCTCGATCACCTTGTCGATCTCGTCGAGGCCGGTGATACGGTCGTGCGCACCTGGGCGCTCTTTCGTACCGTGCAGGCGACGAGCGAGTGCCTTCTGCAGAATGTCGGTGACGAGGGTGCTCTTGCCGCTTCCAGAAACACCGGTCACGGCAACGAATTCGCCGAGCGGGAAGGAAACATCGAGTTCGCGCAAGTTGTGCTCACGGGCACCCTTCACGGTGATTGCCTTGCCGCTCCCCTTGCGACGCGTCTGCGGTACCGCAACCGCGCGATCGCCACGCAGATAGGCACCAGTAATGGAGTCTTTCGCCGCGAGGAGATCCTTGAACGTGCCGTTCGAGATCAGGCGGCCGCCATGCTCGCCTGCGCCAGGACCGATATCCACAACCCAGTCCGCGGTACGAATCGTCTCTTCGTCATGCTCAACTACCAGCACGGTGTTTCCCAGGTCGCGCAGTCGAATGAGCGTGGCGATCAGGCGCGCATTGTCGCGCTGATGCAGCCCGATCGATGGCTCGTCAAGAATGTAGAGGACGCCGACCAGCCGTGAGCCGATCTGCGTTGCCAAGCGAATGCGCTGCGCCTCACCGCCTGAGAGTGTCGTAGCCGAACGATCTACCGT
>JBIIRA010000057.1:0-5316 GCA_044341795.1 Candidatus Limnocylindrus sp.
TCCCACTCGAAGACTTACAGGCAGCGGGTGATAAGTACCCGTGGTTTGGCTTTGTTGTCAACGCCAATCCATTTACCTGGATTTTTTCGGGTTATCGCAACGCCCTCTACGACGGACGTTCTCCTGAGTGGGTACCTCTTGGCATTCTTACCGTTGCCTCGATCCCAGCAATTTTACTGTCGATCTACTTTTTCCGGCGCGCATCGCCGCTTTTTGTGAAGGTGCTCTAAGTGGCGCAACGTAAAGTCTCACAGGCTCAGCCTGTGCCACCGCCAATCTTGTTATCGGGCCTTGGGGTGCAATACGACCTACGTCTCAGTAAGAAGCGCAAACTGCGCGATACGATGATTCGTGATCTCCGTCACTCAAAGAACGGTAAATTCTGGGCGCTGCGCGATGTCGACTTCCGCGTTGAGGCGGGTGAATCGGTTGCAGTGATCGGGCCTAACGGCGCGGGGAAAAGCACGATGTTGCAGGTCCTCGCGGGTATTCTCGAGCCCGCAGCTGGCAAGGTGGAAGTGCGTGGCAAGATCACATCGCTTCTGTCGCTTGGCGCCGGGTTTGACCCTGAGCTGAATGCGCGAGAGAACGTTCTGCTCGTCGGTGAATTCCTTGGAGTGCCGCATAAGGAGATGGTGGCTCGGATTCCAGAGATTCTAGATTTTGCTGGGCTCGGTGAGTTTGCTGATGCAGAGGTGCGCACCTACAGTTCAGGGATGCGCGCTCGACTTGGATTCAGCATCGCGACCTCTGTTGAACCTGATGTACTTCTTCTCGATGAGGTGCTCTCAACCGGCGATGCCGCCTTCATCGAAAAGTCGCGAGGCCGAATCACGGCGTTGATGAAGCGGGCACGCGCCATTATCTTCGTGACGCACGACCTTGACTCTGCAGCAACCTTCTGTACGCGTGCTATTGAACTTGAGGGTGGGCGAATCGTCGCCGATGGGCCAGCGAAGCGCGTGATTGCTGCCTACAAGAAGAAAATGCTGAAGCGCTGAGCTACGGCGTCACGCCCGGGTCCGGTAGTCCGCCACGGTAGTTGAGGATTACCAGCAGCGTTCTCACGGAATCTAGATCGAGGGTCGGTTGAACATCCGCACTCTGCAGCACGGCGGAGGCCACGCTGTTCACGGCGACCACTCGACCGACCGAGAGCCCTCGCGGGAAGGCTGAGCGCAGGGTTGGGCTTAGCTCAATCCCGGAGGTGGTGATCTCCGCGCCCACCAGCACCTGACGCTGTGCGTCGACATCGTCAAAGGCGAGTGGGTTCGCGGCGCGCCCTCGAACCTGACCAATAGCACCGGTTGAGGCGACTTCAGAGGTGACAGAGAACTCTGGGTCCGTGAGAAGACGAACCTGGCAGCTCTGATCGGATGCCTGCACAACGCGCCCGGCGAGTGAGGCACCCGCCCCAATCACGACATCGCCAACTTTGACGCCGTCTGCGCTTCCAACATCAAGGATCACGTAGCGCCGGTCAATCGCAAAATCACGGGCGACAACTTGGGCGGCAACCGTGGCAAACGAGGTCGTCGCACGCAAATCAAGCGTCGCCTGTAGTTCCGCTACCTCGCGTTCGAGACTCGCAACCCGAGCCGCTTCGGCGGCAAGTTGGTCACGCTCGTCAAGCAACACGGTGAGTCGGGCCTGCAGGCTTCGGATGTCGACAAAGAGATCGCGAACCGATGCGACACCTCGCCCCACTACGGCAATAGGTTCGCTGACCGTGCGTACCACCTGCCCCGCGGCACCTTGTATAGCGAGTACTGGCGCGCTGCCAGAGAAGAGGAAGAGGAGCCCATTGATGGCGAGTACGGCGCCGATAGCAACAAGACCAGCCTGCGGATTGCGCTCTCCACGATCGCGGGGGAGCATGGGACCTTAACGCAGTGGGCGCTGGTAGGTCTCGGGAACGAGCATCTTCTCGAGCGCCTCGACCTCTTCCAGAATGATGCCTGTGCCGCGCACCACGCAAGTGAGCGGATCATCGGCGATACGAACGGGCATCTTCGTTTCGGCCGACAGTCGCACATCCATACCGAGAAGGAGTGCGCCACCACCAGCCAGAACAATGCCCTGGTCCATGATGTCGGCAACGAGCTCTGGCGGAGTCTCCTCAATGGTGTCGCGCACGGCGTTAATGATTTCAATAATGGAGGGCTCCAGCGCTTCGCGAACCTGCGGCGCCGCCACCTCCACCGCGCGTGGGAGGCCAGTGAGTAGATCGCGTCCACGGAAGGTGATGCGCTGTGAGTCCCACTCGCCAGAGTGCGCCGAACCGACAGCCATCTTGATATCTTCCGCGGTGCGCTCACCGAGGAGGAGGTTGTACTGACGTCGGGCGTAGGCCACGATGTTCTCATCCATCTCATCACCCGCAATGCGAATGCTGCGCGCCGTCACGATGCCGCCAAGGCTGGTGACAGCAACCTCTGTGGTGCCACCGCCAATGTCAACGATCATGCTCCCGTTTGGCTCACCCACAGCGAGGCCTGCGCCGATCGCGGCGGCCATCGGCTCCTCAACGAGACGGACCCAGCGTGCACCGGCACGAATGGCAGCATCGCGCACGGCACGCTTCTCAACTTCGGTCACCCCAGAAGGGATGCCAATGATCATGCGCGGACGAGCGGAGAGCCATCCGCCTTGGTGGACCTTGCGGACGTAGTAGCTAATCATCTGCTCGGTCACTGCGGCGTCGGAGATCACGCCATCACGGAGCGGTCGAATCGCCACAATGTTGGCTGGGGTTCGACCGAGCATGCGCTTCGCCTCAGCGCCGATGGCGAGGACCTTGCGCGATTTCGTCTCAACCGCGACCACCGACGGCTCGCTGATCACGACCCCTTTGCCGGCCACGTGGACGAGCGTATTGGCCGTACCGAGGTCAATACCGATGTCGCGCGAGAAGAGGTTATAGATTCGGTCAAGCATGGCGCGATGGTAGCACCCACCCCGCGGACCCCCACCCTCCCCCTATGGGACCTCAGCGCCCCATATCGAGGGCTGCTTGGAACGAATGCTCACCCAGCGACCATGCCCAATCACCAGGTGGTCCAGAAACTCGATATCGAGCAGGCGGGCTGCGGCGAGGAGTTCACTCGTGAGCCTGAGGTCTTCGTCGGAAGGCTCAGGGTCGCCGCTCGGATGGTTGTGGACGGCGGCAAAGCCGACCCCGTGCGCCTCGAGGACCGGTCGTAGCAGCTCGCCAATGCGCACACTCGTACCTGTGGCGGTGCCTGTATAGACATGGCGCAAATCGAGCAGCCCATTGCGACCGTCAACGATGGCGATGTGGAGCTGCTCCTGCGCCGACCGACCGAAGATCGGCTGAGCGATTGCTGCGAGGTCGGCCGGTGCCTGCACGCGTGTTCGCTCTGCGGGCCACCAAGCGGTGAGATCACGTGCTGCGGTCAGAGTATGGACGACGAGGTCAACGGTGTGGCTTGGTACGCCGGCGCGCAGCAGTCTCTCGCTTGGGTCTCCCTGCAGGAGCCCACCCGGCCCTCCACTGAGCTCGACTAGGTCGCTTGCGGTATGTGTTGCGCCGCTGTGGGAGAGCAGCGTGTCGAGTGCGCGAATGAAACGCTGATCACGATCGCGCTGCTCCAGGCTCGTATCACTAAGTACGGCCGCTACCAGGGCGAGACTCATTGAACCTCCACGACGTAGCGCAAGCGGCCGAAGTTGGCACCTCCGGCAGAGCGGCGAGCCCGCCGTTTTCCCGCCACCCTACCGAAGGCGAGTGCATCCTCTCGCGCCTCGCATATCCAGCGCGTATCGGTTTGGCTTTGCTACGAAAGGGCAGCGACCGCAACGATGGCAAGGTTGTACGCAGCGTGCAGTGCGATCGTTGCAATGAGTGATCGGCGGCGAATCCAAAGCCACCCAAGTGCAATCCCAAGAGGGATCCGCACGAGGAATGCTACGGCGGCAATACTTGCTGCATCACCCACTGAGGTGCCACCAACCGTCAGTGTGTGCGCGAAGGCGAAGACAATGGCAGAGAAGAGGATCGCTCGGCGTGCGGATGATTGCCGCGCCCAAGCCTGCGCGATCACACCGCGGTAGAGCAGCTCTTCACCGATCGGCGCGATGATCCCGGCGGTCAGCACGTTTGCGGCCAGGTCTACCGCACTCATCGCAGGTGGCAGCACGACTGGAGCGCTGAGGCCAGTGCTGTTCATCACCAGCGTGGCAAAAAGGCCGGCGGCAGTCAGGATTGGCAGCGCAAGGGCAACGCCCCAGAGGAGGTCGCCGCCGAGACCACCACGGCGATCGGGCTGTGGCAGCGTACTCGGCGACGCAGCCGGTGTCGCGAGCACGAGATCGCGCCAGCGCACCGCACCACTACCAACCACCACGAGCCCGATGATCAGCATCGTTGCGACGTTTGATGCTGCCGCGAGGGCAAGTGTGCCGAGCGGTGTACTGAGGATAGTCGCAGCGCCAACCGCGGTAAAGATCGCCGCCAGAAGAACCTGTGCGAGCAGCGCCCACGGGATCGTCGTCCAGAAGATCGCCAGCGGACCAGGACCGCGCCAGCCTGCAACGGGAGTATCAACGCGGCGTTGCAACGCAGAGGCTCCCGAGAGGGCAATGCCGCCAATACCAATCAAGGCGAGGGCAATCATTGCGAGACCAACGCCCGCCCCTGCGATTCCCGCAACGAGGGCGCTCGCGCCTACGACGGTAGCGATTAGGCCGATGACGTAGAGCGCCGGAGCTTCACGCCCCGCAAGTTGGAGCAACCCCGGGCGCGACACGTCGGTCATTCGCTCGCGACTACGGCGCGCTGTTCTCCGTCAATGCCGCAAGCTCTTTCAAAACCGCCTGCAGCTCGCTGATGCGCACGCCGTACGTTGCGAAGTCTCCCGACTTCAGCGCCGTCTGTGCCTGATCAAAGAGCGTTGAGGCCTTCGTGACAAGCCCAGCGACATCCGTTGGATTCGTTCCGCCGCCCGGATCGACCACGCCGCCACCAACAAGGAGATTCAGCGCTTCAGAGAGCGTGTCTCCCCAGACGACCTTGGTCGACGTTGCCGCAACAATCTTCTGGAACTCGGGGAACGAGCTTGAAGTGGACTGTAGGTAGACCGGCTGCAGGTACACGACCGTTCCGCCGATCGGCGTCACGATCAGGTTCCCGCGCGTGACGGTTGAACCGGACTGATCCCACAGCGTCGTTTGCGACGCGATGATTGGGTCCGCATCGATGCGGGCACCAACCTGGCTTGGACCGAAGACCGACGTGTCCTTCGGGAAGCGGTAGCTCACGATCTGACCGTAGTTTTCACCATCGTTGCGCGCTGC
>JBIIRA010000019.1:0-18076 GCA_044341795.1 Candidatus Limnocylindrus sp.
GGTACACCTGCGTCCTCCCTTCGCCGGCATGACCCGGATCAGGTTCGTAGGGTTCGCGGACCTTCCGCATCTCAGCGCCCGATGGCGCTCCCCTGTCGCGATGCGGTGAGTCTAGCGCTTTGCTCCGTCGAGAAGTGCGGCGACCCAGTCGGCAACGGAGGGGGCGTGCTCATGCGCATCGGCCTCATAGAAGTCGTCGGGGTGAAAGAAGGGCGAGTGAATGCCAACGGCATGGACACCCGCGGCGCGCGCCATGCGCACGTCATCAAGGGTGTCGCCGAGGTAGGCCGTTTCGGCGGGCGTGGTCGCGTGACCGAGCGCGGCAAGTCCGCGTCGCAGTGGCGCAGGGTCGGGCTTCTGCTCAACTGCGTCATCGCCGTAGACCGCCGAGCCGATCAGGTCAGCGACGCCAGTGCGGCGGAGCTGCCCAGAGACAACCTTTCGGTCGCCAGCGGTGACGATGCCGAGTGGGATCCCTGCGGCAACCAGTCGCTCCAGCGCCGGGTAGGCACCGGGGAGTAACTCTGCACTGTGCCCCTTATAGGCACCGTGCCAGACATCGGCCGCTCCCTCTACAAGGTGTTCGGGGACGCCGAGGGCGGCGTACATACGGCGCCAGTTTGGCGAGAAGGCGGCTCCATAGCGTTCACGAGTGAGGGGCGGAAGACCGAAGGACTTCATCACCTCAACGTTCGCCTCATAGACGTGCTCGGTCGTATCAATAAGGGTCCCATCCCAGTCGAACAACACGGCCTTCATGGCCTAAGCGTACGTCGCGCCTAGAATCGTTGGGTGAACGAACGTGCGAGCGCCCCCATCCCAACCGGAGCAGGCGAGCCGAAGAGTCGCATCAGCGACTTCCCTGGCGGCCTGCGCGTTCGCGCGACCTGGGGGAGCAGCGGCCAAGCTGCCGCAGTCTTCGCCCTCTCCGAAGTGGGCGCCACCCTCGTCGACCATGGCGCACTCGGCGCCGGCGCGGAGGGCGACCCCGATCGACTCTGCCGCATGGAGCTACGCGTGGAAACCCCAGGTGGCGCATGGGCGGTACGACTCGCCACCGCAATCTATGACGAGCCGCGCGCAATTCATTGGGATGATGCCCAACTCTTTGTGGTCGGGTACGGCTTCACGGTGTACGCCTTCGGTGCGCGCACCGGCGCACTCGCCTGGAGCCATCAGACCGGCACCCCTGTTGTTGAACTGATCGCATCGCCACGCTTTGGGCATGTGATCGTACAGAGTGAAGTTGAGACCTGGGCGATTCGCGGCGATGGCGAGGTGCGCTGGCGACTCGCACACAGCGACGTTGTTGGTGCGGCCGAACTGATCGGCGGTCGACTCATCGTCACGAGCATCAATGGCGACGTGCAGGCGATTGATCCCGACTCTGGGAAGCAAGGATCATGAACCCCATCGCACTGATCGGCGCAGCACTAATGGTTGTCGGACTGCTGCTCTCGCGACGCACCGATGTGCGCACACGTGCCGGACAACTGCTTGCCGGCCTCTCTCCGATCTCGCCGACCGAGGCGCTCAAGCTTGCCGCCCTGCGTGGCGCGTCGGCACCGTATCTCGCCATCAAGGGGAGCATTGATGCGCCAGAGATCTTTGAAGATGAGCATCACCGCCCGCTCGTCTTTCGTCGTGAACGCGTCTCTGTTGCCGACACGGGCGGGTGGCGCGTGATTGATACTGCCGAGCGCAGCCTCCCATTTGTGGTGAGCGATCCGAGTAGCTCGATTAGCATCGCCACCGCCGATCTTGCCGACGGGCTCGTGGTGGTCGAGCGCCGCTGGGAGGGGAGCATTGCCGAACTGCACGCCGCAGGGCGCGAATATCAGCGCCCAGAGACGGCGGCACTTGTTGCCGCACTTGCGACGAGTGACCCGAAACGCAGCGCGCGCGTAGGTCTGGAGCAGATCAGCAACCTCGATCGTGCGACGGCAGCGGGACAACTCGTTGATGGAGTGCTGCGCGCGGGTGCAGGCCGACCACTTGTCGTGACCACACTCGAGCGCGCCGACGCACTCCGGCTTCTCGGTGGCGAGGGGCGCGGACGGCTGGCCAGCAGCACGCTCGCGCTCGCCCTCCTCGCGCTTGGCGTACTCCTCCTCATCGGGGGCATCGCCCTCACCCTCGCCTCGCCCGCACTCGGTGCCGACGCGGTGAGCCCCTCCCCCACACCGAATCCAGAATCTGGTGACGCACGGAACGGCGGGGTTGGCGTTGGCCCCGGCGGACTGCTCGGACTCGTAGTGATGTTCGCCCTCCCCCTCCTCTTCGCTGTGTTCGTGGTGCTGATTACGCGACTCGCCACTCGCCAGCGTCGCTAACCCAGTACGATCGCGCCATGACCACCAAGCCGTACGACGTCAACGCAATCCGCGCGCGATTCCCATCGCTCGCCAACACGCTTTCTGATGGTCGACAACTCAGCTTCCTCGACGGCCCGGCCGGCACGCAGGTGCCGCAGGCGGTCATCGACGCGTATCGCGACTTCTTCTTGCACGCCAATGCCAACTCTGGTGGTGCATTCATTACCTCGCAGCGACAGCAGCAGGTCGAAGATGCAGCACACCGTGCGGCTGAAGATCTACTGAACGCGCCTAAGGAGACGGTGAAGTTTGGCGCGAACATGTCGACGCTCAACTTCCAACTCTCGCGCTCACTGGCGAAGAGCTTGAAGCCGGGCGACGAGGTCATCGTCTCGCAACTTGATCACGACGCGAACTACAGCCCGTGGCTCTGGCTCGCCGAAGACTTCGGCTTCACGCTGAAGGTCATTCCGATCCGCACGAGCGATGCCACCCTCGACATTGAGGCGTATGCTGCGCTGCGCTCACCGCGCACCAAGATCGTTGCGGTCGGCATGTCGTCAAACGCCGTTGGCACCATCAACCCATCGAAGGAGATTATTCGTCTCGCCCATGAGGCCGGCGCGCTCACGGTGCTCGACGCGGTCTGCTCTGCGCCGCACTACCCAATTGATGTGCAGGCGCTCGACACCGACTTCTTGCTCTGCTCTCCGTATAAGTTCTACGGGCCGCATGCTGGGCTCCTCTACGGGAAGCTGCCGCTCCTCGAGCGCTTCGGTCGCTATAAGGTGCGCCCCGCCCATGACCTCTGGGAGACGGGCACCCCAAGCTTTGAGGGGATGGCGGGCACAACCGCCGCAATCGACCACATCGCTTGGATCGGCCGCGAGTTCGGGCACGCCGGCGCCCCAACCACCCTCACCGGCCGCCGCGCCGAGATTCGTGCGGGCCTGCAGGCGATCACCCTCTACGAGCGTGAACTGATCGTGCATCTGCTTGATCGACTCGCCGAGATCCCAGGGGTCAAGGTCTACGGCATCACCGACCGTGACCAGCTCGATCACCGCACCTCGATCGTCTCGTTCACCATGGAGTGGGCCACGCCAACCGAAGCGGCAACGCATCTCGGCGCCGACGGCATTCAGGTGTGGGATGGCGACTTCTACGCCGTGAATCCCGTTGCCGCACTCGGCCTCACCGAGCACGGTGGTCTGTTGCGCGTTGGGCTCATGTCATACAACACCGCCGAAGAGGTTGACCGCCTCGTCAGCTCACTCAAGAAACTCGCGAAGACGAGCGGAGTGCAGATCGGCTGATGAGCGCGCCGCTCATTCTCATCACCGTCGCCGATCATGATGATCCAGGCGATGTCGCACCGATTCACCTCATTAATGCACGCTACGCCGACGGGGTGCGACGTGCTGGTGGTATTCCAATTCTGATGAGCGCGAACGCTAACGAGGAGCAGCGTGCAACCGCATTTGCTGCCATGGATGGCCTGCTCCTTTCGGGTGGTGCCGACATTGATCCGGCCCGATACAACGAGCCCGTTGATGGCGCTATCGGCATTGAACCGGCGCGCGATGCGCTGGAGTGGGCGGCACTTGATGCTGCTGATCGTCGTGGCGTTCCCGTGTTTGGGATCTGTCGGGGCTTGCAGTTCTTAAATGTGCACCGCGGCGGTTCGCTGCTGCAACATGTTGAGGGGCAGGTCGGTGCGGCCTATCCGGCGACACCGGCGCTCTCGCATCCGCTCGACGTGCAGGGTGGCACCAAGCTGGCGCAGATCCTCGGCGACCACACGACACCACTTGCAGTGAACAGCTATCACCACCAGGCGGTCAGCCCAGAGCGACTCGCGCCCACGTTGCGTGCCTCAGCATTCACCGACTCACCGCGCGGCACCCTTATTGAGGGGCTCGAAGAGGCGGGTGAACGATTCGTGCTCGGCGTGCAGTGTCACCCCGAGCGCACTGAGAGCAGCCCCGCCGACCTGGAGCGGGTCTGGGCTGCATTCGTAGAGGCGGCGCGGCAGCGCTAAATCTGAGGGGTACTCCCAACTGGTTGTGGAGTGGCACAATCTGAGCCATGAGCAACCACCCGCCTGAGGGCGACGCCGACTTCCAGAAGAGCGATCGGAGCGCCCGGCTCCTGCGCACCCTGCGCTACGTCGAGGCCGCCGGCGAGGCGGGGATCCGACCCGAGGACCTCGCCAAGAAGCTCGGCGTCAGTCGCCGCACCGCCTACCGCGACCTGCAGGCGCTCGAGGCGAGTGTCGGTGTGCCAGTCTGGAATCACCTCGGCCGATGGGGCGTTTCGCAAGAGGGGCTCCTGCCAGAACTGCGCTTCAGTAAAGACGAGGCGATCTCCGTCGTTCTTGCGGCGCGACTGCTCGCAAAATTCTCCACTGGATACGACCCAGAACTTGGCGCTGCGCTGATGAAGCTCGGCAGCCTACTTGAGAATCCGCTGCGCAGCGCCGTCGAGCGCACGGTGACGCAACTCAGTCTTCTCTCGACTGATAGTGACGCGCGTGAACGACTACGCCTTCTCACCACCGCGTGGGTCACCGGCCGTGTCGTTGAGTTCGACTACGCACCAGCCTGGAGCAATCCAGGGAGCAGTCGGCGTGCCCGCGTTCACCCGTACCTGATGGAGCCGTCTGCAGCAACACACACCACCTACCTCATCGGCCACGACGAGACACGCACCGCACTGCGAACCTTCCGCGTCGATCGCATCAGCAACGTGCGCGTGACCACCGCGACGTTTGAACTGCCGAAAGATGTTGAGTTGGAGCGAACTCTTGCCTCAGCATGGGACATCGTCGCCGATCAACCGCTCGAAGAGATCGTGATTCGTTTCACCAAGGAGTCGGCCGCCCGTGCAAAAGAGACGCGCTGGCATCCATCGCAGAGCATTGAAGAGCAGCCTGATGGATCGCTCATTTGGCGCGCGCGCATCTCGGGTCTCCTCGAGATTCGCGCCTGGGTGCTCACTTGGGGCGACGGTGCCGAGGTACTACGGCCAGAGGCGCTGCGAGAGGACATGGCGCGCACCCACCAGGCGGCCGCTGCACGATACGGCACCAGCGCAAAGCCGAACGCGTAACCATGGACGCGGAGCGATTCAAGGCAGTCAACCTGATTAGTGACCCGATCCACGGGTATATCGAGCTCACCAAGCGCCTCACCGTCGAGGGGGCAACCGCCACCGGTCACGCACCAGAAGAGGCGGCCGAAGAGGATCTGCTTGACAGCCCGTGGCTGCAGCGCCTGCGCCGCGTTAGTCAGCTGCAGAGCGCTCGATGGGTTTTCCCTACCGCTGAACACAGCCGCTTCTCGCATGGTCTCGGCGTCATGCATGAGGCGGGGCTCTGGGCGCGACACCTTTACCCTTCGCTCGCCACGCGGCTCACCAGCGACGGCGAATTGCCCCCAAGCGAAGGACTCGTTGTTGAGACGCTGCGCGTCGCCGGTCTTTTGCACGACGTTGGCCACGGACCGTTTGCGCACTTCTTTGATCACGCAGTGCTAGAAGCCTTCCCCGCTCCAGCAGATTCGCGCCGACCGAAGGGGAAGCGTCTCGCCCACGAGGATCTCTCCGCACTGATCATCGAGCGGGAGCTCGCGCCGATTATCACCAAGCTCCGTCGAGCGCCCGGGGACTCTGCCACGCGCGACGCATTCGCCGCCACAGAGTCGATTGATCCGCGCTGGGTCAGCTTCCTGATCTCTAAGCCGCCACTTGAGGATGCAACGGTTCCCACCTGGGTGCGCATCATGCAGCCACTCCTCTCGGGCGTCTTCACCGTCGACAACCTTGACTACGTGCGACGCGATGCCTACATGACGGGTGTCCGCATTGCAGCGGTCGATGTTGAGCGTCTGCGTCACTACAGCTTCATTGGTGCGCGTGGCCTCACGCTGTATGAACCAGCGGTCGGTGCCCTTGAGTCATTCCTTGGCGCGCGGCAGTTCCTCTATCAACAGGTCTACCTGCATCGCACCGTGCGCGGCATCGACCTCGACATGAAAGAGGCGTTTGCGCCGGGAATCCGCGCGATCTTCGGTGACACCTCGCCGGCCGACGACCTAGCCGCCTACTTGGAGCTTGATGAGTACACCCTGCTGCATCAGGCGGCGCGCTGGTCGCGCGGGCAAGATCTCTCGCCCAACCCACAACCCCAAGACGGCACCGTCACCCCTGCTGTGGCGGACGCTTGGCGCGCCGTGCTCTTCCGCAGCCCACGCTGGCAGATGGAGGAGGAGCTCCGCGCCGACTACTTCGATGAATCTGTGCCCAAGAGCTTCGAGTCAGAACTTGGCGCCGCCATCTCTGGCGAAGTAGAGATTGACGTTGCCTACTGCGATCCCCGCCATGTGGAGGGGGACGCCGCCGATCAACTCCTGGCGGTTGAGGGGCCAAACGGCCGCGAGGCACGCCCAATCTCAACCCTCCTGTTGAAACTCCCCCTCTACTCGGTGGTCGCTCGGCGCTATCGGCGTCGATAGCGCGTTCAGCGCTGCGGCCTAACGGTTCGCGCGCAGCCAGGCGAGCACGAGCGACATCGAGCGGCAATCTGCCGCGTTGTACTCGGTACCAGAACGGAAGTAGTCATAGTCGGCGAGGCGCTTCCCTTCGGCGGCGGCGCGAGCATCGGCGGTGTACGCCGCAGCCATCGCACCCATCCCGTCGGCCGGGCCATCGCCCCATGAGACATCAATGAGCCCCTCGGCGCGCATCGCCTTGGCGATGTCTTTTAGACCGAAGCCGTAGGCGCCACGGACACTGACTGGCACCTTGTAGACGAGCTCATCAAACGCATCGAACCAGCCGATCTCGTCGGGGAGCGACCAGGTTGGGTGACGACCAGCAGCCGAATCGGCGGCGGTGAAGAGCAGGTTTCGTTCTGCGGGTGACCAGTGCACGACGCGTGTCGCCCCCCACGAGAGATCGAGCGATTGACGCCAGGCGTTCATAAATGCGACCCACGCGTCCAGTACAGCGCGCTCCGATTCGGCGTTGAGCCGATCGCCACTCCACTGCCCGAACGCGGGGAACCAGGAGGCGTCTTCGGCGCGCGGCGTGAAGAGGCGCTCCCCTACATTGGCACCAGCCGCGGTAGCTGCAGCAATTTCGGCGGTCGTTGGCTCGCGGCCATCCACTGAAACAAGGCAGCCGATCTGGAAGATGCACGCCGCGCCACCAACGTTTGGTAGTGCGGTGAAGTCGTCATTGAGGTTTCCCGAGTTCTCGAAGTCGACGTGGAACTCGATGCGGGCAGGCGTACGCCAATGATCGTCGTTACGGAGTTCAATGCGATCTGGGAGCACCTTCTCGTTTGCGGCGGCGGATGCGGGCACATAGTTGGCTGCGAGCACCGCGGCGAGTCGTCGCGGTCGCGCGTCGCCCGTCACACCGAGACGATCAGGCGAGAGCCCCGGCTCGTCGCGGCGCTCGATGCCGGCGGCGATTGCCGCGTCACGAAGGTCGGGGCCAACGCCCGGAAGGTAGGTCAGCTCGCCGATCTCCCGGGCGATCTTGCGCTTCGCCTCGCTCCACGGCTGATCTTGATCGGCGTTCATGTTCGGGTAGAGCTCCGGTCGCGTTGGTCGCGGCAGCGCATCCCAGGCGGCGCCATCGCGGCGCACGGTGCGGATCCACTCCAGCGCACGGCCAACCTCAACGGTGAGCGGGATCTCGTCGTCACGCGTACTCTCGCGCTCAACGGGCACACGGGCGAGTCGCTCCAGTGCGCCACTCCCCCGCCCCTTGCTGCTCATCCAGGTGCGGCCAAGCAGGTACGCCTCCGCCGGGCAGTAGCCCTGCAGTCGTGCAATGGCGGCGGTGTAGACGAGCACTTGGCCGGCGTAGTGTCGGTGCGAACTGCCCGCGTATCCGCTCACCGAGAGATCGAGCGTTGAGAACTTCACATCAACCACCACGTAGTGCCACGGCGGCGCCTCACCACCATCAGGAGCCAGCGCCGGCGCGGGGACCGCCGCCTCGCTCGGGTCAATCACGCCAGGGATCAGTCGCTCAAGCGCATCGCTTCGAACGAGCAGGTCAATTGCACCGTAGGTTCGGTCTTCAGGATTTCGCACCACCGCCTGCTCGATCAGCTCAACCCCCTCGCGCATGGCGGCGAAGGTTGCCTCGGCGGCGGCCAGCGTGCGCGTCGCCTGCCAGCCATCAGAGATCTTGCGATGCGAAGCAACCTTCGGCTCAAGGATTTCGAAGATGCGCTCTTCAAAACGATTTCCTTGAGCAAAGAGGAGTTCGCGTAGATCGTACGGGCTCGGCGGATCAGCATCGGCGCCAACATCTTTCGCAAAACCCTTGCTCGTACCGTGCACCTCGAGCCAATCGAGGAGCGGATCGCGACGCAGCCAGTTGCGCGTCTTTGATGCCGAGACCCACTCGCGCCAGGCGGCACGGTCGGTTGGGTCTGGATTGCGGATTTCGCCGCTGTCGCTGGTGGTAATTGCGGCGGCCCCCGCGATCGGGGGCGGGGTGGCGCGATAGCGGCGAAGGTCGTCCATTCCCCCTACGATCGCACGCGGCGTCGCTTTGTGCCGATCGCGGACTCAAACGAGATCAATGCCACGCCACCAAGGAGCAGGAGTGCTCCGAGAGCGAGACCAGCATCAATGGCCTCGTTCAACACGCCAACGCCGAGAGCGGCGGCGATGAGCGGCTGCAGAAAGAGGACACCGGCGGCGAGCCGTGGTGGTGCAGCTGCATAGCCGCGGTACCAACTACTCCAGCCGATTGCCGTCGAGCCAATGCCGAGATACGCGATGGCGAACAGTGTGAACGGAGCGGTGGCATCGGCAAGGTTGATTCCAACGAGCACCACTTCGGCCGCCGAGAACGGGATCAGGAACGGGATCGAGACCAGCGCGCAGAGGGTCACTGCGTTTCGTGCGCCGACCGCCGCAACCACGGGTCGCCCAAAGCTCGAGAAGAGCGCCCACGTCGCACCCGCTCCAATGAGCATCGCGACGCCGACGAGGCGTACTAGAGAATCTTCCGCTACGCCACCAGGGTTAGGGCTGGCAGAGCGGATCCCAAGTGCCACAACACCTGCCGTGGCGAGGGCAATCCCGCCCCACGCCTGGCGAGGTACGGTAACGCCCTCAATGAGGCGCCCAAAGATCAACACGAAGACCGGGGTTGCCATGGTGACCACCGAACCCTCCACCGCAGAGGTCAGCGCCGTTCCTCCGAATTGCAAGAGCATCGAGGCGGCAACCGCCACCCCCGCAAAGAGAACGGCCTGCTTTGGAGCCTGCCGCCAGCCGAGCGATTCACCGCGCAACGCGGCGACCAGCGCGAGTACAGCCACACCGAGGACGAGTCGCAGCAGGCTCAGCGTTGCAGGGGGGACTGCGTCAAACGTTTCTGCAGAGACCACATACATGCCACCCCACAGCGCGGCGGCCAGGGTGAGGTCGAGCGTTGCTGATCTTGTGACGCGACGTTCAGACATGCGGAGGAGTGTAGCCGCGAACCCTCTTATTCGGTCTACGATAGGAAGATGGTGATTCGACTCGACGAACAGGTGCGCACACCGGCCTTCTCTCCGACTGGCGATAAACGCGCTGCGTATGAGACCCACGGGACATCGTTCCTGCAATACCTCGCGCGACGCGCGGCGAAGAGCCGCATCTTGCTCCCGCTGCGCGACCTCTTGGCCGTCAAGCGTCGAGGTGGGCCAGAGTATGCAGCGGCACTCGCCTGCTTCGCCTACTACGCCGTTGCAGCCGCAACAACGTACGGGAAGGGGTATCGCCAGCCAGAGTTCACACAGGAGCGACGAGTAGAGGAGCGCGACCGCCAAACGGGCGCGCTCATCACCGCTCGGAGCGCTGGAGATGGTCGCAGCATTGCCGCTGAGGTCGATCTCACCCTTCCCGATATTGGCCAGTTCCGTGGCAGTGAGCGAATCCTTGGAACCACGGTGGGTCTGCGCGGACTTGGCATGGCGGCGCCGTCGACTTTCTCATTCGCGATTGACGAGTCTGGGCACCGCGCCGGTCTCGCCGCCTGGTGGGGCGAGGGACGCGGCACCATCACCACCGAGCTTGCTCCCTCCCTGCGCGGCACCACGATTCGCGCCTACGGCGAGCTCGCCCTAACCGGGTCGGACGGTAGCCGTGGTCGGGCCACCCTGGATCGTGACGGGCGCATTGCGGTCGTGGTGACCGGCCCCACGGGGGACCTCTATCTCCTCAACGCCCCCCTCAAATAGCCCCGCGGCGTGGCACCATAGCGGCATGATTGTTGCGAAGCGCCCTGCCCCGCTCGACCCGGCTGCCATTGCCGCCGTGCGTCGCCCCTTCGACGAGGCCGACATGTTCCCGCCACGCGTCTTCCACGACCAGGCGATCTTCGACTGGGAGGCCACCGAGATCTTCCGCCACGAGTGGCGATGTGTGGGCCGCGAAGAGGAGACGCCAAACGTCGGCTCCTATCGACTGCTGGAGTTTGCCGGCGAGCAGGTGATCATCTCGCGCGGCGAAGACAACAAGCTGCACGCCTTCATTAATGCCTGCCGTCACCGCGGTGCCACCCTGATCGAAGGGCCAGCCGATGGGAAGCCCAACTGTGGCGAGGCGAAGAAGATCGTCTGCCCGTATCACGCCTGGGTCTACGGCCCTGATGGCAAGCTGCAGAAGGCGAAGCACACCGAAGACCTGAAGCGCTTCAATCCGGGTGACTACGACTTGGTGCCGCTGCGCTGCGAGACGTGGCAGGGATTCGTCTTCCTCACACTCGACAAAGAGGCTGAACCGCTCCTCACCTACCTCGACGATCTTGTTGATGTGTTCGCGCGCTTCGACTTCGCGCCACTGCGACTCGCGAAGCGTGAGACATACGACGTGGCGGCAAACTGGAAGATCCTTGTCGAGAACTACTCCGAGTGCTACCACTGCCCAGGCGTGCACCCACAGTTGAATGCGCTCACCCCGTACGACCTTGGCGAAGACATTCCGGCACGCGGCTGGTGGAAGGGCGGCTGGCAGCCGCTCGTCGGCGAGGCGCTCACCATGGGGCTCGACAAGGGATCGCACTCGCGCCCATGGCTCAAGGGGATGACCGAGACCGACGCGAAGCGCATCCAGTACTTCGCCGTCTGGCCGAACCTGCTCCTCTCGCTCCACCCCGACTACCTGATGGTGCACATGATTGAACCGCTCGGCCCAGGCCGATCGCGCGTCGTGTGTGACTGGTACCTGCACCCAGACACACTGAAGCTCCCCGACTACGACTTTTCCGACGCGCACGGCTTCTGGGATATGACGAACCGACAGGACTGGCACGTGTGTGAACTCCAGCAGCGCGGCACGGCATCGAGCATGTTGCCGCCAGGCCGCTACAGCGAGCTCGAGGCGAGCGTGCAGGCCTTCGACCTGATGGTCGCCGATCGCTACGCCGCCGACGGAAACCGCACCTCGCGCGGCTGGGCCGCCGGCCTCGCCCCAGGCGACATGGAGGGGATCGACTTCAGTGACCGCCAGGCGGCGCGTGCCGCCATCGCCGCAAAACTCGCCGCCGCCGCGGAGTAACGCTCGGGGCTAGGCGAGCCCCATCTCTCCCATCGGGCTCGACGGTCCCTCACTGCGATCGTGCAGCTTGAAGCGTCGATCAGGCAGCTGCATCGGATTGCGGTTCAGCGCAGCGCGCGCCATCACCTCGCCCACCATTGGGCCCTGCTTGTAGCCGTGTCCTGATCCGCCGCCCGCCAACCAGATCGCGGGGTTCTTTGGGTGCTGATCAAGCACGTAGTGGCCGCTCTTGGTGCGCTCGTGCTGACAGGCGCGCGTCTCCTTGATCGGAGCGCTCTTGAGCGCAGGGAATCGCACCGCACACTCGCGCGCACGTGCAATCGACGTTGGATGCGCCTCGTCGGGCCAGACGCTCGGATCAAAGTTCCCAGCATCGAACTCTGGGCCTACCTTCACGCCGTGCCCCTGGTCATTTGGAATTCCCCAGACGGCGAGTCCTTCGTCGATCCAGGTTGGGATCTCACCAACGCCCATGTTCGGCGCATCGAAGTAGATCGCGTCACGGCGCACCGGGATGATGGATGCTTCAGCATTGGCACCAACGAGCTGCGGGAAGAGTTCGGGGAGCCACGGCCCCGCTGCCCAGACCGTCGCACCAGCGGCAATCGGCGCACCACTCGCATCAAGCGCGCTGCCATCGGCGGCAGGCGTTGCGCGACCGCGCACGATCACGCCACCCTCGCGTTCAAGCATGCGCGCCGCCGCGCGTACGCCGTTCCCCGCGCGCAGGAAGCCAGCGGTCGGCTCATAGAGCACAGATGTCAGACCGTCGGTACCGAGCGTTGGCCAGCGGTGCAGCGCCTCCTCTGGAGTGATGCGCTCGCACGGCACACCCGCCTCGTGCATGCGCTGCTCTGAGTGCGTCTCCCAGATGCCATCGCCTGAAACGAACCAGGCAACACCGCTCTCCACAAAGATCTGTTCGCCAGCTTGCTCGCCCAACTCTTTCCAGGCAACGAGTGCGCGCTGCGTCCAGCCCATGAGCAGCGCATCCTCTCCATGGGAGTGCCGAATGATGCGGCTGTAATCGCCGGAGGTGGTCTTTGGGGCGCCAGGTTCGCACTCTTCAATGAGCTGAACGGTGGCGCCGAGTCGACGTGCCTGCAGTGCCGTCCACGATCCCCAGACGCCGCCACCAACCACCAGCAGGTCGGGTGCGCCGCCCGCCATGGCTACTTCTTTGCGCCGAGGGTGCGGAAGCGCGAGAGGAACTCCTTGGTACGTGGGTCCTTCGGCGCGTCGATCACCTGCTCTGGTGGCCCGACCTCCGCAAACTCGCCCTTGTCCATGTAGTAGACGCGGTCGGCAGCTTCGTGCGCAAAGTCCATCTCGTGGGTGACCACGATCATCGTGCGCCCCTCGTGCGCGAGGTCGGCCATCACCTTGAGCACCTCGCCGACCAGCGTTGGGTCGAGCGCCGATGTTGGTTCGTCAAACAGGAGCACCTTCGGCTGCATCGTGAGTGCGCGCGCAATCGCCACGCGCTGACGCTGTCCGCCGGAGAGTCGTGATGGGTACTCATCGCGCTTCTCAAGCAGGCCGACCTTAGCGAGATACTTCTCAGCAATCGCCTCGGCCTCTTTGCGATCCATCCCCTTCACGTGCACGGGTGCCTCGACGCAGTTCTCGATCACGCTCAGATGCGGGAAGAGATTGAACTCCTGGAAGACCATGCCGGCCCGCATGCGCACCTCGCGAATGCGCTCCTGTCGCTCGCTCCCCTCTTTGTGGAATGGATCAGCACCAACGACGACACCGTCAATTTCGACGCTGCCGTCGGTTGGATCCTCGAGGAAATTCAAGCTACGCAGGAAGGTGCTCTTCCCCGAGCCAGATCGGCCCAAGATGCAGACGGTCTCGCCCGGCCAGACCGTGATCGAGGCACCGCGGAGCACATGGTTCTCGCCGAACCACTTCGTCACGTTTGTCGCCTTCAACACCGGCTCGGCACCAGGCTTCACAAGGATCCCTGGCTTCTCAGCCGGGTGGACTGGGTGGATTGACGGAGTTTTGGAGAGGTGCTGCATGTCGCTCATCCCTTCATCTCCTTATTTCGGTCGCCAGCAGCGAGGCGTGCCTCAACGCGATTCTGTACGGCAGTGAAGAGAATGGTGAGCACCCAGTAGACAGCTGCGGCAATCAAGAGGGTCTGCAGGGACTTGAACTCCTTGCGACCAACATTTTGAGCGCGCCAAAGAATTTCTTGCAGGGTAACCGCCGAGGCGAGTGCTGAGTCCTTGAGCATGGCGACAAAGTCATTGCCGATCGCAGGAACAATGATACGGAAGGCCTGTGGCGCAACGATGCGCCGGAAGGCAGTTCTCTCCGACATGCCAAGCGCGACGGCAGCCTCACGCTGGCCGCCTGGAACTGCTTGAATGCCGGCGCGGAAGATCTCGGTCATGTAGGCACCGTAGTTCATACCCAGTGCGCCAACGGCGCAGACAAACGGTTCGAGCACGATGCCAACCTGCGGCAGCGCCAGGTACCAGAAGAGCAGCTGCAGCAGCAGTGGTGTGCCACGGAAAAAGCTGACATAGAAGGACGCGACCGCATTTGCTGTCGCACTTCGGGAGAGGCGACCAAGCGCACCAAACGTCGCCAAAATGGTGGCGAGGACAATGGAGAGTAGTGATACGGCAATCGTGAGTCCAGCGCCTGCGAGGATGAAAGGCGCGACCTTGGTGATGAAGGAGGCCTCAACGTTCAGATAGGTGGCGATGAACAGCAGGATGAGCATGAGGATGGTTGCCGACACCAGACGAAACCGAAGTCGCCAAGCGCTCTCACGGCGGCGGTCATTGACCGCCACTGCGCTCGCTAACTGATCGTGTTGATGGTTCGTACTTGGCATGTTCACCCTTCAGATACCTCCTGGGGGCCACGGTTGCCCGTGACCCCCAGGTGATTCATGGTTCGTTGCGTACGGCTAGCGCAGCGTTACTGCTTAACGGTAACGTCCACACCCTTCAGGCTTGCCTTCGACAAGGCTGAAAGCGTGCCGTCGGCGTGTGCCGCAGCGATGATCTCATCAATCGCCGCCAACATCGAAGCGGTGTTCTTGCCGCCCTTGTCGAGTGCAACTGAGATCTTTTCAGCAGTCAGCCACTTGTTGTCCAAGAACTTAATCGCCGCGCCACTGGCGATGGCGTTGTCGATGAACTCTTTGCCTTGAACAAAGCCGTCCCAGGTTCGACCTGCGGTGAGCTTCTCAATGCAAAGGTTGTCTGTCTCCTCGGAGGTAACGGTGATTCCGGTTGGTGGCGGTGCGGCAACCTCAACCAGCGACTGGTTGGCGAATTCGCCCTTCAGCCAGCTCTCGTAGAGCGTGCCAGAACCGATGCAGAACTCCTTGCCAGCAAGATCGGCAAGCGATGTTGCTGTTGAGCTAGTTGGTACTGCAACGTACGCCAAGGCGTAGTAGTACGGCTCAGAGAAGTCGATCACCGCGGTGCGGCTCTCAGTCTGCGCCATGGAGCCAACGGAGACGTCCCAACGGTCGGCCCAGTTGCCGGCGGTCAGAGCGTCCCAGCTTGGGGTCTCCCACTTGATGGTGACGCCCAACTTCTCAGCGATGAGCTTGGCAACGTCAATGTCAAAACCCTCGTACTCATTCGACGTGGCGTTGAGTGACGAGAACGGTGGGTAGTTTGGGTCCGTCGAAATGCGCACTTCGCCCTGCTTGCAGACGAAGCCGAGGAGTGTGGTCTCGGCCTCGCCAGCGGCGATGGCCTTCTCACAAATGGTGCCCGCTGCGGCACTTGGGCTTGGGCTCGCGGTTGAGCCACCACAGGCTCCGACCACGATGGCGGCACCCGCAAGGAGCGCCAGGAGTGTCGACTTGATCTTCATCTCGTCACTACCTCACATAATCCGGCGGGGCTAGCCCAACGGGCCACCTCAGCGCCTTGGGGGAGATAATCCCACGCTCACATCCGTACTGCCAGTAGGTTGCGCAGGCCGCCGAGCCCCTATCGGACCCTCGTGGAGACCCCGCCTAGCGGCGCGCGGCGACCAGCACGCCAGTAAAGAGGACGAGCGCGCCAAGCAGCTGTCCAGGGGATGGGATCTCGCCGAAGATCAGCGCCCCCGCGACCACCGTCATGAGCGGCTGCACGAAGAGGAGCACCGAGCCCACCACACTTGGCAGGTGCGGAATTGAGGCGTTGATCAGCGGGTAGCCGAGCACCTGCGACATGAGGGCGAGGAGCACGAGGTAGCCGACTCCTGGCCAGAGATCGGGCGGGAGGAGCGTGCCGCCGGCGGCGGCGATGAGCCCCGAAACGAGGATGGTGCCGATCGCCGCGTCGCGCAGCATGCCGAACGGCCCCACAGCACTCGAGCCCGAGGAGATGCGGCGTGTGATCACTAGGTAGAGGCCGTAAAAGGCCGCTGCGCCGAGGCCCCAGAGCACACCGAGGGCGGGGTCGCTGCCGGCCGACACGTTGAGTGCTCCCGCAAATGGATCCACCACCTGGGCGAGCAGGAGTAGCCCGAGGAAGGCAAGCGGGATCGCCGCGATGGCACGGCCTGGCGTGCGCTCCCCCATGAGTGCGGCGTAGATGCCAACGATGAAGACCTGCGCATTTGGTACCACCGTGGCCAAGCCCACGCCAAGCAGCGGAATAGAGATGTGGAAGCACTGCAGGTCGAGGGCGAAGAGCCCACCAGCGAGTACGGCGAGGAGCCGATCGCGCCGATTGCCCGTGTGCCCTTCGCGGCGTGCGATGAACCAGAGAAACGGCAGTGATATCACCCCGCGAAAGAGGGTGACGACCGCAGGTGAGCCACCAGAGAGTTTGGCCAGCGTTGAGGATTGTGAAATCGCCAGGGCCCCGAGGGCGGCTCCAAGCCGCGGGTGTCGAGTGGCGAATCCGAGTGGTGCTGCTGGCATTGGTGAACGATACACGGCGGAGCGAGCGCGTCGGAGATCTACGCTATGCAGACCAACTCAGCACGAGCGGTACAGAGAGGCTCTCCCCCGCCTTGAGATAGATCGCGCCGCCACGATGGAACGCATCTGGGGGGCCTACCTGTGGCTCCACACAGAGGGCGTCATCTGGGTCGTAGATCATCCAGTGCGTGACGGCTGGGCCCGCCGTCAAGGTCAAAACAAGATCATCACCCCAGGTGATCTGTGGTGGCGTGGTCACGCCCACGAACGGGTCATCCCAGGTTGCGCCCGATCCTGATGCCGCAACGCCGCCATCAACGGCAGGTTGAACAGAATCGACAAGATGCAAGCCGGGCATCGCCGCATCGCGCGCCAACACGCCCGTCGGTGCAAAGGCCAGCACCCCCTCCACACCCGTTTCGCGGCGTTCTGTGACGTCTAACAAGAAGCGACGGAAACAGGGGTGCCACCCAGCGGTGACGAGCTGCCCGACTTCAGCGGCAATGGTGAGGGTGATCGTCAGCGCACCCACTGTGGCGTTACCAGTGAGCACCGCAGCAACTTCGGCGCGTGCGTTAAGCGGCCAGCCCGCGGCACGATCAAGCGGCGCGTACATTACCGCCGATGTGCCATCGCCGGAAACGCTCTGCTCGTTCGCACTGCTCTGATAGAGGCGCCCATGAAAGGCGTGTTCGCCCCAGGTTGGTGGGAACTGGTGTGTAGCGCCCGCGAGGTCGGTGAACGTGGCGTTCGCCATGCGACCAGCCCACGGCGCCATCGGGAAGATCCCCCACGTTGCAGGGTGACCGTTCTCGCGCACGAGCAGTTCGCGACCACCAATAACGATGCTGCCGACGCGAAGGCCGGCATCGGGCAGCAGAGTCACCGACACGCCATCAACACCAAGAGTGATCGCCGTTGCCTGCAGGTAATCGGGCATCTGCGGATACGTCTCTGGCGTAACCGACGGCGCAAGGTGCGGATGTCGCGCGCTACGAATCATCGTGTGACGCCGATCGGTGCCATAACACCCCCTCCAACTCGCAGGAGATCGGCGGGCGACAGTTCAATCGAACGACCCCGCTGCCCCGCTGAGACGACGATCGTAGCGTGGGCGCTCGCTCCGGAATCGAGGAGCAGTGGCAGTGGTCGCTTGGAGCCGAGCGGGCTCACGCCGCCTGGCACATAGCCCGTAACGCGGCGCACGCTCTCGGCATCGGCGAGCGCGGTTCGTTTCGCACCAAGCGCCGCCGCAACCCCCTTCTCGGAGAGCTCGCCACTGCTCGGCACCA
>JBIIRA010000020.1:0-17824 GCA_044341795.1 Candidatus Limnocylindrus sp.
TGATGCGCCTTCTCGCGCGAGCGCGCGACCTTGGCGTCGATCTTCCCACCCTGGCCACCACCCCGTACATCAACACCATCAAGACGAGCGATGAGCCCACCTTCCCTGGCGATGAGGCGATGGAGACGCGCATCCGCCACATCATTCGCTGGAACGCCGCCGCCATGGTGTTGCGCGCGAATAAGACGCACGCCGGCATCGGCGGGCATCTCGCCACCTACGCCAGCGCCGCGAGCCTCTACGAGGTCGGCTTCAACCACTTCTTCCGCGGCAAGCAGGGCGGAGCCGGCGACCAGATCTTCTATCAGGGGCATGCCGCCCCCGGCATTTATGCGCGCGCCTATCTCGAGGGGCGCATCAACGCGCCGCAGCTCGATCGCTATCGCCAAGAGACGGCCGGACACGGCGGCCTCCCCTCGTATCCGCATGCACGTCTCCTGCCAGACTTCTGGGAGTTCCCAACCGTCTCCATGGGCCTCGGCGGTATCGGTTCGATCTATCAGGCGCGCTACAACCGCTACCTGCACAACCGCAGCCTCACCGACACATCGGGGAGCCGGGTCTGGGCCTTCCTGGGTGACGGTGAGATGGATGAGCCAGAGTCGGCAGGCGCGCTGACCCTTGCCGCGCGCGAAGGTCTCGACAACCTGACCTGGGTGGTGAACTGCAACCTGCAGCGACTCGACGGCCCAGTGCGCGGCAACGGCAAGATCATTCAGGAGCTTGAGGGACTCTTCCGCGGCGCCGGCTGGAATGTGATCAAGGTGATCTGGAGTCGCGAGTGGGATGAACTGTTGGCCAACGACACAGGCGGACAACTCGTACGCAAGATGGATTCGACTGTGGACGGCGAATTCCAGAAGTACATCGTTGCCGGTGGCGCGTACATTCGCGAACACTTCTTCGGCCCAGAGCCAGAGCTCGGCGCGCTCGTGAAGCACCTCTCTGACGATGACCTCGTGCGCCTCCGCCGCGGCGGTCACGACTACCGCAAGATCCATGCAGCCTACGCCTCAGCCGTCGCACATAAGGGTGCGCCAACGGTGATCCTGGCGAAGACCGTGAAGGGCTACTCGCTCGGGCCATCGGTTGAGGCGACGAATGTGACGCACCAGGCGAAGAAGCTCTCCGAGGCAGAACTATTCGCCTTCCGCGATCGACTCGGACTACCGATCCCTGACGAGAAGATTCCAGAAGCCCCGTACTACCACCCTGGCCCAAACAGCCCAGAGGTCAAGTACATCAACGAGCGCCGCGCTGCGCTCGGCGGTCCGCTCCCAACCCGCATCGTGCACCCGGTGAACTGGAGCGCGCCTGAGGCGGCGGTCGATGCCGAGTTCGCCGCGGGCAGCGCCGTGCCGGTCAGCACCACCATGGCGTTTGCCAAGTTGCTGCGCAACCTGTTGCGTGATCCAAACATCGGCCAGCAGATTGTGCCGATTGTTCCAGATGAGGCGCGCACCTTCGGCATGGATCCACTCTTCAAGCAGAGCGGCATCTACGCGCCGTTCGGTCAGCGCTATGAGCCAGTCGACTCTGAGCTGCTGTTGAGTTATCGCGAGTCACAGAGTGGTCAGCTCCTTGAAGAGGGGATCACTGAGGCGGGCTCCATGGCCTCGTTCCAGGCGGCGGCAACGGCATACGCAACGCACGGTGTGCCGACGATTCCGTTCTACGTCTTCTACTCCATGTTCGGATTCCAGCGCGTGGGCGATCAGATCTGGCAGGTGGGCGATGCGCGCGGCCGCGGCTTCCTCATCGGCGCGACTGCTGGACGCACAACGCTCGCTGGCGAGGGGCTGCAGCACGACGACGGTCATTCGCAGCTGATCGCGCATCTGCATCCGCATGTGGCTGCGTACGACCCATCATTCGCCTATGAGATGGCGGCACTGATTCGTCGCGGCATGGATCGCATGCACGGTGGTCGCGAAGACATCCTCTACTACCTGACGATCTACAACGAGAACCAGGCGCAGCCGGCGCGACCTGAGGGTGCACATGTCGATGAGGGGATTCATCGCGGCCTCTATCGTTTCGCCGAGGCGGATGCCAGCGCGAGCGGACCAATCGTTCGTCTCTTCGGGTCGGGCGCGATCATGGGCGAGGTGCTCGCCGCGCGCGACCTGCTACGCGAGCGGTTCGGCGTACGGGCCGAGATCTGGTCGGCCACCTCGTATTCAGAACTGCGGCGCGATGCGCTCGTTGTTGAGCGTTGGAATCGCCGCCACCCAGAGAGCGCGCCGCGAACGTCATGGATGCAGGATCAGCTTGGTAAGGGTGGCGCGCCAATCGTTGCCGCCAGCGACTGGGTGACCGCGCTGCCTGACCTTCTCGCCCCATGGATCGATGTGCCGTATCTCGTCCTCGGTACGGACGGCTTTGGCTTAAGCGACACCCGCGAGGCGCTCCGTGAGTTCTTCTCTGTCGACGCCAAGCACATCACCGCCGCGGCGATGGTGGCCCTGGCGCGTGGTGGGGAGCGCACGCCAGCCGAGGCGGCCACGGCGATCAAGGAGCTCGGCATCGACCCTGATCGCCTCCCGGTCTTCGTTCTCGACCGCTAGCCCCCAGAAAAGACAAGGCTGCTTGTCGCATTAGACAGGCGCGGTTGACACTCTTCAGCGCGAGATGGCACCATTTCCCTGAGCGAATGCAGCATCTTCGAGAGGGGGGTTCACATGGAGAGCGTGATCGCCTGGGGATTCGGCGGACTACTCACCGGACTTCGTGAGGGAGTCGAAGCCGCACTCATCGTTGGCATCATTGCGAGCTACCTCGTAAAGATCGGCCGCGCCGATCGACTCGCCAGTGTCTGGCTCGGTGTCGCCGCCGCGATCGCCTCTTCGATCGCAATTGGCGTGCTTGCATTTGTTCTCCTCGGGAGCCTCCAGGGAACCGCCGAGCAAATTTTCGCCGGCACCGCCTCACTCCTTGCGGTGGTGATCCTCACCTATATGCTCTTCTGGATGCGCAAGCAGGCCATCACCCTTGGCGCAGAGCTGCGCAGCGGGGTTGATCGCGCTGTTGCCTCGACGTCGGTTCTTGGCCTAAGCCTGCTCGCCTTCACCGCGGTGATTCGCGAGGGGATTGAGACGGCGCTCTTCTTGCTCGGGCAAACCACCGCGGCAGCGGATCAGGGACTCTCTGTCGTTGTGGGTGCCGTTGTCGGTCTGCTCATCGCCGCCGGGATCGGCGTGCTGATCTTCCGTGCTGGACTACGACTCAACCTGAGCGCCTTCTTCAATGTGACGGGCGCCGCACTCGTGGTGATTGCATCGGGCCTCCTCTCGTATGGCGTCCATGAGTTCATCGAGCTCGGCCTCCTGCCAGCCCTGATCAACCCGGTCTACGACATCTCTGCGATCCTTCCGCACAAGGAGGGGATCGGGCAGTTCTTGCGTGCCATCGTTGGCTACAGCTCAACTCCAGAGCTAACGACGCTCCTTGCGCAAGGTGCCTATTTGATCTTCGGCCTCTTCTTCTACGTGCGCCCCGTGCGGCGAGCCGCTGCAACTCGCGCTGCCGCCGGCGCATAACTGGCGCGTGCGGGCTTCGCGCGCGATGATGTACTGATGCCGATACTTCACGTTGAGGGACTCTCGCACTCGTTTGATAAACACCACGTGCTGCGCAACCTCTCGCTCTCAATCGCCCCAGGTGAATCGGTGGCGCTCTTGGGTGCCAACGGATCAGGGAAGTCGACACTCTTACGACTTGTTGCTGGACTCCTCACGCCAACAGCTGGCCGCATCACACTCGTTGGGAGCGCGGCGGCCGCCGGTCGAACCGAGGTCGGCATCGTCTTTCAGGAGCCGCGTCTTCTTCCGTGGCGCACGGTGCTGCGCAATGTGACCCTCCCCCTGGAGTTGGCGGGTGAGTCGCTCACGAGTGCGCGCGCGACAGCAGAGGCGGCGCTTGTGCGAGTTGGCGCGGGTAGGCTGCTTGATCGCAGCCCTACTGAGATCTCGGGAGGCGAGCGTGGTCGCGTAGCGCTTGCCCGTGCACTCGTTCGACGACCGTCGCTCCTACTCCTCGACGAACCGTTCGCGGCACTCGATGCGATCACGCGCGCCCGCCTCGACGATGAGCTCCCCGAGCTTGTGGCAGGGGCGGCGACGCTGCTCGTGACACACGATGTCGCGGAGGCTCTCCTTGTTGCCGACCGGGTGTTGATGCTCGGCGCTGACGGTGCGATTTCACTTGAAGTCCCGGGGCTGCGAAGCCTTCCGTCGGCGGAACGCCGCACCGCACTCCTCTCGCCCGACGGCGCTGCGCGACAGACGCGCCTCTACGCAGCACTCGATTCGGTGGCGCATGCGTAGGCTGAGTCAGCTCACCCCACTCGCCGTAGCAGCACTCCTGCTAGCGGCTTGGGAGTTCGGCGTGCGCGCTGCTGCGGTGCCGCAATTCATCCTCCCCGCACCATCGGTGATCGCGGTGCGGTTCGCCGAGGCGTGGGCCGACGGCACCATGCTGCGCCATCTCGTGCCGACCGTGACCGAGGTGACGGTTGGTGGCCTGCTGGGCGGCACGCTCGGCCTCCTGATCGGCGTCACGCTTGGGCTCTCGGGCTCGGCCCGCCGTGTCGTGAGCCCGTACCTCGTTGCGGCACAGTCGACGCCGATCCTTGCGCTGGGTCCTGTCCTCGTCCTCTGGCTGGGGCCAGGGCTCGCGGCAAAAGTCGCTGTCTGCGCGCTGATCACGCTCTTCCCTGTTGCAATCTCGACGCTCGTCGCCGTGCGCGATGTTGATGCCGGAACCCTTGAGCTGATGCGCTCACTCGGAGCATCGCGCTGGCAGAGCCTTCGCTACGCGCGACTCCCTGCGGCACGTAGCGGCATCCTAGCTGGGGCACGCGTTGCCGCAACGCTCGCGGTGGTCGGGGCGATCGTAGGCGAGTGGCTCGGAGGTGCCGCAGGACTTGGCGTACTTCTCAATCTTGCGCGCGGGTCACTCTTCGATACGCCACTCCTCTTTGCCGATCTGTTGCAAATCGCAATCGTTGGCGTGAGTGCGTATGGACTCGTACTTGTTATTGAGCGGGTATCATCAAAAAAGATCGCGTAATGCGATCGCAAGCGTAGGGGGGTTAGCCATGAAGCGGATTTTGGTTGTACTACTTGGTTCGTTGGTACTCGTTGCTGCTGGGTGCTCATCAACTGCCTCACCCACGCCATCAACCTCGGCTTCAGTAGCCCCCGTGAAGCTCACCGTCGGACTCGGCTACATCCCTGGAGTGCAGTTCGCCCCCTTCTATCTTGCACAGCAGAGCGGCGCATACGCCGCCGCGGGCCTTGATGTGACGCTGCAGAATCAGATTGACCCTGACCTCATCAGCCTTGTGGGAAGTGGCGGACTTGATCTTGCCCTTGCTGACGGCACCAGCATGATCCCCGCTGTTTCGCAGGGAATTCCTGTCCGCTATCTGGCCACCATCTACGGCGTGCTGCCGAACGTTGTGATCGCGCGAACCGATGCGGGCATCATGAGCCCAGCTGATTTGACAGGTAAGCGCGTTGGTACGCCAGGCCAGTACGGTTCGGGGTACCTGACGCTGATCGGCATCCTCGATGAGGCATCGCTCAGCATTGATGATGTAAATCTCGAGCTCTACCCAGATTTTGGGCAGACGCAGGCGCTGATTACCGGCGCAGCCGACGCAACGACCGGGTACGCCAACAACGACCTGGTGCAGGCACAGGCGGCAGGGGTAGAGGTTGAGGTCTTCTATGCCTCAGCGGCGGCGCCATTCGCAGGACCTGGCCTCATCTCTTCGCCAAGCACGATTGAGAGCAAGCGTGATGCGATCCGTGCCTTCATTGCCGCAACGCTTGAGGCGATGCGACAGATTGCAGCGAACCCAGAGCTCGGCGTTGATGCGGCGGCGAAGGTTGTTCCTGAGGTTGCCGCGACCCCAGCCGCTCGCGAAGGTTCACTCGCTGTTATGAAGGCTACGGTCGATGTCTGGGCCGGCCCACTTCAGGAGAGCGCCGGTTACGGGGCGATCAGTGTTGAGGGCTGGGAGACGTCCATTAGCTTCATGCGCTCGATCCCTGGCCAGCAGGTGCTCGACGGACTGAAGGCGAGCGATATCGTCGACGAGTCGCTACTCCCGTAACCTGACCGCCTCTAGACGAGCGGCCACGGGAGTGGCGGCCAGTCAGGGCTCGGTTCCGGGAAGCAGCCCGTTGTAGCGAGGTCGCTGAGGCGCGCCGCCATCGCATCGATCTCCTCGCCGTCGAGGATTGCTGAGAGCTGCGCGCGCAGCGCTCCGTTGTTGGTAAGCCCTTGAACGCCGCTGGCAATGATTGCGCGCTCCTCATCCGTGAAGGGCTTACTGCGCCACGCCCAAAGCACAGTGCGCAGCTTTGGCTCTACGGCGAAGGTGACGCCGTGATCGACTCCAAGAATGCGACCGTCAGGAAGGGGGAGGATGTGCCCACCCTTCCGGTCGCCGTTGTTCACGATCGCGTCGAAGAGGGCGAGTCGACGCAGCCCCTCGTCTGAACCGTTCACGAGGTCAACGGCGCGATGCACTCCAACATGGTCAATCCAGAGCTGCACCGCACCCTCACCTGCAGGGCCGTCGCGCAGGATTGTGGGCGGCACAACGCCGAGCCCTAGGGCCTCGCTCACAAGATAGGCAGCAACCTCGCGCGCCGCGAGACTTCCTTCAGGGAAGTCCCAGAGCGGCAACTCACCGCGGATCGGCTTGTAGATCACCTGGAGTCCGCCATCGATCTCACAGAGGAAACTGGCGTTGCTCGCCTCGGCAATGCGCCCGATCGGTTTGAGTTCCTGCGAGCGCTGCATCAAGCGAATCGCTTCGTCGATCTCAACGAGACCTGAGGTGGTGGGGAGCGCCCCGCGCCAGTTCGGTGTCGACGCTGTGCCGGTCACCTCAGTTGAGAAGTGCGGCCTTGCGTGCGCAGCGATGGCCGCGTGGATCGAGCGGCACGCCGCAGTTCGGGCAGATCGGTCGACCCGCGGCGGCGAGCTGCAGGGCGTTCTCAGCGAACTCAAATGCCGACGTAACGCTAAGGGCTACGCGCAACACATCGGGGCCGTCGGGGGCGTCGCTGATTGGTGGGGGGGCGGCGGCATCCTCAACGCTCATGTCGTCGCGGAACTCTAGGATGAGACGCGTGAGCAGCGGATCCCAGGCGAGGGCAATGGTGCCGACGCGGAACTCAGCGGTAAACGGTTCGGCGAGTGCCGGCAGCTTGCGCGGAAGTGGGAGTGGAGCGCTCGGTAGTTGCACACTGCCACCCTCGCTGAGGTCCTTCAGCATCTCGACGATCCGGCGCGCAAGCACCGCAATCTGGCTCTTCTCAACGACCACTGTTGCAGCGATGCCGCCGCCGATCGCCTGAAGATGAAAGACGCGCTGACCAGGCTCGCCAATAGCGCCAGCGATGAACTGGTCGGGCGGATCGAAGCGGATGATCCGCCGCGCCATCAGCCTTCGCCGCGCAGACGCCCGAGGAGTGATGGTCGCTTCGGCTTCTCAACGAGGCCAGCGGCCGCACCCTCAGCTGAGAGGTTCACGCGCACCACCGTTGGACGCTCGCCGCTGTAGCGAATGACGGTGATGCTGGCCGGGTCAATCGCAATGCGCTGGAAGAGGTCGAGCGGGGTACCAAGCGCATCGGCAACAATCGCCTTGATGATGTCGCCGTGGCTCGCGCAGAGCCAGGTCTCGTCATCGCTGAATCGCGCATCAATCTCGCGGATCGCCTCAACTGCGCGCGCCGAGGCGGCGCGGAGTGACTCGCCATTAGGGAAGGTCATCGCCGATGGCTGTCGCTGAACGGTGCTCCAGAGCGGATCCTTCATGAGCTTGCGCAGCTCTTGACCCGACCAGTCGCCGTACTCCACCTCGGTGAGGCGCTCGTCAACCACGATGTCTGGGCGCGACTTCACGCTTGGGCCGCGCATTGAGCGCACCGCCTCAGCGGTCTCAAGGCAGCGCTGCATTGGTGACGAGGCGATGCCAGCGATCTGCACGGCGCTCAGCGCTTCGGCGAGTGCCGCCGCCTCTTTGCGGCCCGCTGGGCTGAGGGGGATTCCCTTAATGCGACCGCTCAGCTTGATGCCCGTCTCAGCGGTGCGCGCGTGACGAACAAGAATCAGGCGTGCCATCAGTTAGTCGAAGTGCTCAAACAGTGGTGGGTAGCTGAGATCAATGGAGCGATTCTTTCCGCCGACCTCGGTGAGTGGCACCTCAACGATTGCGCCGCCCTTAAGCGCCACCATCACGCCGAGGCGACCCGCTTCGAGCGCCTCTACTGCGGCAACGCCGTATCGCGTGCCGAGCACGCGGTCGGCGGCGGTCGGTGCACCACCACGCTGCAGGTGGCCCAAGCGGGTGCAGCGCACCTCGAGGCCGCTGCGCTCCTCAAGGATCGTGGCGAGTGCATCACCAACGGCGACCTTGTCGAGTCGTGGATGACCGAACTCGTCGAGCGGCACAGAGGTTGATGTTGCGCCTGCGGCGGGGAGCTTCACCCCTTCGGAGACGACGATGATCGAGCTGCCGTCGCCGATCGCGCGTCGCGCCTTCAACTTGGCGACGAGTTCGTCGAGCGCTGCGGCGGTGAACTCCACCTCGGGGATCAGAATCGCGTGTGCGCCACCGGCGAGTCCGCCCCATGCGGCGACCCAGCCTGCGTCGCGACCCATCACCTCGACAACGGCGACGCGGTGATGCGATGCGGTGGTGGTGGAGATTCGATCGAGCGCCTCGGTGACGATGTTCGCTGCAGTGTCGAAACCGAGGCAGCCCTCGGTCCCCCAAACGTCGTTATCCATCGTCTTCGGAATGGCGTTGACCGCTGCGCCGCGCTTGGCGAGGCCGGCAGCAACGGATAGGGTGTCGTCGCCACCGATAGCGATGAGGGCGTTGAGGCCAAGCGCGCGCATGTTCGCCTCAGCGGCATCGAGGCCGCCCTCGCGCTTCAGCAGATTCGTGCGGCTAGATCCGATCATCGTGCCGCCCTGCGCCTGAATGCCATGTACTGCGGCGCGATCAAGCGGTCGGGTGAGTGGTGCGCCAACTGTGGCGAGCCCCTTCCAGCCATCGAGGATGCCGACTACTTCATGACCGCCAGCCGTCGCGCGGTGCACCACGGCGCGAATTGCAGGGTTGAGGCCTGGGCAGTCGCCACCACCGGTCAAGACGCCAATCTTCAGGCGTCCGCTCATCGGGTTGGACCTGTCATCTGATCAGGGCGGACGATCGCATCGAACTGCTCTGCGCTGATGTAGCCGAGCTCGAGGGCGGTTGCGCGCAGCGTTCCGCCGCTGGCGTGCGCGCGCTTGGCGATCTCCGCCGCCTTGTCGTAGCCAATCACCGGCGTGAGCGCCGTGACCAACATCAGCGAGTTGCCCAGCAGTTCGCTGATGCGCGCCGCATCTGGCTCGGTGCCGGCGAGGCAGTGATCGGCGAACGATCGCGCCGCGTCGCCCAGCAGACGGATCTGCGTCAGCAGGTCGAGCGCAATCAGCGGCTTGAAGACGTTGAGCTGGAAGTTCCCCTGGCTTGCGGCGAAGGCGATCGCCGCGTCGAGTCCGTAGATCTGCACGCAGACCATCGTCAGCGCCTCGGCCTGGGTTGGGTTCACCTTCCCCGGCATGATCGAAGAGCCGGGCTCGTTCTCTGGGATGCGCAGTTCGCCGAGGCCAGCTCGTGGCCCAGAGGCGAGCCAGCGCACATCGTTGGCGAGCTTCATCAGCGTTGCGGCGGTGGTGCGCAGTGCAGCGGATGCAGCAAGTGTCGCCTCCTGGCCTGCGAGTGCGGCGAACTTGTTCGGTGCGCTGACGATTGGTTCGCCGGTGAGCTTCGCGATCGCCTTGGCGGCGCGCTCAGCGAATTCAGGATGGGCGTTCAAGCCGGTGCCGACGGCGGTGCCGCCGAGTGCGATTGCACGGAGCTCGCTCTGTGCTGCTTCAATGCGGGCGATGTCGCCTGCGAGTGCTGCGGCATGCGCACCAAACTCTTGGCCGAGGGTGAGTGGCACCGCATCTTGTAGATGCGTTCGGCCAATCTTCACGATGCCGCCCCAGGCGGAGGCCTTTGCACTGATGGTTGCGTGCAGGTGCCGCAGTGATGGAAGGAGCGTCTTGCTGACGGCGAGCGTTGCAGCGATGTGGATCGCGCTCGGGAAGGCATCATTAGATGACTGCGACAGGTTGACATCATCGTTCGGATGAATCGGGCTCTTCCCCCCGCGCGTTCCGGTGGCGCGCTCGTTGGCGATCGAGGCGATCACCTCATTCACGTTCATGTTGCTCTGGGTGCCCGAGCCGGTCTGCCAGGTCGAGAGAGGGAACTCGCCGTCGGCGCTGCCACTCGTCACAATGCTTGCGGCTTCGACGATGAGTTTCGCCTTGTCGGCGGGGAGGAGTCCGAGTTCGGCATTGACACTCGCCGCAGCGCTCTTGATGGTGGCGAGGGCGTGGATCACCTCAAGCGGCATACGGTCGTTGCCGATGGCGAAGAAGTGCAGGGAGCGGGCCGTCTGGGCGCCCCAATGCTGGTCGGCCGGTACCTCGATCTCGCCGAACGAGTCACGCTCGGTGCGCGTCTTCTTTGCGTTGGTCATTGCGGCCTCCGATACGGGCGCAGCGCGCCTCTCCTGTAAGTGTAGGATCCCACGCATGAGCATGGATCAGGAGAGCGTGGTCCCCTTCACAGCGAGCGACGGAGTGACGCTCTTCCGACGCGTCTATGAGCCCGCAGGGGAGCCGGTCGGCGAGCTCCTCCTCGGGCACGGGATCGGGGAGAACTCCAGTCGCTACGTCCAGTCAGCACGCGCCTTTGCCGCCGCTGGCTGGCGCACGACCACATGGGATCTGCGGGGCCACGGGCGCTCCGAGGGGCCTCGTGGCTATGTGAAGGAGTTCCGCCGTTTCCACCTCGACCTTGCGGAGCAGGTGAGCGAGCTGCAGCGCTCCGGGCGACGGGTGGTTGTTGTCTCCCACAGCATGGGAGGCCTCATCGCCTTTGGTGCCGTCGCCGCTGGGCTCACGAAGCCCGACTACCTTGTTCTCTCTGCGCCGGCCCTAGAGGCAAACATCGCAACCTGGAAGCGAGTTGTTGCGCCAATCTTGTCGCGCGTTCTTCCAATGCTGCGCATTCCAACAGGGATTGGAGCCGATACCAGTCCGGGGCAGCGCCTCCAGAGCCTTGACCCAACCGCCCCGGATTATCTCTACGCGGTGACGACGCGACTTGGCGACGAGGGCTTCCGCGCGCAGCGGGCGGCGCGTGCTGTTGTCGCCGCTGGCGGGAACTTTCTAGTTCCGACGCTAGTGACGCAGGGTGAGGGCGATGCACTGGTGCGGCCGGAGTGGACGAAACCATTGGCACAACTCGGCAACGTTGAGTACCTAACGTTGAAGGGGTTCAATCACCATCCGTTTGCAACACTTGGGTACCAGTCTGCCGTCGACGAGATCGTGCAGCGGATCGGACGTCGCTAGGCGGACCTAGTACTCCTGTCCGAGTGCGGCGCGCGCCTTCGCTGGATCATCAACAACAAAGGCGAAGGTTGCTCGCTCGCCCCATCGCCCCATGAAGAGGTGCCCGTAGACGTTGACGCCTGCGGCGGCGAGACGATCGAGCACGGAGAGCATGCCGCCCGGCTGGTCGTCGACTTCAGCGAGTACGGACTCGCTCTCAATGAAGGTGTAGGAGCCAGCCTCGAGCACTGCGCGGGTCTTCGAATCGTCGGCAGTCTTCAAAATGACGTGACCGACTTCACCGATTCCACCGCCACCGATGGCCTTAAGGTCGACCCCCTGGCGCTCAAGCTCGCGGCAGAGCGCAGCGAGCGCCCCAGGCTTATGCGTAAGTTGGACCACGAACTGATGTGCCATGCGCTGAGGGTAGCGCGCACCGCCGCGCTTCGCTAGGGGCGACCTGCGCGACGGGGCACCCCACGAAGGGGGCAGCGGCGGTAGGCTCAGGGGGAGCCCCACTCGGGGCAGAACTGTAGGAGGGTGCTGATGCGCGCGTGGAAGCAGATCATCAACGGCAAGTCCGTCGCGGCGAAGTCGGGGAAGACCATCACGGTGGAAGATCCGTCAACGCGCGAGGTACTGGGAACGGTTCCACAGAGCGGTCGCGCCGATGTTGATGCTGCGGTTGCTGCAGCTGCGGCGGCCTTTCCAGCATGGAGCGCCACCACTCCCGCCGAGCGCGCGCTCGCGCTGCTGAAACTCGCCGACGCCCTTGAGTCGGCGAAGCGCAAGTTTGTGAAGGCTGAGTCCGAAAACGCTGGCAAGCCGATCAGCGCCGTTGGCATTGAAGTTGATGCGGTCGTCGACAACCTGCGCTACTTCGCTGGTGCTGGGCGCAACATGGAAGGGAAGGCTGTCGCCGAATACCTCCCAGGGCGCACCAGCATGATTCGCCGCGATCCGGTCGGTGTCGTTGCTTCGATTGCGCCGTGGAACTATCCGCTGCTGATGGCCGGTTGGAAGATTGGTCCGGCGCTCGTCACAGGGAACACCGTTGTCTTGAAGCCATCGGCGCGCACGCCGATCACGGCGCTGATGCTCGGCGCTCTGGCGCAAGAGTTTCTGCCAGCCGGTGTACTGAACGTCATCACCGGCACTGGTGATGAGGCTGGTGCATATCTAGCGCAGCACCCAGGTGTCGCAATGGTATCGGTGACGGGCGATACCGCCACGGGGAAGCGCATCGCTGCGGCTGGTGCTTCAACGGTGAAGCGACTCCACCTTGAGCTCGGTGGAAAGGCACCCGTACTTGTGTTTGATGATGCAGATGTTGACCTTGTGGCGAGCACGATGCGTGCTGCGAGCTTCTGGAATGCGGGACAGGACTGCACCGCAGCCTGCCGCATTATCGCGGGGCCGAAGATCTATGAGCGTCTCGTTGATGCGCTGATCAAGCAGGTGAAGACGATCAAGGTTGGACCGACGAGCGATAAGGCGACCGAGATGGGGCCACTCATTAGTGCCGCACAGCGCACGCGCGTTGATGGCTTCGTGCAGCGAGCGAGCAAGAAGGCGGAGGTCGTACTCGGCGGCAAGAGCGTTGCTGGGAAGGGCCACTTCTACCGCCCAACGATCATTGCGGGTCCAGCGCAGAGTTCTGAGATCGTTCAAGACGAGGTCTTCGGGCCGGTCGTCTCGGTGCAGCGCGCCAAGAGCGACGATCAGATTTTGGAGTGGGCGAACGACTGCCAGTTCGGCCTAGCCTCGTCGCTCTGGACGAGTGATATCGCCCGAGCCTTTAAGGTGAGCAAGGCGCTGCAGTTCGGCACCGTCTGGGTGAATGATCACTTCACCCTGGCGAGCGAGATGCCGCATGGCGGCTTCAAGCAGTCCGGCTACGGCAAGGACCAGTCGATGTATGCCCTGGAGGACTACACCGTGGCGAAGCACATCATGGTGCGGAGCGAGTAGGGCGGTCCGTATCGGGCTGATGCCGTAGGCTGCACCAGATGCAGCACGACGCCCCAACGCCACCCCCGTTTGAAGAGGGGCTCCCGCAGGAGCTCTGGTTCAGCGTTGACGTGGAGTGCTCGGGCCAGACGCCACTCGATGGGAGCCTGATCAGCATTGGCGCCTGTCTCGTTGATGATCCGAAAAAGACCTTTTACGTGGAGCTACGCCCCGACCCGACAAAGCAGTGGGGACATAAAGAGGAGCGCGTCCACCGCCTCTCGCGCGCTCACCTTGAGGAGAACGGTATTGATCGACTCGAAGGGGTGCGCCAATTTGCCCTCTGGGTTCGCGCAACCGCCGAGGCCACCGCACCAGAATCGAGCCCACTCTTTGTAGGCTTCAACACGCCATTTGACTGGATGTGGCTCACGATGGCGTTCACCGAGGCCGGCGTGAAGAACCCGTTCGGCATGTCGGCGATGGACCTGAAGAGCGTCTACTACACGCTGCACGGCGGCGAGAACTTGACCTGGAAGAAGACGGTGAAGCGTTTCGTGCGTCAGGTGTATCCGACTGACCTTGTTGCCGACCATCACGCTCTTGCCGATGCGATTGAACAGGCTGAGCTTGCGCGCGACCTGCGCAGCAAGGCGCTGAAGAATCGCATTCCGCCTGCGATCCCCGAGCGACGATGACGAAGGCCGCGCGGGGCGCGGCAGCCCAACCACTCGATCGGGAGTTCATCCGCAAGACCAATCGTGCGCTCCTTGCCTGGTACTCCGCGACCGCCCGGCCGCTGAAGATTCGTGAGCGCTCCGACCCGTACAGCGTGCTGGTGAGCGAGGTGATGGCGCAGCAGACGCAGATTTCGCGCGTCGATCAGCTAGTAACCGTGTTCCTTGAGCGATTCCCAACGCTCGAGTCACTCGCGGCGGCTGAGACCGCCGATGTGCTGGTCGCATGGAAGGGGCTCGGCTACAACCGGCGTGCGTTGGCACTGCAGCGCGCCGCCGCTGCCGCCGTTGCGGCTGGCGGCCTGCCATCGAGCGTAGATGCGTTGATGGAGCTCCCCGGCATCGGACCATACACAGCACGTGCCGTGGCCGCGATCGCATTTGGTGGTCGCGAGATTCCAGTCGACGTGAACATTGCGCGCATCATTGCGCGATTAGTGGACGCTGATGTGTCGCTGGCACCACGCGATGTACAGGCGCGCGCTAATGAGTTTGGTGCGGAACTTGCAGATCGCGAGGCTGGCGCATGGGCGCAGGCGGCGATGGATCTCGCCTCGTCGACCTGCCGCGCCGCCGCACCAAAGTGCGGCGAGTGCCCACTTCGCGAGTACTGCCCATCAGCCGGTCGCACTTTCGCCAAGGTTCCACGCAGCAGAGAACCGCGAACCCCCTTCACGAAGACCGCACGATGGCTGCGGGGGCGCCTGTTGGATGAGTTGCGTGAGGCTGGCCGTGCAGGCGTGCAGGTCGCTGGTGAGCGTGGTGAGCACAACGAAGCGACGGTCGCCGCTACCATCACCAAGATGGTCTCCGAGGGGCTCGCTGAGTCGCTGGGAGGGGATCGCTACCGTTTGCCGCATCGCGGCGACTGAGGGGAGGGTCGTGGACGACCTCGAGCTGCTGAATCAGATCTTTGAGGAGACCCTGACCGAGCAGGAGGGGCTCCCGTTCGTCGCTCGCTTCCGTGAGGCTCTCCACGCCAAGCGCGCCGTTGACTTCAACCTGACCGCCGCTTCAACGGAGCAGTACGACGAGGTAGAGCGCATCGTGCGGGCGCTGACGCTGCGCTTCCGACTCACCAGTCTTGTTGAGGAGCGCCGCCGTGCCGCACAACTCAGTGCGAGCGCCCATCCCGCCGCCGCTCCAGGCCCTGGCAGCTTCGATGCCGCGCTCGCCGATCTCGCCGCCGCGGGGCTTGCTCCGGCAGAGATTCGCGCCGCCGCAGCGCAGGTCAACTACCTACCTGTGCTCACTGCGCACCCAACCGAGGCACGCCGTCGCACCCTGATCGCCGCACTCAGTCGCATGCGCACGCTGCTCGACCGACGCGCACTTGGCGGCACCTTCGCCGCTGAGGTTGATCTGCGCCTGCGCGAAGAGATGACCAACCTCTGGCGCATGGGTGGCATCCGCACTCGGCGCGTCACCGCCCTCGATGAGGTTCGCTCGGCGTTGGTGCACTTTGATGGAACGATCTTCCGCCTTGTGCCACGGCTCTTACGCAGCCTCGACGATGCGCTCGGCCGCCTTGAGAAGGCCACCGCACCGTCGGGACTCCGAGCGCCTCTGTCACTGCCAGCACTTCGCTGGGGGACCTGGATCGGCGGCGATCGTGACGGGAATCCAAATGTGAATGCCGAAACGACGCGAGAGGCGATGCGCATTCAGGCCGACCACGCCCTGCGCGCTCTTGAGGCGGTCGCATCGCGACTGATGATGTCAATTGCCGCGACAGTAGAAGGGAACGAGATTGACGGTGCGCTCGGCGCATCGCTTGTTCGTGACGCGAAAGATCTCGGCGAGATTGAACGCACCCTTTCGCACCGCTTCCCCGATGAGCCGTATCGCCGTCGCCTCGGTGCCATCGCGCAGCGCGTTGCGCGCACTCGGCGCGCACGCATCGAGGGGGGCAGTGAGGCTGGTGCCTACGCTAACCCTCAGGCACTCATCAACGAGCTGCGCGAGCTTCGCGCAAGTCTCGCCGCCGATGGGCTAGAGCGCTCGGCGTACGGCGAGCTCCTCGAGTTTGAGTGGCAGGTGGAGGCCTTCGGTTTCCATTTTGCGATGATGGAGATTCGCCAGGCACGTGGAGCCCATCACGCAGCGATTGCGCATCTCACCGCCGAACTCGGCAAGCCAGGTGCCACAACTCAGCTTGAGCCGGCCACTATCAAGAGCGCACTCGCTCACGAAGCCGTTCCGGGCGTGACCGTTGGTGAGGTACTTGCGACGATTCGTGTTGCCGCAGAGATCCAGCGCACACACGGTGAGGAGAGCCTCGGCCGCTATGTGATCAGCGGCTTTGAAGGGGTCGACGACCTGCACGAGCTCTTGGCGCTCTTCGCCTGGGCAGAGGATCAGCGCATTGGCTCTGACCTAACGTCTGGCGCCGCCGCTGGCGCGCCGAAGGTCGATATCGTGCCGCTGCTGGAATCTGCACGTGTTCTGGAGCGCGCCGCCGAACTTGTTGACGAGATCGCTGCGAACCCGGTGCTGCAGGCGCGCATCGTTGAGCGCGGCCGGCGCCTCGAGGTGATGATCGGCTACTCCGATACGAATAAGGAGTCCGGCTACCTCTCAAGCGTGTGGCTGCTGCATCTGGCAGAGGCGGCGCTCGTCGATCGTGCCAACGCCCACAACCTGAAGCTCACCCTCTTCCACGGACGCGGTGGCGCGATCGGTCGCGGCGGTGGCCCAACGCATCGCGCGATCTTGGGGCAACACCCAGGCGGCTTGTTGGGCGGTTTTAAGGTGACGGAGCAGGGCGAGGTGATCGCCTCGCGCTACTCCGATCCCGCGATCGCGTTTAGCGAGGCGGAGCAGATCATTTCGGCGCTGCTCACCATGCGCAGCCCGCTCGCGGAGCAGCGACGCGGGGAGTGGGAGATGGGGTTTGCCCCCGCCGTTGGCGCGGTGGCGCAACGCGCACGCGAGACGTATCAGCAGTTGATCCCGAACGATCCCGCCTTTGAGTCGTTCTTCCGCGCCGCCACACCAATCGCAGAGCTCGGTGGGCTGAATCTCGGCTCACGCCCCGCCGTTCGCGGTGGAGTGGCGAAGGGCGGCTCTGGCCTCACCAGTTTGCGCGCCATCCCATGGGTCTTCTCGTGGAGCCAGGCGCGGGTGAATCTCCCTGGCTGGTACGGGCTCGGTGCGCTGCGCGCAACGCTTGACGACGCCGCAGCCATGGCCACGCTGCATGAGGCATATCAACGCTGGCCCTTCTTCCAGTCGATCGTCGATAACGCGGCGATGATCCTCTCCAAGTCCTCACCCGAGGTTGCCGAAGAGTTTGCCGCACTCGGCGGCGTCGGAAGTGATGCTGACGCAACGAGGGTTTGGGCAACAATTGTTGGCGAGCGCACCGCTGCAGGCGACGCACTACGACGCATCGCCGGCACGACCGAGCTGCTCGCCAGCGACCCAGAGCTACGCGCCTCCATTGAGGGGCGTGCCCCCGAGGTGAATGCCCTCTCGCGCGTGCAGGTGCAACTTCTTCGCGCGCTGCGCAGTGCCACCGATGAGGGGGAGCGCGCCGAGCTCTCACACCTCGTTCGCCTCACGGTCAGCGGGGTCGCCGCCGGCCTGCGCAACACCGGCTAGCCACACGTCTATCCTCTACTCATGTTGAAGCGACCCTCCCGACCCAGCGTGCGCGGCGTCATGAGCCC
>JBIIRA010000091.1:0-5046 GCA_044341795.1 Candidatus Limnocylindrus sp.
AGCGTCGACGGGCATTCGCGCGCAGGAAGGTGGCAACCTCGGCGATCGTGGTTCCTGGCCCAAAGATTCCCGAGATGCCCGCCTGCTCCAACTCTGGTCGATCGGCCTCGGGGATGATGCCGCCCGCGACCACCAGCACGTCGCTCGCACCAGAGGCGCGGAGGCTTGCGACGAGCTTTGGCAGCAGCGTTGCATGTGCGCCAGAGAGAATCGAACAGCCGACCACATCCACGTCCTCTTCAATGGCGGCGGCAACGATCGCGTCAACGGTGCGACGCAGCCCGGTGTAGATCACTTCGAATCCTTCGTCGCGCAGCCCGCGCGCGAGTACCTTGGCGCCGCGGTCGTGGCCGTCGAGGCCAGGCTTGGCGATCAGCACGCGGATCGGTGTCGTGCGCTCAGCCATGGAGCCCCTCGCGTCGCGCCACGCCGCGATCGTGTGCGCGCGCCAGAGCCTCGCGCAGCGCGACATCGGTGCGCAGTGACCCGCGCATCGCCTCGGTGGTCATGACGACACCAGGCTGGCGTGCGCCGCGCGCCGCAAGGCAGAGGTGCTCGGCGCTGACCAGCACGCCAACGCCAGCTGGCGCGAGTGCGTCGTTCAGTGCGTCGGCAACCTGCGCAGTGAGGCGCTCCTGCACCTGCAGTCGTCGCGCAAACGCGTCAACGAGGCGCGGGATCTTTGAGAGGCCAACGATGCGACCGCTCGGCACGTAGCCAACGGTGGCGACGCCAGGGAACGGGAGGAGGTGGTGTTCGCAGAGGGCGTGGAATGGGATCCCTTCAACGACGACGAGATCACCCGCAGGGGCACCCGCTGGCTCCTCAAAGACGGTGCCGAGAATCTCATACGGATCGCTCGCGTAGCCACTGGTGAGCTCAAGCATCGCGCGCGCCACGCGGCCCGGGGTATCGACAAGACCGTCGCGCGTTGGGTCCTCACCGATGGCACGCAGCATGGTCTCGGCGGCCTCGGCGATTCGTGCCTCGGCATCGGACGTGGGCACCACGATCTGCGTTGTCTTGCTCTTTGACTGCATTCCCTCATCCTACCCGCCCCGTCGTAGGATCTCCTCATGGACCGCCAAGACGATGATGAGCGCGTGGAGCAGTTGACCGAAGAGGCACTGCGTGGCTTGCCTGAGCCCCTACACTCCGCCGCCCAGGAGCTCCTCGTCACCGTGAGCCACAAACCTGGCGTTGGCCTCTATGGCGAGTTCTACGGGCTACCGAAGGGTGCTGAGAGCGGCCTCGGCGAGCCGCCCCCTGAGGTGACCATCTACGCCGCGACGCTCCTCGCCGACTTCCCCGACGAAGAGGCCCTGCGCCGGGAGGTGCGCCGAACACTCATCCATGAAATCGGGCACTACCTTGGGCTGAGCGAGGAGGATCTGCACGCCCGCGGGCTCGAGTAGTTTCGCCGCCGCTCGCTATGATGGCGGTGAAGGCGGAGGAACCGTTCCGCCACAAGTAGAGCGCAGGGGGAACCATGGCGGAGATCAAGCACACCAGCGATGCAGCATTCCAGAAGGATGTGATGGATTCGGGTCGCCCCGTCATTGTTGACTTCTGGGCGCCGTGGTGTGGCCCGTGCAAGCTGGTGGCTCCAGAGCTTGAGAAGCTCGCCGCGCAGTACGACGGCAAGGTCGACATCGTGAAGGTGAACGTTGACGAGAACCCAGCACTGCAGCAGGCCTTCAACATCATGTCAATCCCAACGATCGCCTACTTCAAGGGAGCCGGCGCCCAGCCAGTTGGCGCCGTCGGCTTCCAGACTGCTGAGCAGCTAGAGGCGCGCTTCGCGTTGAAGGAGCTCGCCTAACCCTTACGGCGTTGCCAAGGCCGCTCGGCCTTAACCCTTGCTGCGCCCCTTCAGTGCCCTTGTGATCCGCGCGACGATGCCGACCAGGATCACTCCGTAGACAAGGAGCGCAAAGGCCCACTTAATGGATGAGGCCGTTGACGCTAGCTGAGCGGTCGTCGAGGAGATCGTGCCATCGGCAAGGTACTGGCTCGCGAGGCTGGATACGCCAAAGTTCTCCACCCAGTCAAAGAGAACCTGACCAAGCGGCAGCAGATTCAACATCCCGACCTTTTGCGAATATGGCTTGAGCAGCACCGACACCCAGGCCACATACATCACTCCGTAGATCACGCCGTAGAGAGAGTCCCACACCTGATTGAAGGTGATGTACGCAGAAATCTGCTGAGTAGAACGTTCTGCAAAGAAGGCAAGAATCTCTGCCTGACCAAAGCCCAACGAGGTTCCTAGCGACTTGATGGTGCTGTTCGCAACCTCAAACGCCTTCCCCTGTCCACTTAGGACGAGGAGCGTGTAGCCGGCAAAGGCGGCGGTGGCGATCAGCGCGGTAACCAGGGTTGACTTCGCGTAGAAAAACTCCGACGCGCGACGTAGGGGTCCGGACTTGCTAGACGTCATGGTATCTACCTTTCTTACTCTCTTATTTCAACGCCGCCGCGTATGCGGCGAGACGTTCTGCGATGAGTGCGTTCGAGATATCTGACGTTAGCAGTCCGCGCACACGATCCGCTTCGCCCGTATCAAAGAGGGTAATCACCTGGCGATGATCGCCATTCAGGAGCGTGAACTGCTTTCCTGGCCAGTCACCAACCTTGATGTCAACGATCTTCAGCCCTTGTGTCTTGCGGCCACCGCGTGCACCGCGCTCAAACGCGTAGGCGAGGTTGTCGAGGGTCAGCCCGGTCGCCGCATAGACCACGAGCGAGTAGCCCGTTTTGCCTGGGAGCTCAAAGATGGCCCCTGCAGATCGCAACTCACGGATCCCCGCGCCCCAGAGTGGGCCGAGGCGCAGCTGCGAGCACTCGCGTCCGGAGTCAATCGACACGGGCGTTGCATCCCAACCCGCCACGGGGAGCGACGCCTCAAGGGCGGTGTCGAAGCCTGCGGCGCGCTGCTGATCGATTGTCTCGTTGCACGGCAGTGAGCCGTCGGGAGGTGCTGCTGGCGCGCAGGCACCCGCTGCAACCGCGAGAAGGAGTGCCGCAAGTAGCGTTCGCATACCGCTCATCATGACGCCTACTCCAACTCCCTGTTCGGATCGAAGAGTGGCGCGGTTGGTCGCCTGGTGCTCCCTCGTGGTGGGTGCGGCGCGCCGCGCTCCTCTAGATCATCAAGCACCACATTTGCCGCGCGGACAAGTTCCTGATCGCGGCGCACGTTGTCGGCACACCAGACGAGATAGCCGGGGTCGCGCTCCGCCACATCGCCCACCGTTGCCCCCTCATATCGTCCGAAGGCGAAGACGGTTGCGGCGGCCTCGCTGAGCGTTGGGTGCCTGTAGTCGGGAGGGAGTGGCGCGAAGCTGCGCTCCACTGGGCCGGCGGGTGAGCCTGGGAGCGGGCCAACAGGGCCACGCGGCGCGCGTGGTGCCCACGGCTGTTCTGGGCGCCAGTTGATCGGCGCCGGACGGCTCGTGCGCGCATTCGCCGCGGGGGCAGCATCAACAACGACGCTCGCAGTAACGGGGCGCTCAGGCTTATGTCCACCCTTCGCTGGCGGCTCAGCGGCGGGCGCACCATCAGAGGCCCACGCCTCGGCGAGGAGTGCTTCCGCGGCGGCATTGATGAGCGCCATCTCGCGCGTCGCCTCCGCGGCGCTCTTCGGGTCATCCATGAATCGATCTGGGTGATGCTCGCGGGCGAGCCCTCGACGCGCGGCGCGAATCTCATCGGCACCCGCGCCGATTGGCACGCCGAGCACCTCATGTGGCGTACGTCGCCCGCTCATCGCGAGGCATCCTCATCGGCGGCGCTGACCGCTGCAGAGACGAGTGCATCTTCCGCCGACATCGTGTCTGCGCCATCGCCACCACGGCGGAGGCCCTCGGGGGCCGGAGCACCAAGTGCGACGTAATCAACCACTGCGGCATCTAAGCCAACGTCAACACCGGCGCGCTCGGAGAGGATCCACTTGTGCTCCAGCGCATCGCAGTAGGCCTGCAGCGCGTCACGCCCCGATGCGAGATGCGGGCGCAGGCGGACGAGTGTCGGCTCCAGTACCTCGGCGCGCCAGCGCGCTGCCACGAGCCCCGTGGCGAGTCGTTCACCGCTCTGCACCTGCAGCCAGACGCCGTATTCATGCAGATCGTTCAGCAAGAGCTGCGCCTGGCCTTCAAGCGCATCAACGCCGGTGAGGCGCAGGAGCTGCTCGGCATGGAAGCGGCGCGAAGCGATCGCCAGCGAGACGCACATCCCCTCGCCGCTGGTCACGTCGAGGCTCAACTCCTCGACCGCGAAACCGAGCGCGTTCAGGTCGCGAATGCGGGTGGCGACGGCGCGCCGATCGTTGGCGCTCGCAACGAACGGGCGATGTAGCTGCGTCCAAAGCGCCGTGTAGCGATCGCGGAGCGCGGCTGAGGCGCGCACCGCCGCGTCGGTATCAACTTCACTGCCGCCCAAGGCGGCGGCGGCATCGGCGAGGCCGAAGGCCACGTTCTCCACCAGGATGTCGAGGTCGTGCTGGCGCTGCCCATCACTCAGCTGCTCGTGATACTCGGCCGTCTCGGCGTCCACGAGATACGCCTGCAGTCGATTCCCGTCGCGCTTCAAGAGCGCGTTCGCCAGCGAGCCGTCGCCCCACCAGACGCCGTGCCGGTGCAGGTCGACGAGCAGTACGGCAAGTGCATCGAGCAGCCGCCCCGAGAATTGGCCCGAGGTGGCGGCACCCGGGGTGCTGAGCAAGCGGCGGTACTGAATGCTGCCGCGCAGGTAGTCGGTGATGATGAAGCCCTCTCCATCACCGCGGTCAACAGCGCCGACGGGCGTTACTGCCGGCATCCCCGCCGATTCGAGGCGACGCAGAATGGCGAACTCGCGCTCCACCAGTGGTGCGGGGAGCTCCTTGATGGCCAGGAGTCGGCCGGCGACGCGCACGAAGCGCACAAGGTGGCGTGATGGCCCTACTTCGAGCGGCACCAGCTCCACCTCGGGGCTCGCCCAGTCGCGCAGCGGCTTCGCCCACGGGAGCGCGATCAGCGCCGGTTCAGGGCTGCGTAACGTGACGTG
>JBIIRA010000085.1:0-4911 GCA_044341795.1 Candidatus Limnocylindrus sp.
CAACAAGGTGGCAAACGGGGGCAAGGTGTGGCGCCACTTCACGCAGAAGGTCACCAAATGCGCCCATCGTTCGCGCGAATCGCAGCTCCTCTTCGAAACCAAGGGCGCGGGCCGCTTCAGGGAGGAGGCCGGCGAGCCCCTCCGGTCGCCCTTTTCGTGTGCGTTTCGCGTTCACGCCGCCACCACACTGCCGCCCGGGCCGCGCTGAATCTCGCGCGCCGTCGCCCTCGCCACAAGGCCGGGGGCTAAATCTTCGAGCGCTGTTGCTGTAATGATGCTCTGCGGAAGTGCGGCGATGCGTGCAACCAGATGCTCCCGTCGCTGCGGGTCAAGCTCGGAGAACGCGTCGTCGAGGAGTAGCACGGGTGGGTGTCCGTGCTCGTCGGTAAGGAGTGTGATTTCGGCGAAGAGGAGTGCGAGGAGCAGGCTGCGTTGCTGGCCGCGCGACGCTGTTGGGGCGATGTCGCTCCCGCCGACATGAAAAGCGATGTCGTCACGGTGTGGGCCAACCAGTGTGTGCCCCTGATACCCCTCTGTCTCGGCGGTCTGGTCAAACGACTCTGCGAGGCGTGTTGCGCACTCGCTTGCAGATTCGTCCGCGCGGTACTCCTCACGTGACAAATAGTGCGTTTCGAGGGCGGCTTCGCTCGGCGCAACCTCCTTGTGTGTTGCTGAAAGAACTGGGGCGAGCGCGGCAAGAAGAGCGAGGCGGCCTGCCACCACCTCTGACCCGGTGGTGATCAACATCTCGGTCCAGGGGCGCATCTCGCTTGCGATGGCGCGGCGAGCGGCGCCATCGACCTCGAGTGCATCTTTTAGCAAGCGGTTGCGTTGACGAAGCGCGCGTTCGTAGCGCGTCAAGGTTGCCTCATACCCGCGCTGCCACTGTGACGCGACACGGTCGAGCAGCCCGCGACGCACTGACGGTGCGCCAACAACAAGCCCGGTCTCTTCTGGAACAAAGGCTGCGACGCGCAGCCGCTGCCCGAGTGCCGCTGTGGCGCGTGGTGTTCCGTTCAACGCGTGTTTTGCGCGCCCGACACGCGAGATTTCCACGCTGAGTGTGGACTGCGCGAGTGTGTCGGTGGGGTCGGCACCGTTGTCGCGAACAGCCACAGTGATAGAAGCCTGTTCGCCGTCGCCGGCGATTACTTCGCGCAACGCACCGGCACGGTGTGAGCGGCCTGTCGCCGCAATAATGCACGCTTCAAGAATGGTGGTCTTCCCCGCGCCATTCTCGCCCCAGAAGATGTGCGCGCCTGGGGTGAGCGCAACGGTGCCTTCAGCCCAGCTGCGCATCTGGTGAAGCCGCACGCTCTCAATCATTGCTACGCCGCGCGTTCGCGAGCGATGAGGATCAGGACGGTGTGCGCACCGGCATCACAACGTGTAGGTAGTCGCGACCGTCAAGCGGGCGAAGCAACCCAGGTGCGACAGGGCCGGTGAGCTCGAGTGAGAACTGGTCGGCTTCGACGCGCGCGAGAACGTCAACGAGGTACTTCGCGTTAAACGCGATCGTTGTTCCTTCACCCTCAACCTTCGCCTCGATGTGTGCCGCGTGGTCGCCCACATCTGCCGCCGCGGTGATGTCGATCGATCCGCCGCCATCAGTAGTGATCGCAAAGCGCACAATGTGCGCCGAGGCATCAGCAACAACTTGCGCCAGCTTCACCGCTGAGAGGAAGCTGTCGCGGTCAAGTGTCACCTTCGTGGTGTGGCTTGTTGGAACAACCTGCTGGAAGTTCGGGAACTGCCCTTCAATCAGCCGGCTCACCAACATGGTGTCGCCGAGTTTGAACTGCAACTGATTCTTTGTTGGGGTGAAGGTGATCTCAACAAGATCCTCAACATCGGAGAGGAGGCGTAGCAACTCAGCGTACGACCGAGCTGGAACGATCAGGCTTGTCTCTGGTGCCGCTTCAGCGAGTGGTGCGCCAGCCACAGCGATGCGGTAGTTGTCGGCGGCGGCGAATGTTGCCTTCTCGCCGGTGAACTTGGTCAGCACGCCGGTAAGGATTGGCCGGGCCTCATCGCCGGCGGCGGCGAATACGGTTGACTCAAGAGCCGCCTTCAGTGCTTTTTGTGTGATCCGCGCTGTTGGTCGCTCGCTGGCGGCGCCCACGGGTGGGTAGTCGTCGGCGGGTGTGGCGCGAAGGTGCGACGCGTTTCGCCCACACTTAATCTGTGCGCGCCCGTCGGCAAGCAGCGAGAAGTCGATCTTTTCGTTCGGGAGGCCGTTCACCACATCGGCGAGCAACCGGGCGGGAATCGTGGTGGAGCCCTTCTCTTCAACCTTTGCTGGAACCCAGTGGGTGATCGCAATGTCAAGGTTGGTAGCGACGAGGCGCAGCCCACCGTCCTCGGTGCCGAGGTAGACGTTCGACAGGATCGGTAGGGTGTTACGCGTCGCCACGGCATGGCCAACAATGGCGAGCCCGCGGGCTAGGTGATCCTGGATTGCCGAGAGCTTCATCTGTTCCTCCACATATAGGTTCCCTCTCTAGGGTAATAGTGTCTTAGTTGTTTTAACTCGTCATCACCGTATTCGTACTGTGGGCGGCGTGGAGAGCCGTGCTCACCTTCGCACAAACCCGCCGTGGGAAGGACCCCTCCCCATGTGGAGAACCCAGGCCTCAGCCCCTCGAGACACCCTTAGTGCTGGGGAGACCCTGCGGAGAACCCTGGCCGGTTACCCACACCCCACTTCACAACCACCCAAGAAAACCCCCACAAAACCACAGCAGCGAAGGTGTTATCCACGAGATTTCCACACCTGGGCGGAGACTACGGGCGGGCGGCAACCCCTTGACCAAGGCGAAGAAGAGCTTCGCGCAGCAAGGCAACCTCTCGGCGCAGCTCACCGTCGTAGCTCATCTCTCGCTCGATCTTGGTGCAGGCGTGAATGATGGTGGAGTGGTCACGCCCACCCAAGGCGGCGCCGATGCGCACGAGCGAGGCGTCGGTCTCCTCCCGTGAGAGGTACGCCGCGATCTGCCGCGGGGTCACAATCTCTCGGTCACGCTTCGGCCCACGGAGCTGCTCAACCGTGAGGCTGAAGTGCTCAGCAACGGTGGCAACTACCTGCTCTGGCTCAAGGATGCGCTTCGGGTTCGGGTATACCGCCTCGCTCAATACGCGCGCGGCCAGCTCCATCGTGACCGGCATACCGCTGAGTCGACCGACAGCGACAAGCCGCGTCAGCGCACCTTCGAGCTCGCGGACATTGCTTTGCACACGCCGCGCAACTTGCTCAACGACATCGTTAGCAACGATGACGCCGCTCTCTTCAGCCTTCGCGCGCAAGATCGCAATACGTGTCTCAAGATCTGGCGACGAGATGTCGGCAATGAGACCCCACTCAAATCGCGATCGCAAACGCTCTTCAAGCAACGAAATTTCTTTCGGCGTGCGATCCGACGTCAACACAATCTGCTTTCCAGCAGAGTGCAGCGCGTTGAATGTATGGAAGAACTCTTCCTGCGTGCGCTCCTTATCGGCGAGGAACTGAATGTCATCGATGAGCAACACATCGATCTTGCGGAAGCGTGAGCGGAACGCCTCGGCCCCGCTCTGCTGAATGCTGGTGATGAATTCATTCGTAAACGCCTCACCGGTGATGTACAGCACCTGTCGCTTCGGCGAGCGCTCAGCTACTGCGTTACCGATCGCGTGCAACAGGTGCGTTTTGCCGAGGCCAGTGCCGCCATACAAGAAGAGCGGATTGTATGCGCCGCCAGGTCGCTCAGAAACAGAGAGCGAAGCAGCATGTGCGAGCCGGTTCGCTGCACCAACAACGTAGCTCGCAAATGTGTAGCGAGCATTCAAGTTCGTTGCGCGAGTTGGCAGGGCACGATCAACGATGCGAACGCTCTCTTGTGGTGCGGTGACGCGCGGCGCAGAGTCAACGGATGCGACACCCTTCCCTTTCGCAGCGAGCGCGCCGTGCGCATCGAGCTCAGCGTCACTCACCACCTCTACGGAAAGCGTCACGCTGTAGCCAACAACCTTCGCCAACGTTTGCGCGATTAAGGAGCGGTATCGCTCATCAACCCAATCTTTTGCGAAACCAGATGGAACACCGAGAACAAAGGTGGCAGTTGACTCGTCAACACGAAGGAGTGCGGTGCGACGGAACCAGGTCTCAAAGGTGGCCTGCGAAAGGCTGATCTCCAGCTCTCCGAGGACTGCGCGCCAGACCTGTCGTTGATCCATTCCGCAGCGCCTCCCCTCGTTCCGTTGATGTGCGCCACCAACACTGCGGCAGAAGGGCGGGGTCGCCGAGGAGTCGGCGGTACCACCCTGGTGCAAGATTGAGTCTGTGCTGGCCGGCTTACGCCAACCCCTCCCACAGCCCCGGAAAAGAGACCAACCGACGGTGTGATGTCGCTCGGGCCCTTTGTGGGGAGGCGGAGAATAGCACCCGCGGCGCTTCCTGCAAGCCCAGCCTCACCCCAATTTTGGATACCCCCCAGGGGTATCTGGGTAAAAACCCGTTACAGGGGCGGCAATTGACACCGCCGCCTGCGAGGAACGATACTTCCCCTCTCAGAACCGCCCTCTTCGCGGCCTGAGTGAAAACCAGGAAGAACCCCTCGGGGGCCACCGCCGACGAAGGCAACCGTGGCACTTGAGACCACCGGATCGGAGCGATACCAATGAAGCGAACGTATCAGCCGAAGAAGCGCCAGCGGTTCCGCGAGCACGGATTCCGTAAGCGCATGTCGACAACGTCCGGCCGCCGGGTTCTTGCCCGACGCCGCGCACGCGGTCGCAAGCGCCTCACCGTCTGATCAAGGCGGCGCGTACGCGCCCCAGGAGCATCGACATGTTGCGCACACCCTCTGACTTCGCCGCGCTAAGCGCCGCACCCGGCGTTACCACGCCGCTGCTTGGCGTTCGCCATCGCACCGT
>JBIIRA010000021.1:0-16673 GCA_044341795.1 Candidatus Limnocylindrus sp.
TTCGAGGCGATCGGTCTGGTGGGCGCGATTAACTCGATCCTTGCGCTTACTGCGGCTCCAATCTGGGGGCACCTCGGTGACGCAACCCTCGGTCGCGTCGCGGCATTTCGCCTTGCGATCTTCGCTACGGCGATCGGGGTGTTTGCATTTGCGGCGGGGCCAGTGGCCGGCATTCCAGGTTCAATGCTTGCCGCCTTCGCAGGGGCGGGGATTGTGCCGCTCCTCGATGCCATCGGTATGGAGCGTCTCGCTGAAGTTAAGGGGAACTGGGGAACCCTCCGTGCCGTGACCAGCGGTAGCTATGCAGCAACTAGCCTGCTGAGTGGCGTTCTTGTTGTCGCCGGCGGCGCGATTCTTGTCGGGCCGCTCTACGCCGCAGGTGCGCTAATCGTTCTTGCAGGAACCATTGGGCTCCGCGTTACGCACCGACGTCATCACGCTGCGAGCGAAGATGAACTTGAGGCAGAGCGCAGTGAGCTGGCTGGTGGTAACGCAGAGATCGCGGTCGCTGGTGATTGGCGAGACCGTTTCGGTACGGTGAGCTTAGCGTTCGCACAGTCACCAAAACTTCTCTCATTCCTTCTGTTAAGTCTCTTGGCCAATCTTGGTGCAGGCATTTTCTACGCCTATGGTTCGCTGCGCATCCAGGAGGTTGGTGGAAACGCAGCAATGGTAACGCTCGCTTCAACAATCTCGGCAGGTGTTGAGATTCCATTCTTTCTTATTGGAGGATCGGTGGTGTTGCGCTTTGGTATGCGCGCCGTCTATTCCGTCGGGCTGATTGCGCTCGGGCTCTGTTGTTTTGGTTACGCCTTAGATCTGTCGCCACTTGCCCTGGGCATCATTCGCGGCCTCTGCGGCGTTGGGTTTGCCTGCACGCTGCTTGGAAGCGTTCTGACGATCCGCGCGATCGTTCCCCTAGCGCTACAGGCCACTGGTCAGGCGCTCTTCCAGGCGGTGTCATTCGGTCTTGCCATTTCTGTTTCGTCAATTGTTGGCGGAGTAATTTATGGTGAAATTGGCGCGTTCCCTCTCTTCGTCATCGGTGGAATCATTCTGATTGGTTCAGTCCCATTCGCTTGGAATATCTTGCGCGTCGACGCAGCGCCTGCTACTTCGTAGCGCTCTCTCCGGCGCGATAATGCGCCGCAACCTTTCCAAGATGACGACGAAACTCAATAGATGCTTGATCTGGCCCTGCGATATGTAGCTCCGCTGAGAGATCAACGGGTAGTGCCTCAGGGCGCTGCGATTCAGTGATCGGCTGATCTTGATCGAGAATCAGTCGCTGGAAGTCTGCGAGTTCGGTGTCGTTTGATGAATCAAGTCGATAGCTGCGAGCGTTCCAGGTGAATGTGCGCGTCTCTTTTGCAGAGAGTGGTGATGCGGCGATAAAGAGCACGAAGCGATTCCCTTCGGGCAACTGCTGATCAAGGGTGACTGAATATGGCAGGTGAACCGTGTACGTCGTTGGGTCGCGCTGCACTTTGGTGCCCGGAGTGCTGTCACCCTTCACGCTTGTTTGCGGCTCTTCAAGCGCGATCTGAAAACTGATCGTTGTCTCGTTGCTCTCCACCGTATGGTCGGGGCTGAGTGGCTTGGCGCGGTCGCCAAGGATTCCCTCATGCACCCAGGGGAAGTGACTGAAGTCGATGAAGTTCTCGATTCGTCGCGCAGGTGAGCACTGCCAGTCGTAGGTGGTGATCGGAATCGTGCGCAGCGAAGGGTCGCCCCACCACGGCGCTTCAGGAAGCGGATAGAGCGGCACTGGGTTCTCCCAGCCGCCAGGGCCTGGCTCAAGCAGCACCCAGACGAGTCCAATGTGTTCAATGGCGGCGTAGCGCTCAATGCGGGCGCGACGCGGAATCGCACGGCCGTGAACGGCGGGGATGCGCTTCACCTCACCGCTCTGCCCGTAGCTCCAGCCGTGATACGGGCAGACGAGGCAGGCCTCGTCTGTTGCGGGGCTGCCATCGGGGGCGGGGCTTGTGCCTGGGTCGACCCAGCCGAGCGAGAGGGCGGTGCCGCGGTGCACGCAGAGGTCGGGGAAGGCGGCGATGGCCTCGCCGAGACGGGCGACCACCAGCGTCTCGCCCGAGAGGCGAATTGGGAGTGGCCGGTCGGTCAGTTCAGCGCTTTGGCAGACGGGCATCCAGGCCGACCGGAGAGCCTGGTCAAGGGCCGCCTCACCAGCGGCATCAAGGTCGTTGGGGCCTGCCTCGCCCGGGAGTGCCGCCTCGCCGAGGCCGCTCATCGCTGACCGAAGATCTCCATCATTAGCGCAATGAAGCGCGGGGCGTTGGCGTCAAAGGCAACATCGGCGTTCGGCTCCTTGCCGCCGCGATGGTGCGTATCAACAACGGTGCGCCCGAGGGTCAACGTGCCGGTGGTCTCCACTGCAACGTGGCAGCGCTTCGTGGTGATGATGTCGGGCTCCACCAGCGCCGCAACGCAGAGCGCATCGTGCACCGGTGCCGACTCTGGAACATCCATCTTCTGGCTGCTCTCGTAACTGCCGATGCGTCGCTTGATAACCGTCTCGGTCGCCATGCCTGCAGGCGTGCCAAGCGCACCGAATGCCGCGCACTCCTTTGCGGTGACGAGCGCCTTATGCGTTGCGTCGAGCGGCACCATCAGCACATCCTTGAAGCCCGCCTCGAAAACGCTCGCAGCAGCTTCGGGGTCGGCCCAGATGTTGAACTCCGCTGACGCTGAAATGTTCGGCACCTCATGGCCGCCGCCCATGATGATCAGTTTCGGCACCCACTCGGCGAAGCGCGGCTCTAGCGCAACAGCTGCAGCGATGTTCGTCAGCGGGCCAATTGGCATCAGCGTGATCGGCTGTGTCGCGTTGCGGTAGGTCTCGATGAGGTACTCCACCGCACGCTCAGAGGCTGGCTTGCTCGTGCTGCGTGGAATGTCGAGATAAGTGCCGTGCGGGTCCTGCACGCTATCGGTTTTAAAGAAGCGCTCAGACGGCATCGTCTTACGCACCAGCGGTCGCGGAAAGCCGGCGTGCACGGGAATGTGCCCCTTGCCGATCAGCTCCAGCACCGAGAGTGAGTTCGTCGTTGTCGCATACAGCGGCGCATTGCCGAACACGGTCGTTACGCCGATCAGATCAATCTCGGGGTGCAGCGCGGCGAGCATCAGCGCAACGGCGTCATCGGTCCCCGTGTCGCAGTCAATGATCAGGCGGTGCTTCTCGGTCATGGGGGGATTGTAGGGGCGAGAGCCTCTCGCTGCGGCCGATGATGCGCGACTGATACGTCAGCGGTACGCGATTCTGGCTCAGTATCCGCCCAGCCGACCCGCGGGCACCGCCCACGGCGGCGCGACGTGGAGGACTGCACGATGATGAGAACCCCTCGTGTTCATCCAGCTCGGCCCCGCATCGATGCTGCACTTGACGATCTCGCCGACGGTGGGCTGGCACTGATTTGCGGCAGTGCCGGGTACGGCAAGAGCAGCGCCGTCGCTGCATGGGGCATTCGCACTGATCGACCGATGCGGTGGTTGCGCGCGAGTCGCGACCTGGGCGACGCCCTACACCTCGCCGCCGATGAGGATGATGGCGCGCGCCTGCCGCGTCTCGCGCGAGCGGTTCGCCAGCAGCAATCAGCAGCGGTGTGTGCTGCGGCGATCCTTGCCGATCTATCTGCGCCACACAGTGAACTAACTCTCGTTGTCGATGATGCGGATGCACTCGCCGGATCGCCTGAGGGCCTCGCGTTTTTGCGCGCGCTTGTAGAGCGCGCGCCAGACCGATCTCGTGTCGCACTGATCGGTCGCCGCGTTGCAGAGCTGCGTCTCATTGCAGCGCGCGCAAAGCGACAGGTTATGCATATTGGTGCAACAGCACTTCGCGTCTCGCCGCGGCAGACGCGACAGATTGCCGAAGCGAGAGGTTGGAGTGGTGCGCCGACGACGCTCGAAGAGGCACGGCGCGCAGCTGCTGGGAATGGCGGCATCCTTGCGGCGTGGCTTGATCAGATGCGAGAGGGGGTCGGCCGCGCCGAGCTTGATGAGTTCATTCGCCGCGATGTCGTCGGCGGCAGTGGGCCACTTTTGGCCCGACTCGCTCAGCCTGCAGGAGAAGTCGCGAGCCCGGAGCTTCTCCGAACGTTGTGGGAGGAGGGGCTGCTCATCGCCCCCGCCGATCAAGATGAGCTCGGTGAAACGGGTTGGACGATTCCCCGCTTCATTGCGGAGACGCTCAACCTCCCACACATACTTGGCGCGGCGCCAGATCACTCAGCGATAGCACCCGCACGCAACGAGGCGCCGCGCGTCATCAGCCCCCTGGCGATCGTGCATGACTTAGGGCCGCTCAGCATTGATGTTGCAGGGCGGACGATTGAGGGGACCGCCATCCGGCCGCGTTCAGTAGCGCTGCTGCACTATCTCGCCACACGACCGAGACACGCCGCAACGCGGGATGAGGCGATTGATGCGCTCTGGCCCGAGGCGGAGGCGCAGCCCGGACTGAATTCGCTCAACCAGGCCATCTATCACTTACGGCGCGCAATTGACCCTGACTACGACCTTGCACTGCAAGAAGGGACGCCAACGCCATACATTCGCCACGAAGCTGAAATGGTGACGGTTAATTTGGATCTGGTCAGCTTTGATTCAGCGCGGCTACGTAGCACGCTTGACGCAGTGCGACGTCGAGCGCGGGTTGATCAGATCGATGATCTTCTCGACTCGTATCTTGGGCCGTTCGGCGCTGAGGTTCCGTTTGAACCGTGGGCGGAGCAGCACCGGGTCGCGCTCGACGTGGGAGTCTTTGCGATTGTTGAGCGCGAGATGGCTGCGGCCTATTCCGTTGGCGACATTGACCGCGCAATTGATCTTGCCCTGCGCGCCGTTCGCATTGACCCAACAGATGGTGGAATGCTGGAGCACTTGGCGCTTTTGCTTGAGGAGAGTGGCTCTATCGCTGGCGCACGACGAGCGGCGGCGCGCGCAGTGTCAGCGTTGCGCGAGATGGATATTGCGCCAAACCCGGCGCTGCAGCGACTTAGCGCGCAGCCGCAGCGCGTTCGGCCTGCACTGCAGCAATAACTGCCGCGACCGCGGAGAGAATCACTGTGAGTCCGTACATCAAGCACCAGCCGCACCATGCGCCGATGGCGAATGCCTGGATAGCAATCAGCACCAGCTCAATGGCGGCACCAACGATCGCTGCGAGTACCCAGATGTTGAGCGAGACGGTTGATCGCGTACGTAGGTAGTGGGCCGACGCAACGAGTAGAACGAGTGAGCCAACGACTCCGATGAGTGCGACGGGAATTGGGCCGATGCTTGAGTAGACCGAAGCCTCAACTTTGGCGCAGCCGCCGAACGGTCCGAGTGCTGGGCCACAAATTGCGGGAATGCCTGCGTAGCGAATGGCGAGAAGATACGTCGCGATGACCGTTCCGATTGCGGAGACGACTGCGCCGAACCGTGCGGCACGCATTGAATTACGGCTTGAGGGCGTCGTCAATGCGCTTGTAGAGGTCGGCCTCTGCAGGGATGCCCGCCTGCATCCACGTACCGATCTTCAGCGTTGGTGTGCCGGTAACGCCAGCGGCGCGGGCAGCGTCGCTCTCCGCCTCTACCTCGGTGCGAACCGCAGGGTCAGCAACGCAGCTATCCCAGGCGGTGAGGTCGAGGCCAGCAGCCTGCGCGAGAATGCGCAGGCGCGGTGCGCTGAATGCGCCTTCGTTCTCTCCATCTTGGTTTGCGTAGAGGTAGGAGTGATAGGCCCAGAACTTGTCTTGCTTGTCAGCGCAGACCGCGCCGACCGCTGAGGTGAATGACTCTTCGCCGAGGAAGGCGAAGAATTTATGCTCAATTCGGAGCTTCCCCTCTTTGATGTACTTCTCATAAAGGAATGGCTCGCTGCCGTTCGCCCACACGCCGCAGATTGGGCATTGGAAGTCGGTCCACACCTCGAGGGTGACTGGGGCCTCGGTTGCGCCGATGCCTCGGCCGTCGATGAAGGCTGCCTCGGGGGTGAAGACCGGCACGTTTGGGGTAAACGAGTCGCTTGCGGTCGGCTTGCCGCTAAAGGAGCCAGAGAGGAGGAGCACGACAAGTCCCACAGAAAGGACGACGGCGCCGACCCCGAGTGCGTTCTTGATGATGCTCATAAATGAATCATACCCGCAGCGCCCAAATGGCCAGCCGACCCAGCCGAATCGGGCCAACGTGCTCCCAGAACAGGGTAATGATACTTGGTCTCATTGTGTGCTAACCTCCCCTCATGAGCGATGAGCTGCTGCGAGCGTTAGACCAGGCGGGGGTCCGCCTTACCGGTCCGCGCCGTGAGATTGCGGCACTCATTGCCAAGCGCAATGGTCACTTCACGGCGGCCGACCTCATCGCCGACGCAAGTAAGCGACGCCTCGGCGTTGGCCGCGCCACCATCTTCCGCCTCCTTGACCTACTCGCCGAGCAGGGGCTCGTTGAGCGCGTCGACCTGCCAGATGGCCGGCACGCCTACGTGCCGTGCGAGCCGTCACATCACCACCACCTGGTCTGCGTGGCGTGTGGGGCAATCGCAGAGGTAGAGGATTGCGGAATTGACGCCGTGACGGCCGAGGCCTCTCGTCGCAGCGGCTTCACTATTGAATCGCACCGGCTCGAACTATTTGGCCGCTGCCCCAACTGCCGCTCTGCCAACTAGGTAGGGCTGTTTTTCAACAAGCTGGAACATCCAGCCAAGCGTTAAGGAGAGAGCTCTCATGAGACTAAGTATCGGATCAATCGCACAGCGTCGCGCGGCGGCACTTGTAGCGGCGATCGCGCTGACCGTCGGCGCCTGCGGTGGCAGTTCCGCCTCAGCATCGCCATCAAACGGACCCGACTATGTCGTGCTCGCTACGACGAGCGTCTTCGCAGACATCGCCAAGCTTGCGCTCGGTGACACCGTGACAATCGACACCATTGTTCCTGCAGGGGTTGACGTTCACACGTTTGAGCCATCTCCTGCCGATGCGCAAAAGCTCACCGACGCCGACCTGATTGTGATGAACGGGCTCGGGCTTGATGAGTGGGTGCTCACGCTGCTTGAGGGCGCGGGCAAGACTGAAGCCGACGTTCTCGAACTTGGTGAAGACCTGACCGGGTTTGAGTACATTGAGGAAGAGCACGAAGCTGGTGCTGAAGAGGGCGAAACGGATGAGCATGGCCACGGTGGAACAGATCCACACATCTGGCTTGATCCGGCTGGCGCTCAGTTGTACATGGAGCGCATCGCCAAGCGCGTGTCAGACGATCGTGCCGATTTGGCAGATCGCATTGCGCTAGCGTTCGGTGAGGGCCTTGATCAGCTCACCGCCCTCAAGAACGATGTCGCAGCAAAGTATGCCGCGATCCCCGCTGAGAAGCGCAAGATCGTGACGTTCCATGACGCATTTGGCTACTACGCCCGTGCGTACGGAGTCACCATTGTGGGTGTTGCAGTCGAGGCGCCGGGGCAAGACCCATCGGCCCAAGAGATCGCAGCACTCATTGAGGCGATCCGTGCCGCTGGGGTGACCTCCATCTTCAGCGAGGTGCAGTTCCCTTCAAAGGTCTTGGATCAGATCGCTGCAGAGACTGGAGCGGTCGTGCTCGAGGACCTCTACTCGGACGCGCTCGGTGCAGCGCCCGCCGACACCTATGTTGGGGCAATGCAGAAGAATGCGGACGCCATTCTCGCCTCGTTCAAGTAGTGCGATGATGGTGCAATGAGTTCAACCTCAGTGTCACCATCAGTTAACGAAGACAGCCTGGCTGCCGAGCGTGCTGGTGGCCAGGCTGTCACCATTTCTGGCGTTACCGCGGGCTACGGAGATCGAGCAGCAATCTCGAACGTTAACCTCACTCTGCAGGCTGGATCGCTCACGGCAATCTTTGGGCCGAACGGTGGCGGAAAGTCCACGTTGATCAAATGCATCGCCGGACTCATGCAGCCATGGAGTGGCAGCATCAACGTGTTTGGCGCGCCCGTGGGTGAGTATGCGAAGCGCGTCGCCTACGTGCCGCAGGCTGAGCAGGTGGACTGGAGTTTCCCAATCTCTGTCGATGAGGTGGTGATGATGGGGCGCACCCCATCGCTTGGCCCACTTCGTCGCCCAAGCAGCGTTGATCGAGATGCGGTGGCAGATGCCCTGCAGCGAGTTGACATGCTCGACTTGGCGCGTCGCCAGATCGGTGAGCTCTCCGGCGGGCAGCGACGTCGAGTCTTCTTGGCACGAGCCCTTGCGGCGGATCCACTCCTGTATCTGCTCGACGAGCCTGTTACTGGTGTTGACCCAACGACGCAGGAGAAGATCATGAACCTTCTTGAGGCTGAGGCGGCACGCGGCCGAACGGTTGTAGCCACCACGCACGATCTTGCCTGTGCTGCGCAGCGCTTCCATGACGTTGTGGCACTTGCTGGGCGAGTGGTTGTTCATGGCAAGGCGGAACTTGTGCTCGACCGCGCAGTCCTTGAAGAGACGTACGGCGGTCACCTTGTTCCGCTGCCAGGTGGTGGTGTGGTGCTCCTTGATGATCCACATCACGCGCACGGCAGCCACGAGGGTCACGAATGAACCCGATTAACTTCTTGCTCGCGCCACTCGAATACGAATTCTTCGTGCGCGCACTTGTGGCGAGTGCACTTGTGGGCGTTGCCTGCGCCGTCGTCGGCGCCTTTGTGGTGTTAAAGGGGATGAGCTTCGTTGGTGATGCGGTGAGCCACTCCGCCTTCCCGGGCGTGGTGCTCGCCTATCTGCTCGGCCTACCGATCATTCTCGGCGGTGCAGTCGCTGCGATCGGCACCGCGCTCGGAATCGGCGCGCTCACCCGAAGGTCTGGGCTCCGTGCCGATGCCGTGATCGGGGTCTTGTTTGCCGGCATGTTTGCGCTCGGTGTTGCGCTCTTCTCATCGATCCCCAACTACGTTGGTGATCTTTTTCACTTCCTCTTCGGTGATGTGTTGGGGATCAGCTTCGCCGACCTCATCTCGCTCGCCGTGCTGGCATCGTTGCTGCTGTTGATTGTGTGGGTGCTGTGGAAGGAGCTGCTCTTCGCAACGTTCGATCCACTCGGCGCTGGCGCCGCTGGCCTACCCGTGCGCCGCCTCGATGACCTACTCCTCATTCTGATTGCGGTCACGATTGTGGTGAGCCTGCAAGCGGTTGGCATTGTGCTTGTTGTGGCAATGATCACCACACCGGCAGCAACGGCGCAGCTCCTAGTGAAACGATTCGGTCAGATGATTGCGCTCGCCGCGCTGATTGGCGTTACCTCGTCGCTCGTGGGTCTGTACGTCAGCTACGCGCTCGACATTGCCTCAGGGGCGTCCATTGTGCTCACCGAGACGTTCGCGTTCCTTCTTGCACTGCTGATTACGTCAATACGCAAACGTGTTCGCGCCAATCGCGCCATTGCACAGGAGAGCGTTCGCTAGCGCAGTCCCTCGAAGAGGTCGCGCTCTGGCAGCGCCGGTTCACTCGGTAATCGATGCGCAATAAGTCGATACTGCTCAACGGCGCCAAGGTCAATGTAATCCTGCTCACTCAGCGCAAGGAGCGGGCCATCGCTCTTAATCTGCGTTGCATGTGCCTGAATCGCACGGCGCTTAGCGCCAAGATGCTTTGTGATGTCAATGCGCGTGGTGATCAGATCATCCGGGCACGCCATTGCCGCGCGCCACTGGTGCCACTGCTCTAACTCTTCAGGCGTCGCCTCTTTTGGTTCACTCCACCACGACTCGATGCCACGTGATTCAAGCAGCGCGAGCACCTTGTCGCGTTGTGAGTCTGGTGTGCGCACCTCGTAGAGTTTTTTCGGTGTCCATGCTGGGCCTGCATCGGGGCGCCACGTTGGATCGCCAGCAACCTCCCACGCGCGGCGCGCAACGCGCGCAGCGGCGATGTGATCGGGGTGGCCGTAGCCACCAAAGTCGTCGTACGTCGCAATCACGTCGGGCTGCACGCGCCGGATGATGCGCACCAGGTGTTCGGTCGTGTCGTCAAGGTTGGTGGTGCTGTGGTGGTGATAGCAGCGTGGATCCTCGTTCCCTGCATCGCCGACCATGCCCGAGTCGCGGAAGCCGAGGTTCTCAAAGTGCGTCACACCAAGGGCGGCCATCGCCGCAGCGATTTCGCCCATGCGGGTTTCGCCAAGGCGTTCGTGCGCTTCGGGGGTGTCCCACTCCGGGATGACGATCTCGCCGAGCTCGCCGCGGGTACCGGTAATGACATACGTATCGGTGGTGGGGCTGTGGGCGGCAGCGTAGGCGGCAAGCGTGCCCCCCATGCTGATCGTCTCGTCATCGGGGTGGGCATGCACCGCCATCAGAATCAATCGACCGTTGCTATCCATGCCCAAATCGTACGCGCACAGGGCGGAGTGGGTCGGCTACCCTGAACTCACGCGGCGACTAGCGCCGCACGAGGGAGGTGCCGATATGGGAGCAACTGATCCAAAGGCCCAGCGCTGGGCGCTCATTCTGGGCGCCTCCAGCGGCATCGGCGAGGCTACGGCACGCCTGGCGGCTGAGGACGGCTACAACATCTGTGGCGTCTACCTGGGTCGCTCCCGGGGCGAGAAGCTCGATGCAGCCATTGCCGCCGTAAAGGCGACTGGCGTCGAGGCCCTGTACATCCGCGGGAACGCCGCCGATGACGAGAAGCGTGCCGAGGTGATCGCCCAGCTCAGCGAGAAGTTCGCCGCCGCCCGCGCCGCGGGGCTCACTCCCCAGCTCGGCATCGTGGTGCACTCACTGGCATTCGGCAGCCTGCAGCCCTTCCTCCCCGATGGTGAGACGCCACTCATCACCCGTAAGCAGATGGACATGACCTCTGACGTGATGGCGCACTCACTCGTCTATTGGACACAGGACCTGTACGCAGCGGGGCTTATCGGCAACACGACCCGTATCTTCGCCACCTCGTCTGAGGGCGCCTCAAAGGCGGTACCGATGTATGGCGCCGTCTCCGCAGCGAAGGCCGCAGTTGAAGCGCACTGCCGTCAGCTCGCGCTCGAGCTTGCACGGCTGGTTCCTGGCGCAACCGTCACCGCACTCCGCCCTGGCGTTGTTGATACCCCTGCCCTCCGCAAGATTCCAGGAAGCCAAGACTGGATCGACGTGGTGATGAAGAAGCACCCAGGGAAGCGACTCACCACCCCTGATGATGTTGGCCACGCGATTGTTGCTCTCTCAGCCCCAGGCATGAACTGGGTCACAGGCAACACCATCACCATTGACGGCGGCGAGCAAATCGCCGGAGGCTGATCCTCTAGTAGCCTGTATCTCCAAGCCACCTCAGGCGGAATGCAGCATATGGCACAAATGGAATGGCGAACGCGATCACACTTGCAAGCGCGTCGCCTGAAGTAACTCGAACTGCAGTCGCGATCAGTGCGCTTAACCCAATGATTATGGGCAGTGCTGATGGAAATACGTGCCGTAAAATTCGTAGAATTGGTGTAAAGAGCGCGGCGCCAGCAATCCCAATCCAGAGTACAGGTGACGCGGTTGTAACGAGGTGATTTGCCACCTCTGGCCACAACGCGGACATCGCCGCCAGTACGGCTACGCTTAACGCTCCAATCACTCGCTTGAATCGGCGTACAGGAATTCGATTTCGCAATCCAGCGGCCCTTTGCGCTTGCGATGGGAAAATAGTCAGCGCGACGATGATTGCTCTAAAGGCCTGCCACACGAGACGGCTCTCCGTCCCAGCGCGTCGCAAGATGATTGCTGACATCAGGATGATCCAACCAAGTTGATTGGCGAGAAGGACACGCGTGATTCTGGAGAGCGGAAGCTCGCCAACTGCCGCCGCAAACGATCCGCGATAGCACCACTGACGATATTCCATCGAGGTCATCCCGCCAAGATCCACTGAAACCTTCCTTAGCCCCAGGCTGGCTCGGATAACACTTAATCCGACAGCATTACCATCATGCTGCCGATAGAAAGAGAGTGGCTCATCAATCCGAATAACACCTCGGTAGGCTGTTGCGACTACGGAGTACCAGTGGTCGTGATAGCGCATCGGCTCTGGAATAGTGGGGTGCTTTCGTGCGAGTTCCGCATCAAAGATCATGGTAAATCCTGAAACAGATGGGTAGATGATTATTTCTGGAACGGTCAGGCTAGTTTGAACGATGCGATGTGTTGAATGCAGCGTCTCGCTGAGAACCTCTTCTTCCGAAAAGATGTATGAGTCGGTGAACACCATTGAGAGTCGGCCGGAACCAGTAATCGCTTGGATTCCACGCGCGAGTTTCTCGGGCATCCAGATGTCATCTTGATCACAGAATGCGATGAGGTCTGGGTTGTGCCTAAGTACAAGCTCTATTGCTCTCTGAAAGTTTAATCGCACGCCAAGCCGATCTACGTTCTCCACCCACGTAAATCTTTTATCATGAAAGAATTCAGTAAGTTCTGACCGTGATGCAATCTCTTGTAGAGGCGAATCTAGCGTAATGACACAGACCCACTCTGTGTGAGTTTGCGCAACGATGGAGGCTAGTTGCTCCGCAAGCCAGACGGGGTTCGGCTGATATGCGGCGAGGGCGATACCGACGGTGCGCGGCGACCATGCGGTGGTGACGACTTGCGAGCCGCTCATTTGAGTTGGTTGGACCTGTACTCCGCGAATGTTGGTAGCGCCGCGTCGCGCTCGGAGACGATTGCGCCGGTAATTGACCACGGAATGGCCAGGTCTGGGTCGCTCCAGAGGATCCCGCCTTCGCCTTGGGCGGATCGGTGCTGGTCGACCTTATACAAGACCGCCGCGCTCTCTTTGCCGAGTACGGCAAAGCCATGTGCAAATCCTGCTGGGATCCAGAGCGAACGCCCTAAGCCATCGCCGAGCTCTACCGCTACGTGTTGCCCGAAGGTATTGGAGCCGTATCGAATATCAACCGCGACATCAAGGATCCGACCTGTAAGGCAGGTAACTAGCTTCCCTTGCGCTGGATTGACTTGATAGTGGAGCCCGCGGATCACGCCTGCCTTGGAGTACGAGAGGTTGTCTTGCACAAATGAGACGTCAAAGCCGGTGCTTTTAAGTTCCGCAGCGTTGTACAACTCGGTAAACCAGCCACGGTGATCGTCGTACTGGTTACGCGTGACGAGAAGAACCTCTGGAAGTATTGTCGCCTCTACCTTCATTGCGACCTCACATTAATTGATTGCGCAAGAGATGACCGCCAATCTGGGAGAGTGAAGCCTAAAGCTGACGCACGTGAGCAATCGAGGATGCAGCTTTGGGGGCGAGCCGCGCCGTCTGTCTGAACGGTTTCTGGGACTTCGACCACCGCAACGTCACGCGACAGCAACCCAGAAGACAACGCTAACGCAATGATCGCCCTCGCATACTCTGGTCGCCAAGCGCTTCCGGCGCCAGTGAGATGCAGAAGATTAGGAAGTGTGGTGCTCTTAGATGTGAGCGCTTCGGCAATGGCTAAAGTTGTCTTGGCGAGATCTGGCGCATATGTCGGCGCACCTTTTTGGCCGCCGACCATCGTGAGTTGGTCTACAGTCGCCGCGCGCTCAAGCACGCGCCCGACAAAGTTTCTTGTGCTGTCGTCGTACACCCAACTCGTCCGCAACGTAATGTCTTGGCCGCCGACGGCGCGAACCGCTTGCTCGCCGGCTAACTTTGATGCGCCGTAGACGCTGAGCGGGCTGGGCTTATCGCTCTCAGTCCATGGTTCAGGCTTACCCCCTGGGAAGACGTATTCCGTGGAGTAGTGCACAAAGGGAATATGTTGGTCCGCTGCCCACTCGGCCATCCACCCTGGAGCGTCACCATTCACCGCGTGCGCTAATTCTGGTTCGCTCTCTGCTCGATCAACGTTTGTATACGCAGCGGCGTTGATTAGTAGGTGCGCAGGTCCTGCGTTCGTAAGAGACCGCAGGAGTTCACTACGATTTGCGATGTTTGCCTGTTGCTTGGTTATCGCGTGTCCCCGGTCTCCAAGCTGTGCCATAAGCGCGCCGCCGACCTGACCAGCCGCACCGACCACAATTACGCGATTCGTTAGCGTCATGAAGAAGTTCCGGCAGCCACCTTAAGAAGCATCGCCCGATATGGCCCGTTCGGATAGAAGTTCGCAATTGCGACGAGTTCATTACTTCCCAGGTACCCGTGGAGGAACGCTGCAACTTCAACAGAGCCAAATGTCCCAGTTGATCTGAGAGATGCTTGCTGCACTGCAACTGTGGCCACAACCAGCGAGTCTGGAGTGCCGGCATCAATCCAAATTTCTTCGGAAGGCAGCACTGAGTGCTGTAGGGTGTTCTGCTCAAGATAGGCTTGGTTTACGTCAGTAATCTCCAGCTCGTTTCGGGGTGATCGTTCAAGCCTCTCTGCAATCCCCACCACTTGCTCATCGTAGGTGTAGACCCCTGTTACTGCGAGGTTAGATCGTGGCACCTCTGGTTTCTCATGCAGCGATGTGATTGAGCCATTAACACCAATTTCCGCAATTCCAAAGCGTTTTGGGTCGGGGACGGGCTTCAGATAAATGTGGGCCCCGCTGGAAAAGGTCTCGATCGTGGTTGAGATTAACGTGTTCATGTTGTCGCCGATGAAGATGTTGTCACCAAGGATCAGCGTCACCGCCTCACCGCCAATGAAGCTCTTCCCGATCAGGAACGCCTCGGCGATTCCGCCTGGGTTTGCCTGGGGTTCGTAGGAGAGCTCGAGACCAAGCTGGCTCCCATCACCCAAGAGGGCCTGGATTGCCGGGAGGTCTCGTGGGGTGCTAATGATCAGAATCTCCCTGATTCCCGCCGTCACGAGCGACCAGACCGGGTAATAGATCATTGGCTTGTCGTAGACGGCAAGGAGCTGCTTACTGACGCTCTTCGTGGCCGGAAAGAGACGACTCCCCCCACCCCCAGCGAGCACAATCCCCCTCACGCTTGCCCCTCTACCGAAGATGTGCGGTTCGCTCGATCTACGCACCAACGGATCGTCAACTCGAGGGCCTCTGCAAATTGAGCACTCGGGGTGTAGCCGAGTTCACGCTTTGCACGATCACCATCAATTGCATAGCGGAAATCGTGACCGAGACGGTCCGCAACAAACCGAATCTGTTCCGTGTACGACACCTGATCAACGCGTGGTGAGACGCGATCAAGAATTGTGCAGATCTGTCGCACAAGCTCCAGGTTTGACCGCTCGTTACCGCCGCCAAAAGCGTACGTTCGCCCTGGGGCACCGCGTTCAATTGCGCTCAAGATGCCGCGAACATGATCCTCTACGTAAATCCAATCGCGCACATTCGAGCCGTCGCCGTAGACGGGCAACACCTCGCCCAGTAGCGCCTGCTGCACCATGTGTGGGATGAGCTTCTCTGGATACTGAAATGCACCGTAGTTGTTGGTGCAGTAAGTGATGATGGTTGGGAGACCATAGGTGTGATGCCATGCCATCACCAGGTGATCGGCAGCCGCCTTTGACGCTGAGTACGGCGAACGTGGTGAATACGCGGTCTCCTCCGTAAAGAAACCTGTTGCCTCAAGGCTGCCGAACACCTCATCCGTCGAAATCTGCACAAACCGGAATCGTTCTGCTGCCGCCTCATCGAGCTGCTGCTGATATGCCAAGGAGGCGGTGAGAAGTGAATAGACGCCCACAACGTTTGTTTGCACAAAATCTTCTGGGCTTGAAATTGAACGATCAACGTGCGTCTCAGCAGCAAAGTTTACAACTGTATCAATGCGATGATCACTCAATAACTTTGCAACCAGTTCAGTATCTGTAATGTTCCCAACGACTACTTTTATGTCGGGTTGATCCGCAAGGTTCATTGGATCCGCAGCGTAGGTCATTGCATCCAGAACGATAACGCGATGACCTTCGGCAACCGCCCGTTTTGCAAACGCACTTCCGATAAATCCGCATCCGCCAGTTACAAGCACTGTCCTTAGTTGGCGTGTAGAAGTCAGACTCATGGCTAAATGAGTTTTCCTAGCAGTGACCGCAGGTTGTCGCTCGCCGGAACAATTACTGGCGTCTCGGTATCAGGATAAAGCTCGGTGAATTTTGTCTCCATTCCAATCACTCCTGCCCAAATCTTCTCGTTGGCATCATCGGGATTATCGTTGACGCCACCCGTGCGAATTTTTGCAGAGGCCTCCGAGATTGTCATGCTGAGTAGTGTAGTTGCCTTCAGTTCCTGTTCGGTTGAAACTCGCAGTTCGCTGGTGCGACCTGGAACAAGCTTCTCAATGAATGCGTCCAGCTGCAGCACCTTTTCTTCGCCAGTAACCTCGGCACAGGTGCCGAACAACGTTGCAGAGCGATAATTGAACGAACTATCAAATCCGCTCCGTGCCAAGACGATGCCGTCGGTCAGGTGAATAGAGACCGATACCTCGGTGCCCACCACAGTTTTTAGGAATCGGCTGGCGGCCGAACCGTGCCAGTAGAGTCGATCGCCGTCGCGCCAGTGCGCCGTGGCGGTGGCGTGTGGGCGGCCATCAAGGAGGTAGGCGACCGTGCAGGTGAGGGCGGCGTCGACCACGGAGTAGATTTCGGACCGCTCGTACAGTCCTCGCTCAGGGAGTCGCCGCACCCGGGTTCGCTCACTGGGCGGGTATCCGTCAGACACGGAAATCTCTCGCGGCATGCGACACATCCTAGATGAAATGCGAAGAATTGAAGGAGCATCAGGTTTCCTGG
>JBIIRA010000058.1:0-4822 GCA_044341795.1 Candidatus Limnocylindrus sp.
TGTCCTTGCTCTGCTTCTTGATCGAGGCATCGATGCCGCCGAACAGGTCGCGGAGGATCAGGACGAAGAAGACTGAGCTGATCGCGCCCCAGATGGTGCGCGGTGAAGCCAAGTCAACCGACGTGATGTTCGTCATCTCGCCGACGTAGCCCGTTGCGATCATCAAGAACGCATAGACAACGTTTCGCTTGATGAGCGTGCTCTCAAGCTTCTTGTCGAGCTTGAGCACGAGCACCAGCTCAGCAACGAGGAGTGGCACCGTCAGGAGCCAGTCCACGTAACGATACGCCTCGTTGAACGGGGCGCCTGTGGTGCCGAAGGCCACCCACGAGTCGAAGATTCGGACGTAGTGGTAGAACGCGATCAGCACAACTACGGCTGAGAGCGTTACCGCCATCCGGTTCCCCTCCTTCAGAGCTCCGCGTGCGGAGACGAAGAAGAAGAAGCTTGCGCCCATCGCCGCGATGGCGAGGGACATAAAGTTGTAGACCAACTGATAGGCATCTGCTGCGCTCATCAATGGACCTCCCTTTTTGCTTCTGCGACCTCTTCGGATCGCTGTGGATAAGTATCGCAAATTTCGGTGGCTATGTTGCGATACCGCAATATTCCGCAACTGTTACACTTTTCTGTAACAAATTGGACTATCCACGTGTCCGCGGGAGGCGCTAGTCTGCGAGGAAGGGAAAGGAGGGAGCCATGCCAGCCATCACAGAGCTCACGCGCATCGAGCCGGTCCACTTGGCGCGCCTCGAGGCACAGGGAATCTTCACCACAGGCCTGCTGCTTGAGCGCACTGAGACCCCCACCCGCCGCCAGACCCTGGCCGACCAGACGGATGCAACGACGGCTGACGTCGCCGAGTGGCGCGATGAGGCGCTCCTGCTCAATCTCGCCTTCCTCGGGCCCGCGGAACACGAGCTTTTGGCCCAGGCGGGCTATGGCGGCGTCGAAGCCCTTGCGGCAGCCCCGTGGGAGCAGTTCCAGGCTGCGGTGATCTCAACTGCACAGACACTTGGCATGCCGCTCCCTGACCCGCTCTCGCTCCGCTCATGGTGGGAGCAGGGGCAGGTCCTCGCCGACGCGTGAAGCCCCTCCGCCGCCTCTTGCGGCGGCTGCTTCTCGCCCTTGCCGCTGCGGCACTGGCCATTGGCGCAACGACAGCCATCTTCCTTACCCCACCCGTCGTGCACCTGCTGCTGTCTGTGAGCGACGCCCACACGGTGCTCGGGGTGGAGCCGAGGGTGGCTGAAGCCCTCTCAGACGCCTTAGTGGGAGATCTCCTCACGGACGGGGCCTTTGATGCCCCGCTTGATGACGAGCCACTCCTCTCGGCGGGAGAGCGGTCCCACCTGGCCGATGTCGGCAACCTCTTGCGGGCCGTTCTCATGGCCGGGTTCGGCGGGCTGATCGTCTTGGCCCTCGCCCGATCTCGCCGCCGCGCCTGGTTACGCGTGGCGATTCGCGACGGGGCGGCACTTATCGTCGGTGGGGCCTTCGCCGCCGCCGCCGCCTTCGCGCTGGCGTTTGATGCCACCTTCTCCTTCTTTCACGGACTCTTCTTTGCCGCGGGCACGTGGACCTTTAATCCGGCCACAGATCGGCTCGTACAGCTCTATCCGCAGGACTTCTGGGTTCTCGCGGCGCTCCTCTTCTGTCTCGTGCTTGCAGCATTATCCCTTCTCGCCTATCGCCTGACGGCGCGATCAAAATGATTGGCGCCCTCTACCTCGCCTGCATCGTGCTTTCGGCGATCGGGGTGCACGGCCTGGTCAAACGCTTCTCCCTACCCGTGTCGCGCGAGGTGCTTCTTCCAGTCACGGCGATCACCACCGTGGCGTTCCTGCTCGTCGATGCTGTGGGCATTTGGCGCGGCTGGTTCGCCACGCCGCTCTCGTCGACACTCCTGATGCTTCCTGGCCGCGGTGCACTTGATGCAGGGCTGCCGATTGAGGAGATTGCACTCCTTGCAGCGCTCGCCGCCTTAGTGGTGGTGTTGATGAGTATTCGCAGGCCTCGCCCGATGAAGGGGGAGGGGGAGCTCTCGTTGCAACGCATCGGTGCAGCCGCCCTCTGCGGAACGCTCGTCACAGCCGGAGCGCTCGTCACAAACATCGGCGGCGAATACACAGCGGCCACCGCAGGGCTCGCCGCCGGTGCACTCCTTCTCGCCGCACCACTTCTCGTACGAAGCGCAGCGAGTCGCTTGAGCGTTGCAATCTTCCTCGGCCTAACCCTGGTTTTCGACAACATCATGTGCGCGGCGGGACTCTTTCACTACTCCAGCGCCCCACGCTCGGGGGTGATGCTGGGTTACGCGCCGGTCGAAGACATCCTCTATGCAGCGGCGTTTGTGCTCTTCGCTGTGCAGCTCACAGCAACAGCACGTGCAGCGAAAGGGCGCTGGTGGCGATTGCTGCTGGCCTCCCGCCCCGTCTCGTGGATCAACACTGCACTCCCATTTGCGGGCGGCGCACTCGCAGCCGGAGCCGGGGAGGCGGTTGGCGCATGGTTCTTACCGCTGATCATCTGGTGGGGCGTCGCCTACAACCTCTATCTCTATGGCATTAACGACCTCTATGACCTGGCAACTGATCGAAAAAATCCACGCAAGGGCGGTGCCGAGGGTGCGCTACTTCAGAACAGCGATCTGACAACGTTGCGACGCCTTCTTCTCGTTGCATCGAGCACCGCCGTGCTCTTCTTACTCACCGGCTCCGCTATCGTTTCGGTCGCGTGCTTTGTTGGCATCGTGTCCGCCACGGCGTATAGCGCGCCGTGGTTCGTACGTGCTCGCGCAGTACCGGTCTTGGATGCGGTGATCTCTGCGACACACTTTGTGACACCTGCAGTTGCTGGCCTCGTGCTCGGCGGTGCGTTTGAACAGGCTTGGGTCGCGCCGTTGGCGGCGTTCTTCTTCTGGAACATGGGGAGCCATGTGGTCGGAGCCCTGCAAGATGTGGATGTGGATCGACGAAGCCAAATCGCGACGGTCGGAACTCTTCTCGGTGTTCGAGGCGGAGGATGGTTCGCTATCGCACTCTACGCGGTGGCGGGGCTCTTGCTACTCGTGCAAGGTGAACCGCTCCAGCGCATAGGGGCACTCTTGCCGCTGGCGAGCATCTTCTCGCTCCTGCCGCTGGTTGTAGGTCACCCAACACACCAGGCGGCACGCGCGGCCTGGCGCCGATTCATGGTGCTAAACCTCTTCCTTGGCGCTGGGGCCGCCATGTTGATCATTCGCAGCCTCATCGGCGCCGCGTAGTACTACTATGCGCAGATGAGTGATACGCCGCGATCGATTCTGGTGCTCACGGTTAGCGACTCGATTCATGCTGGCGAGCGAGAAGACAAGGCGGGCACGCTTGCCGCGGCGGCCCTTGTCGCTCACGGGTGGGAGGTGCAACGCGCGCAGGCCCCCGACGAGCTCGATGCCATTCGCTCTGCGCTCGAACAGCACATCGGTACCGTTGACGTCATCCTGACCGCTGGCGGAACCGGGCTCAGCTCCCGCGATGTCACCCCGGACGCAACAGCCCCGCTCCTGGAGCGGCTGATCCCAGGGATCCCTGACGCCATTCGTATGCTGGGGCGCTCCCAGACCCCAGCGGCGATTCTCTCGCGCGGCGTCGCAGGTGTGGCGAAGGGGACCCTCATCGTGAACCTGCCTGGCGGCAGTGGTGCGGTACGCGACGGGCTGGCGATCCTGCTCCCCGTGCTTGAGCACGCCAGTGACGCAATCGGAGAGCGCGACCGCTCCTAGCCCCTCACAGCGGCCTTCGCACACAAGATCGTGTGTAGACTCTCCCCGAGACCGCAACCTGCGGTGGCCCCGCGCGCTGCGGTGCAACGGTGAGGAGGAGCGAGGGTGCGTTGCCCATCGTGCAAGGAGCCAGATACGCGCGTCGTCGATTCCCGCGACCTTGATGACGGCTCCGTTATCCGCCGCCGGCGCGCCTGTCGCATTTGTGGCACACGCGTCACCACCTACGAGCGCGCCGAACTCGCCAAGCTCTACGTCATCAAGCGCTCCGGCGAACGGCAGGAGTACGACTCCCAGAAACTCCTCGAAGGCCTACGCCGCGCGCTGACCCGTCGCCCCGTGCCCGTTGATGCCCCCGAGCGCGCCGTTGAGGCGATCGAGGCACAGATTCGGGCCAGTGGCGCGACAGAGCTCTCCTCTGCGCGCATCGGCGCGCTGACGATGGCGGCGCTTCGCGAGATTGATCAGATCGCCTACATCCGCTTCGCGAGCGTTTACCAGTCGTTTGAAGACCTTGAAACGCTCAAGCGAGAAGTTGACGAACTACTCACCGAGAAGAGTGCAGGGAAGGGGAAGCGCCGGATCCGCCCCGTGGAGGCCGAGGCATGAGCGTTCTCTCTGACCGCGATATCCTGACCGCGATCGCAGCAGGTGAGATAGCGATTTCGCCGTTTGACGCGGTCGATGTGCAGCCGGCCTCAGTTGACCTTCATCTTGATGGTACGTTCCGTGTCTTTCGGAACAATCGCTACGGCTTCATTGATCCGCGCGTAGAGCAGCCGGACCTGACCGAAATTGAGCGCGTCGCTGATGGCGAGCAGTTCATGCTGCACCCGGGTGAGTTTGTGCTCGGCCAAACGCGCGAGAAGATTTCGCTAGGAAACTCGCTGCTCGGACGTCTGGATGGGAAGTCATCACTCGGACGACTCGGCCTACTGATTCACTCCACCGCTGGATATGTTGATCCAGGCTGGGTAGGGAACTTGACGCTGGAGCTCGGCAACGTTGCCCGACTACCAATTGCGCTCTATCCGGGAATGCGCATTGGGCAGATCTCGT
>JBIIRA010000059.1:0-4719 GCA_044341795.1 Candidatus Limnocylindrus sp.
AGCTGGTCGACAGCCTCACCTCCCCAAAGCGCGTCTGGGTCATGGTGCCAAGCGGCGATGCGACCGAGGCAATGATCGACGAACTGATCCCCCTCCTCACCAAGGGCGACACCATCATTGATGGTGGGAACTCGAACTTCCACGACACCATCCGCCGACACGAGAAGCTCGCCGGTCACGGCATTCACTTCATCGACGCCGGAACCTCGGGTGGCGTCTGGGGCCTCGAGAACGGCTACTGCATGATGGTCGGCGGCGACGCTGAGCCAGTGAAGGCACTTGAGCCGATCTTCATCACCCTTGCGCCAAAGGATGGCTACATGCACTGCGGCGGCTCCGGCGCCGGCCACTACGTAAAGATGGTCCACAACGGCATCGAGTACGGAATGATGCAGTCGTACGCCGAAGGGTTCGAGATTCTTGCGAAGTCGCGCTATCAGCTCGATCTTGCCAAGGTGAGCGATCTCTGGATGCAGGGTTCGGTCGTCCGCAGCTGGCTCCTTGAGCTCGCCGCGCGCGCCTTCCGTGCCGAAGGAAGCGACCTGAAGGGGATCAAGGGTTGGGTTGCAGATTCCGGCGAAGGTCGCTGGACGGTGCAGGAGGCGATCGACCTCGATGTGCCAGCCCCACTCATCACCCTCTCACTGCTGACACGCTTCCGTTCGCGACAGGACGACTCGTACTCGGCAAAGGTGCTCGCCGCACTGCGCAATCAGTTCGGTGGCCACTCGGTGAAGTCGGAGTGAGTCCGCAATCTCCCGCTGAGGGACACGCAACGATTCGTGATCTGCGACTCGGCCGCAAGACACGAAAGCCTGCGGCAAAGAAGGGGGCGAAGAATCCACTGCGCGCGGGACTGCGCATTGAGCGCGTCCCCGACCCGCATGTGGTGGTCCTCTTTGGTGCTACGGGTGACCTCGCACACCGCAAGGTCGTACCTGCGCTCTTCCATCTTTGGGTTGGCAACCTGCTGCCTGAACGATTCGCACTCGTCTGCTTCGGTCGACGTGCGTTCAGCGATCAGGAGATTCGCAGTTCGCTCCGCGCCTCGCTCGATAAGCATGCGCGCATCACCCCAGTAGACGAAGAGCGCTGGGCGGCATTCGCTGCGCGCATCACCTACCACCAGGGTGGCTTCGACGAGCCGGCGGCATACGCATCGTTGTCGACCAAGCTCGGCGCGATCGACACGGAGTCTGGCACCGGCGGGAATCGCCTCTACTACCTCGCGACACCAGCCTCGTCATTCCCAGAGATTGTGCGAAGCCTAGGTGCTGCGGGCCTCGATCACGAGACGACGGATGGTGGTTGGCGCCGCGTCGTCATTGAGAAGCCGTTTGGCCGTGACCTAGAGACGGCGGTCAAGCTGAACCGCGAAGTCGGCAAGGTCTTCCGCGAGTCGCAGGTCTACCGCATTGATCACTACCTCGGCAAAGAGACGGTGCGCAACATCTTGATCTTCCGTTTCGGCAACTTGATCTTCGAACCGATCTGGCACCGCCGCTATATCGATCATGTGCAGATCACGGTGGCCGAGTCGATTGGTGTTGAGGGGCGTGGCGCATTCTATGAGGAGACGGGCGCACTGCGCGACATCTTGCAGAACCACCTGCTGCAGTTGCTCACGCTGGTTGCTATGGAGCCGCCAGCAAATCTTGAGGCTGAGGCGCTGCGCGACGAGAAGGTGAAGGTGCTCCGCGCCATTCGGCCGATCCCTGTTGAGAAGGTTGATCAGTCGGTGGTTCGCGGGCAGTACGGCCCGGGCTGGGTCGGTGCGACAGAGGCCCCGGGCTACCGCAGCGAACCTGCCGTCGACCCTGCAAGCGAGACCGAGACCTTCGTTGCCGCACGCCTGGAGATCGATGACTGGCGTTGGGCTGGCGTCCCCTTCTACCTCCGTGCAGGGAAGCGCCTTCCAAAGCGGGCGACCGAGATCGCCATCCAGTTCAAGGATGTTCCGCAGCGCCTCTTCCCTACGGTTGGCGATGAGCCGGAGCCGAACCTCCTCGTCATCCGCATTCAGCCAGATGAGGGGATCCTCATGCGCTTCGCGGCGAAGGTCCCTGGTCTAGGGATTGACGTTCGCCCCGTCAACATGGACTTCGCCTACGGGTCGGCCTTCACCGTGGAGAGCCCCGACGCTTACGAGACACTGATCCTTGACGCACTGTTGGGCGACGCGTCGCTCTTCACGCGCGCCGACGAGGTTGAGGCGGCCTGGCGCATCGTTGACCCAATCATCGATGCCTGGATCGCCGGCGCCGAGCCAGAGATGCCGAACTACACATCGGGCACCTGGGGCCCCGAGGCCGCAGACGAGCTCCTCACCCGAGAGGGGCGCCGCTGGCGCCGCCTCTAAGCCGGCAGAGGCGCAACACCGATGAGCCTCAACTCCATCCTCGCTTCGTCACTCCGCTGGTCTTCAAGCGCCACCACCGTTGCTGAGGCTGACGCGCTCCTCGCCAAACTCTGGGCGAGCAGCGAGGCTCGCCGCTTCCTCGTCTCTGACTCTCCAGCCGACGCAGCTACGGCCGAGCCGATTGCGGTGCGCACCGGCGTGATGAACCTTGCCGTTGTTGCCAACGGCGCAGAGCGCGCCGCGCACGCGGCCTCCATCCTGGCGACGCTGCCGCGCAACCCATCGCGCACCCTCTTCATTGTTCCGCGTGACCCAGAGGGTCCCGCCACCTTTGCTGCACGCCTTGAAGTGTTTTGCGCCGTTACGCCACGCGGTGATGGAACCTCGGCCTGCACCGAACTACTCTGGATCGATGTTGGTGGCCCTGCGGCGCATCATCTCGCCAGCATCGTGCCACCGCTCTCTCTCCATGATCTACCGACGCTTCTCTGGTGGGATGCCCCAGTAAACGCAGCCGAGAACGACGTTCGTCAACTCTTGCGCGGTGTTGACCGCGTGATCATTGATGGCGCAACGCAACCGAGTGACGGCCTCGCAACCATTCACACCCTCTTCGCCGCAGCGGAGAGTGCCGGTGTCGCACTCACCGACTTCGCACTACTGCGCCAGGGGCGTTGGCGCGACTCCATCGCCACGATGTTCGACGAAGAGACGGCGACTCCATTCCTCAGTGCCATCAACAAGATCTCTATTGACTACTCAGGTGGAAAGAGCTCCAGCGCGTCGATCAACGTTGTGCGCCCCGCCTATCACGTGGCGTGGCTCGCCTCACGGATTAAGGCTTCAATCAAGACGCCACTGCACTTAGGAGAGGGCCCAGGGTGGCGTGCTGAGCTGCATGACCCACTGCGTCACGCAATTGCCGTTGAGTTGAACCCCGTTGAGTCGGTGCTCGGCGCTGGCACAACGATCGCGGTACGCATTGCTGCTGATCGGCGAGGCGACCACTTTGATCTTGAAGTACGTGCCGATTCCACCTCAACCCGTGCAATCGCAAAGATCAACGGGGCCGTGGTGCATGAGCGAACCTTCCAGGCACCACGTTGGACCGAGGCGACACTGCTGAGTGAGTCACTCGAATTTGGCGAGGTTGATCCTCTCTCGCCGGCGATCCTTCGCACCATGAGCGCGCTGATCGGATGAGCCTCCCTACGGTTCGCGTGCTCGTCGACGCCCAGGGCGTTGCAGAAGCAGCTGCGGACCACATCATTGAAGCGGCTACTACTGCTGTTGCTGCACGCGGAGTCTTTCATCTCTGCGCAACGGGGGGTTCAACTCCTGCGGCGCTCTATCGCGCACTGCGCGAACCCTCACGAGCCGACCGAATGCCATGGGCTCAAACGCAGATCTGGTTCGGTGATGACCGCTTCGTGCCACGTGCTGACCCACTCTCGAACGTCTCCCCGCTCGACGCACACCTGCTGAGCGCGAGCGTTGATGGGGCACCCTCCCCACTCGCCTCAAGCGCTGTTCACCCCTGGCCAACGACTGCTGTCGATGCGCCAACCGCCGTGGACGCGTATCTCGAGGAGCTACGCGCTGCTGGGGTTCCACACACGCCGAGCGGCTTCCCCATCTTCGACCTGGTGCTGATTGGCATTGGTGGCGATGGACACTGTCTGAGCGTCTTCCCGGGCTCACCGCTCGCGCTTGAGGGGGCGCCAGTCGCCGCGGGGGTTCCAGCCCCAACGCACATCGAGCCACACGTGCCGCGCCTCTCCTTCTCGCTCGGCGTGCTCGCCAGTGCACGCGCGGTGATCGCCCTCGCCCCAGGCGCGGGCAAGGCCGAGGCACTCGCACGCATCTTCGCCAGCTCTACAGAGGTAACTGACGCACCAGCGAAGGGGGCACTGATCCCCACGGCAACGTGGCTCCTCGATACCGCGTCGGCGGCTAACCTGCCCGCATGACCCGATCTTCCCAAGCCCTTAGGCTCGGCGCCGTCGGACTGATCACCGCCCTCTCGCTGCTCCTGCACCAGCAGGCGGCGCGACTCCCAATCGACTTCGATGAGGATGACTACATGCGCGCAGGCCAGATCTTGGCCGACGAGATTCGCACCGGGAATCCAGCGATCCTGCTCGAGGACAACTACCGGATTGAGCATCCGCAGTTTGTGAAGATGTTGATCGCCACCGTGATGTTGGGGATGGAGCCGATCCAGCGCATTCCGGAGCTCCCCGTTACGGCGAACCCATACGAGCTGATGCATCGCCCAACGCTCGCGGCGGTGCGACGCATGGAGGTGGCGTTCGGCGTCCTCGCCGTCACCGCCCTCGCGCTCGTCAGCCCGGTTGCTG
>JBIIRA010000060.1:0-4660 GCA_044341795.1 Candidatus Limnocylindrus sp.
TTCAACTCCGCGCCGACGGCTCACCTGCCTTATTGATGGATGGAGAGACCCATGGACCAGCGCCTCGACCAGTCGGCCGTCACCACAATTCGCACCCTTGCCATTGATACGGTGCAGGCGGCCAACAGTGGACACCCAGGCGCCCCAATGGGCTGCGCACCGATGGCACACACGATCTGGTCACGACACCTTCGCCATGCACCAGCAACGCCGAGCTGGTTCAACCGCGACCGCTTCCTTCTCTCCAACGGACATGCGAGCGCACTCCTCTATTCGCTCATTCATCTCGCCGGCTACGGCCTCACGCTCGACGACCTCAAGGCGTTCCGCCAGTGGGGCTCACTGACCCCTGGGCACCCAGAGTTCGGCCTGACCGCCGGCGTCGAAGCCACCACCGGTCCACTCGGCCAGGGGTTCGCGAACGGCGTTGGTATGGCCATTGCAGAGCGCCGCCTCGCCGAGGAGTTCAACCGCCCAGGACACACCGTTATTGACCATCGCGTCTTCGCCATCGTCTCTGATGGTGACCTGCAGGAGGGGATCGCCTCCGAAGCTGCATCGCTCGCAGGGCACTTGAAGCTCAGCAAGTTGATCTACCTCTGGGACGACAACCTTATTCAGCTCGATGGGCCAACCTCGACCGCCTGGTCAGAGGATGTGCTGAAGCGCTTTGATGCCTACGGCTGGCACACCGCGTGCGTTGAGGATGGCAACGACATTGAGGCGATCGATCGCGCGATTGATTGGGCAATTGCCGATGAGCGGCCGAGCCTAATCGCAGTGCGAACCGTCATTGGCTTCGGTTCACCGAACAAGGCGGGGAGCCAGAAGTCACACGGCGCACCACTCGGGCCTGACGAGGTGAAGCTCACCAAGGCCGCCTACGGCGTTGACCCAGAGGCGACCTTTGCGGTGCCTGCTGATGTTGCCGCGCTCTATAAGGAGCGCAGCGATCATGGTGCAAGCCTGGTCGCTGAGCACACCAAGAAGCTCCTCGCCTACGCCACCGCCTTCCCTGCCGAGGCCGCTGAACTGCAGCGCCGTATGGCGGGAACGCTCCCTGCCGGCTGGGAGAGTGCCCTACCGAAGTACGAACTCGGCGGCGATGCGCCAACGCGCAATGTCAGCCAGTCGAGCATCACGGCGCTTAGTGCCGTTCTTCCAGAACTCATCGGTGGCAGCGCCGACCTCTCGGAGTCGAACCTCACCGACATTCATGGTGGTGGCAAGTTCACCGCCACCGAGTCAGGACGCAACATTAGCTACGGCGTGCGCGAGCATGCAATGGCGGCGATCGCGAATGGCATCTCGTATCACGGTGGCCTGATTCCATTCGTTGCAACGTTCCTAACCTTCAGCGATTACCTGCGTGGTGCTCTGCGGCTCGCAGCGCTCGCAAATCTCGGCAGTGTTTTCGTCTTCACGCATGACTCGATTGGTCTCGGTGAAGATGGTCCAACGCACCAGCCGGTTGAGCACTACGCGGCGCTTCGCGCCATTCCAAACGTGCGCTTCTTCCGACCAGGCGATCCGAATGAGGCCGCTGCGGCGTGGGGTGTTGCTGTTGAGCGACGACATGCACCAACGGTGCTTGCCTTCACCCGACAGAAGCTGCCGGTACTTGCTGGTTCCATTACTGGTGCAGCGGCTGGCGTGCGACGCGGTGCCTATGTGCTTCGCGAGGCGACGGGCGCCGCAAAGATGATCTTGATTTCGACAGGCTCAGAGTTGCATCTTGCCGTTGCGGCGGCGGAGCAGCTTGAAGCCGCCGGCACCCCAACGCGCGTTGTTTCGATGCCCTGCCCAGAACTCTTTGGTGAGCAGGATGCGGCGTACCGCGAGTCGGTACTCCCAGCGGCACTTCGCGCACGCGTTGCCATTGAGGCGGGTGTGAGCCTCGGCTGGGATCGCTGGTCAGGCACCGACGGCGCCATCATTGCGATGGACCGCTTCGGCGCATCGGCGCCTGCGCCAACCCTCTTCAAGGAGTTCGGCTTCACCCCAGAGCGCATCGTGGAGATCGCCAAGGGCGTGCTCGCGGGCAGCGTGCACGGCGTCATTCCGACGCCACACCTGCACGACGGGCATCAGGTTCGCTGAGGTGAGTCGCCGACTCGCCATCGCCGCCGATCACGCCGGAGCCGCTCTCAAGGCGGCAATCGTTGCCCGCGTTGCGGAGATCGCGCCCGACTGGAGCGTCGCCGACCTCGGTGGCGACGGGAGTGACCCGACCGACGACTACCCCGACTCCGCACGCGCGGTGGCGGAGCGCATGATCGCCGGCCAGGCCGATCGCGGCCTGGTGATCTGTGGCTCGGGAATCGGCGTGACGATCGCTGCCAACAAGTTCCACGGCATTCGTGCCTCGATCGCCCACGATCCAGCTTCGGCCCGGCAGGGCGTGGTCCATGACGATATGAATGTGCTCGCCTTCGGCGCAAATCTCATCACGCTTGAGACGGCGCTTGAAACGCTCGCCGCCTTCTTGCAGTCCGAACCGAGTAGCGAAGAGCGATACCTCCGCCGCACGGCCAAGGTCGCCGACATTGAGGAGGAGCAGTCATGAGCAGCGAACCACGACTCCCGTTCCGCGCGCGCATTGGCCGAGCCTCAGATCTCGCAGCAATCGAGAGCACCTTTGAACGTGCGCGCACCGGCGAGTGGGCGGTTCGACTTGCTGCGCGTGACGCATCCCTTTGGAGCAACGATGCAGAGGTTCAGGAGAAGATTGCGAATCGCCTCGGCTGGCTTGATGCCCCCGAGTACTTCACTACCGAGATTCCCTCACTTGAGGCGTTCGGTGAGTCACCAGTTACTGGTGCCGCCACGCGCGTTACCGACTTTGTTGTCGCTGGCATGGGCGGCTCGTCGCTTGCCCCTGAAGTACTCGCGCGCGCATTCTCCGACATCACCGACTGGGGCAAAGCGCGCATCTGCGACTCGACCGACCCTGAGGCGGTCCACGCTGCCGTTGCTGGCCTGAAGCCAGAGAGCAGCTACTACTTGCTGGCCAGCAAGTCCGGCACCACGACCGAGACGCTCTCTTTCGCCGCATACGCGTACGAGTTGAATAAGCAGCAACTCGCCGCAAGCGGCTCCTCACAGGAGCCAACAGCAAACTTCGCCGCCATCAGTGATCCATCACCGTGCGTTGACGGAGTCACGAAGGTGGTCGATACGAGTCGCCTCTTCTTGAACCCTGCCGACATTGGTGGCCGCTACTCGGCGCTCAGCTTCGTTGGCCTTGTGCCAGCGGCGCTTCTTGGTATCGATCTTGATCCACTCCTCGCATCGGGGAGCGCAGCAGCTGCGCAGAGCCGCGATCCAGAACCAGCAGGAAATCACGCACTCGCACTCGGCTGCATCATGGGCGCGCTCGCTCGTGAGGGTCGCGACAAGATGACCCTCATCGTCGACGAACCGATCGATGGCTTCGGCGCATGGGCTGAACAGCTCGTCGCTGAGAGCACCGGTAAACACGGCGTTGGCGTTGTGCCGGTTGATGGTGAGCCGCTCGGCGCCGTAAGTGCATATGGCGACGACCGCCTCTTCGTGCGCATCAAGCTCGATGGCGGAATTGCACCACGCTGCGCCGACGGCTCTGCCGTTGACGCGCGACTCGACGCACTCGCCGCAGCGGGCCACCCTGTTGTGGAGTGGACACTCAACGACCGCATCGATCTTGGTGGAGAGTTCGTTCGATGGGAGGTTGCCACGGCGTTTGCTGGCGCCGTGCTAAACATCAATCCATTCGACGAGCCGAACGTCACCGAGTCGAAGACGAACACCGCGAACGTTTTGGCTGAACTTGCCGCAAAGGGTGCACTCCCTGAGCTGCCAGCCAAGTGCTCAGTTGATGGGCTGCAGATCTGGGCCGATGACACGCTCCCCGCTGCATTCGCTGATGACGCAGAGCGGCTCATCGCCGGCCAGCTTGATCGGCTCGGTGCCAACGGCTACATCGGCATTCAGGCGTACATCGCCACCACGCCGGCACGCACCGCAGCGTTGACCAAGCTTCGCCTCGCCCTGCGCGACGCAACCGGGCGAGCCACCACCGTCGGCATTGGGCCCCGCTTCCTGCACTCCACCGGGCAGCTCCATAAGGGTGGGGCGCCGATCGGCTGGTTCCTGCAGATCGTGGCTGGGCACCCGCGCGACCTCGCGATTCCGGGGCGGCCGTACAGCTTCGGCCAGCTGATTGACGCTCAGGCGCTCGGGGATGTGCGCTCACTGGCAGACCACGGGCTCCCCGTGCTGCGGGTGCATCTGGGCGACGACCCAGACGCTGGGCTCACGCGCCTCACGGCGCTCATCGAACGGGTGCTCGCAGTTCGCTAGCATCGGGAAGTACAACCACAATAGTGAAGGGGGAGATCATGCAGATCGGATTCATCGGCCTCGGCAAGATGGGCGCCAACATGGTGAAGCGACTGGTCCGAAACGGCCACGATGTCGCAATTTGGAACCGCTCCCGCGAGAAGACCGACGAGGTCGCCAAGGAGGGTGCCAAGCCGACCTACACCGTGAAGGAGCTGGTCGACAGCCTCACCTCCCCAAAGCGCGTCTGGGTCATGGTGCCAAGCGGCGATGCGACCGAGGCAATGATCGACGAACTGATCCCCCTCCTCACCAAGGGCGACACCATCATTGATGGTGG
>JBIIRA010000061.1:0-4493 GCA_044341795.1 Candidatus Limnocylindrus sp.
CAAGGCCCAGCTCGGCGGCGAGATCCTCGCCTACGTCTGGTAGAGGAGGGGACTGATGTCACGAATCGGACGCAAGCCCATCGCCGTACCAGCAGGGGTGAAGGTCACCATTGAGGGTCGAACCGTTACGGCCACTGGGCCGAAGGGAACCCTCTCGCGTGAGATCCCTGGCGCCGTCGCTTTCACCCTCGAGGCGGATGTGATCACCGTAACGCGTCCTGATGACAGCAAGACCAATCGCTCTATGCACGGCCTCTGCCGCACCCTCATCGCCAATATGGTCGAGGGCGTTGCCACCGGCTTCCGTACGGATCTCGAGATCAACGGCGTCGGTTACCGCGCCGCGAAGGCGGGGAACAAGTTGACCCTGGCCCTCGGCTACAGCCACCCAATTGAGATCAACCCACCAGCTGGGATCACCTTCGAAGTCGATGGCCAGACGAAGGTCGCTGTTCTCGGCGCAAACAAGGAGCTCGTCGGCCAGATCGCCGCAGAGATCCGCTCCCTCCGCAAGCCTGAGCCATACAAGGGGAAGGGCATTAAGTACGTCGACGAGGTCATCCGCCGCAAGGCCGGTAAGGCCGGAAAGGTTGGTGCCAAGTGAGCCGCGCAACGACACGCGTCGCGTCGCGTAAGCGCCGACATTTTGGAATTCGACTCACCGTTGAGGGTTCAGCGGTCCGACCGCGACTGGCGATCTTCCGCAGCCTGAACCACATCTATGCGCAGGTCATTGACGATGCAGCCGGGAAGACCCTGGCAGCGGCCTCGACCCTTGACGCAACGGTGAAGGGCGACGCCAAGCGCACGAAGGTGCAGGAGGCTGCCGAAGTCGGAACCCTTGTCGCCGAGCGCGCGAAGGCCGCTGGCGTTGCGAAGGTCGTCTTCGACCGCGCTGGATTTAAATATCATGGGCGCCTTAAGGCGCTCGCAGACGCTGCCCGGGCTGCCGGGCTTGAGTTCTAGGAGGGCACTGAGATGGCGAGAATTGACGCGTCGAAGCTGACCCTCGCAGAGAAGGTCGTGCAGATCAATCGCGTAGCGAAGGTAGTAAAGGGCGGACGCCGCTTCACCTTCTCTGCGCTCGTTGTCGTTGGCGATGGCCAGGGACACGTTGGCGTTGGCATCGGCAAGGCCGGCGAAGTGCCAGAGTCCATCCGTAAGGGAACGGAGGACGCGAAGAAGAACCTCATCCGCGTGCCGTTCCTTGGCACCACCATTCCGCACGAAGTGTCGGCCGAGCACTCCGCCAGCCGCGTGATGCTGAAGCCAGCCTCACAGGGAACGGGCGTGATCGCAGGCGGCGCAATCCGCGCGATCATCACCGCTGCGGGCATTCACGACATTCTCTCCAAGGTCTACGGCTCGTCCAATCCAGTGAACGCAACGCGCGCCGCGATCGAAGCACTCTCGCAGCTACGCACCGCTGAGCAGATCTCAGCCGCACGTGGCAAGCGCGTCCGCATTCGCGTCGGCGGACAAGAGTCGGCGCCAGAGGTGCACCATGGCTGAGAAGTACATCAAGGTCACGCAGGTTAAGAGCGAGCTCGGACATGTTGCGCGTAACCGCGGCACCATTCGAGCCCTCGGCCTCGATCGCATCGGCGACAGCAATTTGCTTCCCGACAATCCAGCCGTTCGCGGCATGGTGCGCCAGGTGAACTTCCTCGTTTCAGTTGATGAGTTGACCGGCGCTGAGGCTGCGACTGCAGCAACTGCCGTCGCAACGAAGAAGGCACAGAAGGCGAAGAAGCCTGCCAAGGTGAAGAAGGCGAAGGTGACCAAGTGAAGCTCCATGATCTGCAGCCAGCACCAGGCTCCAAGAAGAAGCGTATTCGTGTCGGTCGCGGTATTGCGGCTGGGCGCGGTAAGACTGCCGGTTACGGTACGAAGGGCCAGACCTCACGAAGCGGTGGGAGCATCCCAGCGTGGTTCGAAGGTGGCCAGACGCCAATCCATCGCCGCATTCCAAAGCTGCGCGGCTTCCGCAATGTTCTGCGCGTTGAAGTCGCCGTGGTCAATGTTGGCCGCATTCAGCAGTGGATCGACGCCGGCCGCCTGAAGGGCGAGAGCCCACTCAGCGTGAACGCCGACATCCTTGCCGCAGCGGGACTCCTCAAGACTCGAGGGAAGCCGTTGAAGGTGCTCGGCACCGGAGAGATTTCGACGAAGATCCTCTTTGCTGCCAATGCGTTCACCGACAGTGCTGTGGCTAAGATCAAGGCCGCTGGCGGAGACATCACGGTGTATGAGATCGCGACTCCGGCCTCTGCCGCCCCAGTTGGGGTGAAGGCGGGGAAGAACGCTCCAACACCAGGGAAGAAGGCTCCGGCAAAGCGCGCCCCTAAGGCCGCAGAGTCCGATGGGGCAGACGCCTAAGGTTAGGTCGCACGTAGGCGCGAAGCGCCTACCTAAAGCGGTGGAGGAGACGAACGATGATTGACACTCTAGTGAACGCGTTCCGAACTCCCGAGATTCGACGCAAGCTCTTCTTCGTCGCCGCCATGCTCGTCGTCTTCCGCCTGTTGAGCCATGTGCCAGTGCCAGGAGCCGACCCTGCAGCCCTCTCGAACTTCTTCAAGGACAACGCCCTCTTCGGCCTCCTTGACCTCTTCTCAGGTGGTGGCCTCGCGCGCTTCAGCGTCGTCGGCCTAGGCTTGAACCCATACATCAACGCCTCGATCATCATGCAGCTCATGAGCGGCGTGGTGCCGCGCCTGATCGAACTCAGCCGTGAGGGTGAGTACGGCCGCAACAAGATCAACCAGTACACCCGCTACCTGACGGTGCCACTTGCGGCGCTGCAGAGCTACGCATTCCTCGCGCTGCTCAACAGCCAGGACGTGCTCAAGACTCGCTTCGACCTTGCCAGCCCAGAGACGATTGTCCAGATCGTCATCCTCACGACGGGCTCGCTGCTGCTGATGTGGATCGGCGAGTTGGTCACCGAGCGCGGGATCGGCAACGGCATCAGCTTCATCATCTTCGCCGGCATCATCGGCCGCGTGCCCGGTGCAATTCAGGAATTCTTTAGTGCGCCAGACATTGCGGTACTCCTCGCCTTCTTGGTGCTTGGCGCTGCGGCCGTTGCCGCGATCATCCTGATCACCGAGGGGCAGCGCCGGATTCCTGTCGAGTATGCGAGCCGCGTTCGCGGCAATCGCGTCTACCAGGGCGGACGCACCTTCTTGCCATTGAAGGTGAATCAGGCTGGCGTGATTCCGATCATCTTCTCCATGAGCATCCTGCTCTTCCCGGCGCAGATCGCTGGGTACTTCACCGCCTCAGAGGTTGAGTGGGTGAAGGCTGGCGCACAGTGGATCGTCGATACGCTTGGGCCACAGAACGAGCTTGTATACCTGCCGTTCTACTTCATCCTTACGGTGGCGTTCACCTACTTCTACACGGCCTTCACCTTTAAGCCGGACGAAACGGCTGACCAGCTACGCAAGAACGGCGGCTACATCCCAGGCATTCGCCCAGGGATGCCAACACAGGAGTATCTCGGCAAGGTGGTCACGCGTATCACCCTGCTCGGATCGCTCTTCTTGGGACTCGTTGCAGTCTCGCCGTATGCGCTCGGCACACTCTTCGGTGATCTCGGCGGCCTTGGCGTCAGCCTTGGTGGTACCGGACTCCTGATTGCGGTGAGCGTTGTCGTCGAAACAATGAAGCAGCTCGAGGCGCAGATGTTGATGCGAAATTACGAGGGCTTTATCAAGTGATCCTCGTCCTTCTCGGCGCCCCAGGCGCAGGGAAGGGGACGCAAGCGGAGGCACTCTCCGCAGCAACGGGGGCAGCCCACGTTGCAACTGGCGACCTCTTCCGTGCTGAAATTTCCGCTGGCTCGCCGCTCGGCCTCGCCGCGAAACAGTTCATTGATGCTGGGCAGCTGGTCCCTGACGAGGTCACCATCAACATGATCCAGGCGCGGCTCGCTCAGCCTGATGCTGCAACGCGCGTCATCCTTGACGGCTTTCCGCGCAATCCAGCACAGGCGACTGCACTGGATGCGGCGTATGCATCGAGCCGCCGTTCAATTCGTGCCGTGCTGCTCAAGGTCGATCGAACAATTCTCGAAGAGCGCCTGACGGCACGCCGAGTCTGCCCATCGTGTGGACGTTCGTACCACCTCTTAAGCCGCCCGCCGCAGAGCGTTGGGGTGTGCGACGTCTGTGCCACGGCACTGATCACCCGGAGCGATGACGCACCGGAGACTGTTGCCGCGCGTCTGGCAAATCAGCTCGCCTCACTCGATTCGGTGGTGGAGCTCTATCGTGCATCTGGCCGGCTCACTGAGGTCAACGGCGTGGGCGCCATCGACGAAGTCCAAGGTCGCCTGGCCGCCGCCGCCGCGGCCGCTGGACTAACGGCATAACCATGGGGGCAATCACGCGCAAGAGCGCAGCCGAAATCGCCTTGATGCGACGGGCGGGCGCCATCGTGGCCGAAATTCATGAGCTCGTACAGGAGGCGGCGGTCCCAGGTGCGAG
>JBIIRA010000087.1:0-15073 GCA_044341795.1 Candidatus Limnocylindrus sp.
ACGCCGGTCGGCTTCGGTGAGAAGAGCGCGAACGTCACACTGCGCAAACTCTTTGAGACCTATGCGAACGTTCGACCTGCGCGCGAACTCCCAGGCGTGCCAACGCGCTACAAGGGCGAAGGGATCGACATGGTCATCGTGCGCGAAAACGTCGAAGACTTGTATGCCGGCATTGAACATTTGCAGACACACGATGTCGCACAAGCCGTAAAGCTCATTAGCCGCACCGGTTCTGAGAAGATCATTCGTTTCGCCTACGAGCTTGCGCTACGCGAAGGTCGCCACAAGGTCACCACTGCGAGCAAGGCAAACATCTTGAAGTTCACCGAAGGGCTCTTCAAGCAGATCGGTGAAGATCTCAGCAAAGAGTATTCATCGCTCGAAGCGAATCACTTGATCATTGACAACGTTGCGCACCAGATGGTGAAAGACCCGGCGCAGTTTGATGTGGTCGTTGCCACCAATCTGCACGGCGACATCATTAGCGATCTTGCATCGGGCCTCGTTGGCGGCCTCGGCTTTGCGTCGAGTGCGAATTACGGCGACGGCGTGGCAATCTTCGAGGCGGTGCACGGCTCTGCGCCGAAGTACGCCGGCAAGAACGTGATCAATCCAACCGCGCTGATCCTTTCGTCAACAATGATGTTGCGCCACTTGGGCGAGACCGATCTTGCTGACGTTGTTGAGGACGCTGTTCTTGCAACGCTCGAGGCTGGCAAGGCACTGCCGCAAGACGTGGTGCGCCAGCAGGGTGGCGATGTTGAGGCGGCGACGAGCACCAGCGGCTTTGCTGATGCCGTTATCGAGAGCCTCGGTTCACGCCCAACAACGGTTCCTGCCGCAGCGAGCCGCCCACGACCGGTTGATGTGAAGCCGCATGCACGCTGGACGAGCGGCGAGGCGCGCGAGCGCGAAGTCGGCGCAGCGCGCGTTGTTGGTCTTGACCTCTTCTTGCAGTCGCTTATGGCCCCCGCCGAACTCGGCACTAAGCTCTCGGCGCTCGCGGGGCAGGAGCTCACGCTCAAGATGATCGAGAGCAAGGGGACGGTCGTGTGGCCAAACGCCGCACCGGCATTCGATCCAACTGGCCTCTTCCGCGCACGATTCCTGGCACGCGCCGACAGCGCCGATCTCCCTGACGAGACGCTCTTGGCGCTTGCCGCCCGCGTGGCGGGTGTGGCGCCATGGGTGCACCTGGAGAAGCTCCGCGTCTGGGGTAGCGAAGAGGGATTCACCCGCGCCCAAGGCGAGTAGTCAGTGACCGCTCGTAACTCGGGTCAATCCAGCAGAGGGGGACACATGCAGTTCATTGCCTTGGCACTCTTCATCTTCGCAGCTGGTGTCGGCTCGTCGGTGCAGTCCATCTTGAATGCCGAACTTGGGCGGCGCACCGATCCGGTGAGCGCAGCCGTTGTCTCGTTCATTGGGGGCCTTGCGGTGCTCCTCGTAGTCGCGCTACTCAGCGGCAAGCTGCAGCTCGTAGAGGCCACAAAGGTGCCACCACTCCTGCTCACCGGCGGTTTGTTTGGCGCACTGATCGTGACCGGGTTCGCCACCACCGTGCCAGTGCTCGGCGTAACGGAGGCAACCCTCATCTACATCCTTGGCTCACTCGGTGCCGCTCTCGCTATTGACGGGTTCGGCCTTCTCGGCGCACCGGCTATTCCGGTCACTGCCACGCGGGTCGCCGGCATCGTGCTCGCTGTGGTCGGATTCCTCCTCGCTCGACGATGAGCAACGAGCGCCAACGCATCGTTCGGCCGGATCAGATTGAGGGCGCCGAGGCGCTCCCCCACGCACTTCCAGGTGCCGAAGAGGAGGCGCCAGACGCAGGCGATCTGATGCGCGGCGTGCTCGTTGACGAGCGCTACGAGCCAGGAATGATCAAGCTCGATCGCCAGCCTGTGCCAATTGCCGACGACGGACTCCCCGCATTTGTTCCGGAGTCTGATCCAACACCACTGCGCGGCGGCTACATCTACCTCAGCGTCGTCGCACTCATCTGCGGAACGATCGTGATCAGCGCGCTGAACCTCGGCGCGAAGTGGAGTGACGGCATCGTGAAAGTGCCGCTGCTCATTGGCTCCATTCCACTCTTTATTGCCATGGCTGAAGCGGCGCTGCGCATTGCGCGCTCCGTTGTTGCCTGGTGGCCGATCAGCCGCGGACGCGCACTCTTCCGTGCAGGATGGGTGCTGATGATTGCGGCCTTGGCGTCGATCGTGCTCGCCGCTATCTGGGTGGCGCTGAACGCCTAGCTCGCAAGCCCCGCGATCAGGTGATCAATTGACGTGCGCAAGTACTCTTCCACCCGCTGCCCCGCCAGCACGGCGAGCATTGGATCTAGCTCTGTTGACGTTCGCCACGAAGCGTTACTGCTGGTCGCACTCGCCTCGGTCAAGTCAACAAGGGCAACAACAATCGCATGACCGCCAATATCGGGGCGCACCTTCAGTCGTAGATGCAGTCGAGTCACGCCGCCGTCAAGTACTTCAACGGTGCGACGAATCGAGATCGCAGCCTCAATGGGAATGCCAGCAACCTGCGTCGCGAGGCGGCCCTCCATGTGATCTGCATCAATGCGGTGCAGGCCGTCGCATCCAGGAATCAGCTTCGCGATGTGCTCAGGGTTATCGCTTGCCGCAACGAGTTGCGCAACTGACTTTTCGAGCAGTGCTTGACCAACGATCTCGCTCATCGGCCGATCAGTAGAGCGTTACGACGTCGGGAGGGAGCTCAAGATCAAAGGCGCTGGCGGGAATTGATGCATCAACCTCAAACGCGGTGCAGAGTGCGCTGCGCACCAGGTGGGCACCGCGGAACTCTTCCACACCAAGCAAGACGCCGGTGAGTCGATCAAAGGTGACGCGGAAGCGAAAGTCGGCGCGATCACCGTCAAGAGCAACGGCACGTGGCGCGGCCGCCTCAATGGTGAGTGCGACACGTCCAGCGAGGCTTGTCTCGTGTACGGCACCGAGCACCGCACCGGCGAGGACGCTGCTGCAGAACGATCCTGGACGCACGAAGCTCGTCGCCCAACCTTTATCCGGAAGCGGACCCATGTCGGTCGGCACGCGCGAAGTCTGCGGAAGGCCACGATCATCAAGGCCGGTTGGCGCGGCGCGATGTGGTCGACGCGTGGCGGTGTTGGTGACCGCGTTGTAGCCGCGCACGTCAGCGCCGTTGGTGAGCCAGACCTCGTAGCCACCCTGCGGGTGCACGGTGGTGACGCGGGTGTGGGGGCGATCAATCAGGAGTTCGACCGATCCAAGGCCCTCGCCTGCAGCCGTTACGGTGCACTCTTCAATACGGAGGCGCAGGGTGCGGAAGCGGCGCTCGGCGCCTGCCGCGAAGTCGAAGAGCTCGGCCGCCGTGGGGAGCCCAGGGGTGAGGCTGGTCGCGATCGGAGGGAGGTCGGAGGCGATCGGTACGAGGGTCTCGCTCATGGCTCCATCCTAGCCGAGGGGCGGGCGTAGACTGAGCGCATGAGCAGTAGCGCACGACTCTCCCAGAGCAGCACCCCAGGCCGCCCCCTGAAGGAGGCCTGGATCGTTGAGGCGCTGCGCACCCCCTTCGGTCGCTACGGTGGCGCGCTCTCGAGCGTTCGCCCCGATGACCTTGCCGCCACCGTCCTTGAAGCGGTCGTCGCTCGGAGCGGCATCAACGCCGCCGATATTGACGATGTGATCTTGGGCTGCGCCAACCAGGCCGGCGAAGACAACCGCAACGTTGCACGCATGGCGCTCCTCGTTGCCGGCTACCCCGTCGAAGTTCCTGGGCAAACCGTGAACCGACTCTGCGGCTCTGGTCTGCAGGCACTCGCCGCCGCTGCGAACGCCATTGCCGTTGGCGATGCCGAAGTGGTCGTGGCCGGTGGCGTTGAGAGCATGAGTCGTGCACCACTCGTCACCCTGAAGCCCGAGAGCGGTCTCGAGCGCGGCAATCGCGAGCTGGTCGACACCACCATCGGTTGGCGCTTTGTGAATCCGCGTCTCCACGCGAAGTACCCAACAATCTCGCTCGGCGAAACAGCGGAACGCGTTGCCGACCAGTGGCACGTTTCGCGCGAGGCGCAAGACGAACTCGCCCTCGCCTCACAGCAGCGCGCCGCAGCTGCTGGAGCAAGCGGCATCCACGCGGAAGAGATCGTGCCGGTCTCGATTCCACAGCGATCTGGCGCGCCGATCGTGGTGGATCGCGATGAGCATCCACGACCCGATACAAGTGCCGCCGCTCTCGCCAAACTGAAGCCAGCCTTCGCCGCCGACGGCACGGTCACTGCTGGCAACGCATCGGGCATTAACGACGGCGCCGCTGCACTCCTTGTTGTGGAGTCGGAGCGCGCGCGATCACTTGGCTTGAAGCCGTACGCGCGCATCGTTGCAACAGCGGTTGCTGGTGTGGATCCATCAGTGATGGGCGCGGGGCCGATCCCAGCGATCCGCAAACTACTGGAGCGCACCGGACTCACCGTCGCCGACATCGATCGCGTGGAGCTGAACGAGGCCTTTGCCAGCCAGGCGGTCGCCTGTATGACTGAGCTGGGGCTCGACCCCGCCAAGACGAATGTGCATGGCGGTGCGATCGCACTTGGCCACCCCCTCGGCGCATCTGGCGCCCGCATGGCGACCACGCTTGTGCGTGAACTGCGCCGCAGCGGAGGCCGCTACGGGGTCGCAGCCATGTGTATAGGCGTGGGTCAGGGGATCGCCATGTTGGTAGAGCGCGTCGAGGCGTAGCCGCGCTAGAATCTCAGTCACAGCAGCGGCAGATGCCGGAGGAGGAGCGATGTTGAACCAGGAGCCACAGGTCGCCAACGAGGCACCAGCCGGAGCACCCGTTCTTGCCCTCACCGACAACGCCGCCGCGAAGGTTCTCGAGCTCGCCAAGGGCGAGACGAATCCTCTAATCGGCCTGCGCGTTTACATCGTTTCGGGCGGCTGCAGCGGCTATCGCTACGGCATGATGCTCGACGATGTTGAGAATCCGGGCGACAGCGTCTTCATGGCGAACGGCGTGCGCGTCTACGTTGATGAGAAGGCCGTGCCACTGATTCAGGGCTCAACCGTTGATTACGTTGACGCAATGATGGGCGCCGGCTTTACCGTCGAGAATCCGAACTCGGTTGGCGGCTGCGGCTGCGGCTCCAGCTTCCGCACGGCGGATTCGGCGGGACAGGCCTCGGCCTGCAGCCACTGACCTGGAGCAGAACGGCGACGCGCCGAAACTGATCCCGCTCTTCCCGCTGCAACTCGTTCTCTTCCCAGGCGTTGCCCTACCGCTGCACATCTTTGAGCCGCGCTATCGCCTAATGGTGAAGCGCTGCCTTGAGCTGAACCAGCCGTTCGGGGTGGTTCGATCTGGAAACGACGGTCTCTCTGAGATCGGCACCCTCGCCGAAATTCGCGAGGCAACGCGCTACATCGACGGGCGCTGGGACATCGTGGCGCTCGGCACGCAGCGCTTTCGCATCACCAACTTTGATCGCAGCTCGCAGTACCTTCAGGCCGAGGTCGAACTTCTCAATGAGGCAGTGGGCGAACCGGCCGAGCGCGTGCGCGCCACGGCGGAGCGCGTCTCCGATTTGTTCATTGACTATCTCGAGTTGCTCCGTGGCGTAGACGAGGGGGAGCACGACCACAACCATGACGACGACGATGAAGAGGAGGAGGGCGACTACATCGAAGACGATGAGGTGACCCCCGAAGCGATCGACGAAGCGCTCGAAGAAGAGCAGGGTGCGGCGCTCAGCCAAGAGGTCGTCTCCGAGATTGAACGGCTTCTTGTTGCGTCAAACACCGCCGCTGGACCAACCAAGATCACGGAATACAACGCCGGTGATGACGAGTCTCCCGACGAGGAGGGTGACCCTGATGGCGAGTTGCTGGCAACGGCCATCGATCGCCTCTCGGGGAGTGACGACCCAGTCGGCCTCTCGCACGTTGTTGGCGGGGTGGTGCAGCTGAGCATTGAGCAGCGCCAGGCGCTCCTTGAAGCGCCTGATGCGCTGGCACGCCTCACCCTGCTGGCCGCCCATCTTGATCGCGAGAATCTGCTGCTCGCTGAGGGGATTCGACCCTGGCAGGCCGACCCCGCTGCCCTTTCAGAACGCCGCAACTAATTGGCCCAGGCAGCAGATACGATGCGCGCATGAGCCCAACCCGCCGCATGTGGATCGACACCGACACCGCTTCAGATGACGTCGTGGCAATCGTCATGGCGCTGAAGCATCCGAACACCGAAGTTGTCGGCATGTCGATCGTGATCGGCAACGTTCCGGTGGAGCTCGGCGTGCAGAACGCCCTCTACACCAATGAGATGTGCGGCAAGAGCATTCCCGTACATGCCGGCGCGGAGATGCCGCTCGTTCGACCATTCGCCACCGCGCAGCATGTGCATGGCGCCGACGGTATGGGTGACATCGGGCTGCCGCTGAAGGGCCGCAAGGCAACCAGCAACAACGCAGTGCACGAAATGATTGAAGCGTTCCGCAAGGAGCCAGGAGAGCTCGAACTCGTTGCGCTTGGGCCGCTCACGAATCTTGCCCTTGCCATTCGCATTGAGCCGCAGTTCGCCAGCTGGGTGAAGCGCTGCGTGATCATGGGCGGCACTGGCGTGCTCCCTGGCAACATCACACCACTCGCCGAATTCAACTGGTGGGTTGACCCAGAGGCGGTGCACATCGTGTTGGAGTCCGGCATGAAGGTGGAGATGGTCGGTTGGGACGTCTCCGTGGCCGATGCAGTGATTGACGATGCGCTTGCCGCTGAGTTGCACGCGCTCGGACCGCTCGGTCAGTACAGCATTGACATTCAGCGTGTGCTGCGAAAGTTCTGCGAAGAGTCATCAAAGTTGAAAGGCTTTGACTGGCCAGATCCGATCGCCATGGCGGTGGCCCTGGAGCCTGACATTGCGAGTAGCGAAGCGCATCTTCGTGTGGAAGTTTCGCTCGGCCTTGGACATGAGCGCGGACAGACCATCGTTGACCACCTGGGTAACACGAAGCGCGAGCCGAACTGCCGTGTGGTCTATCGCGTGGATCGCGAGCGATTCATCGACATGACTCGTCGCGCCTTTCGCGCCTAGCATCAGGGTACGTCGCATCACTACGTAGATGAGCCCAAACCGCCGTCTCTGGATCGACACCGACACCGCCTCTGACGACGCCGTGGCGATCGTGATGGCGCTTCGGCACCCCAATACGGAAGTGGTTGGTATGTCCGTGGTGATTGGCAATGTTCCCGTAGAGATGGGCGTGCAGAACGCTCTCTACACCGCTGAGCTCTGCGGCAAGAGCGTGCCGGTGCACGCGGGCGCAGCGCTACCGCTCGTGCGAGCGTTCGCCACCGCGCAGCATGTGCATGGCGCCGACGGCATGGGCGACATTGGCCTGCCACTGAAGGGCCGCGCCGCAACAAGCGACGACGCAGTCAAAGCCATGATTGAGGCGTTCCGCAAAGAACCCGGCGAGCTCGAGCTCGTCGCGCTCGGGCCACTCACGAATCTTGCCCTCGCCGTTCGCATCGAGCCGCAGTTCGCCAGCTGGGTGAAGCGCTGCGTGATCATGGGCGGCACGGGCGTATTGCCCGGAAATGCGACGCCACTCTCGGAATTTAATTGGTGGATTGACCCTGAGGCGGTGCACATCGTGCTGGAGTCCGGCATGAAAGTCGAGATGGTCGGCTGGGACGTCTCCCTTGCAGATTCAGTGATCGGTACAGAGCTAGCCGAAGAGATGAGAAGCCTTGGCCCGCTCGGTCAATTCAGCATCGATATTCAGAAATCTCTCCGCAGGTTTATCCAAGAAGTCACTGGTCGCACGGGCTTCGATTGGCCAGACCCGATCGCTATGGCGGTGGCACTCGAGCCCGACATCGCGACCAGCGAAGCGCATCTTCGTGTTGAGGTGTCGCTCGGCCTTGGACACGAGCGCGGACAGACCATCGTTGATCACCTGGGCAACACGAAGCGTGAGCCGAACTGCCGTGTGGTCTATCGCGTGGATCGCGAGCGATTCATTGAGATGACCCGAACGGCGTTCCGCGCCTAACTTCGCTCGCTACAACGGGTCGGTCGCGAGGAGCCCCATCTGAATTTCGTCCCAGCGCCGCCCATCGCGGGTGATTGCGTCGCGCATGCGCCCCTCTTCGGTAAAGCCCGCCTTGGTGTAGCACCGCAGCGCCGCCTCATTGAACGCAAAGAGGGTGAGGCTGATGCGATGAAGTCCAAGAGCCTCAAAGGCGAATCGCGTGACGAGACGCGTTGCCTCACTGCCAAGACCGCGTCCGCGGGCGGCAGGTTCTCCGATCATCAGGTGAAAGGTGGCAGCACCGTTCTCAATGTCGAGATTCGCCAGCGTGCAGCTGCCAATGAGATGTTCTGCCGTGCCAATACGTTCGTAGAGGGCGAAGGCGAGCATCTGGGCGGTGGTGAAACGGTCGCGAACCAGGCGCTCCACCTCGTCGCCGGTGAGCGGCTCGTTGCGGTGACGCGCCAGGCGCACGAGCTCGCGGTCGGCATACCAGCGCTTCAGTGCTGGGAGGGTCTCGGCGGTGTGTGGGCGCAGCGCGACGTTCTCGCCCACGAGAATCGCCTCATGTCCGCCGATTGATCCTTGGGGCTGCGTTCCGATCACGCGGTCAAGGTATACGATCGCCCCGATGCTTAGCTGGATGCAACTCGCACGCAAGATTGAGGGCGCTTCACGCACCTCAGAGAAGGCACGCCTCTTCGCCGATGCACTCCGCTCCGCCGACGAGGTTGACCTTGAGGTGATCTGTCGACTCCTTGGGAGCCGGGGCACCACACAGGCGGGCGCCGTCTCATGGCCAACACTCGCCAAGGCGGTTGAAGAGGTCGCGGGTGCACCTGCCGGTTCGCTCGCCAAGATCCTCGACGAGACGGGTGACATCGGCCTCGCCGTTGAGGAGCTGCTCGAGAGTGAGCGCCCAATTGCCGGCGAGGCTGCTGCGAGCGAGGAGCGCCATGCGCAGATGCGCAGCAGTGCCATCGCCAGCGCTACAGGGGTCCTCCCCGTTACGGGAGAAGGCTCTGCGCCGACCCTCCGCTCACTTCCTGAGTCCTTCGCCGCCATCCGTGGGGCCAGCGGCCAGCGCCGCCACGACCTACTGATGCAGCTCTTCTATGGCACCTCGCCGATCGCCGCGAAGTACATCGTGCGCATGCTCTCTGGCGACGTGCAGATCGGCCTCCGTGACGGCCTCCTCGAGGGTGCGATCGCTGCAGCCTTCGGTGCAGAGGTAGGCGCTGTGCGATGGGCGATGACCCTTGAAGGGGATGCCGGTCGAGTTGCGCTTCTCGCCAAGCGCGGTGCGCTTGCCGAGGCGAAACTCCACTACTTCCATCCGATCCCAGCCATGCTCGCCGCACCCGCCGCGAGTGCCGCCGACGCGATGGAGCGATTGAGCGAGATCGCCGCCGACTCGATCGCCGTCGAGGACAAGTACGACGGCATCCGGGTGCAACTGCATCTCGCCGATGGACAAGTGCAACTCTTTGGTCGAGACGCCAACGACATCACCGTAGCGTTCCCAGAGATTGCCGCAGCCGCATCCTTTCTCTCCGGTTCGCTCATCCTCGACGGAGAGATCATCGCCTTTGAAGAGGGGCACCCCCTCCCGGTCAGCGCGGTGCAGTCGAGGCTCAGTGGCGCAGAGACGACGCTGCACGAACGCGAACGAACCGCCGTGCAGTTCATCGCTTTCGATCTCGTTGCGCACAACGGTCAGCTGCTGATCGGCGCACCACTGCACGAGCGACATGTTGCACTCACGACCCTTGGCATCACGGACCAGTGCGGCGGCGTCATTCGAGTAGCACCGCAACGCGTCGTCGAAGGCATTGAAGAGATTGAGGCGGAGTTCATTGCTGCGCGCATGCGCGGTTCGGAAGGGATCGTTCTGAAGTCCACCACCGCCGCCTATGCACCAGGACGACGCGGATCCGCGTGGCTGAAGTTGAAGCACCCCATTGATAGCGTTGACTGCGTGGTGGTTGGCGTGGAGTACGGCGTAGGGCGACGACGAACGATATTGTCGGAACTGACCTTTGCCGTGCGCGACGATCTCTCTGGACGACTCACAACGCTCGGCCGTGCTTCGGCACAGCTTGGTGAGCGAGAGATGATCGAGATGGGACGCTGGTTTGAGACACACACTGTTGCGCAACTCGGCAACTATCGCAGTGTTGAACCACGCATTGTGGTGGAGGTTTCGTTCGATGAGTTGCGCCGAAGCGAGCGCAGCGGTTCGGGTTATACCCTTCGTGGTCCACGTGTTGTGCGCTTCCGCACTGACCTCGGCCCCGATCAGGTAGCGTCACTCTCGGCGATTGAGGCGCGCTGCCGCGCGGCAAGCGGATCAACAGGGGAGACAGAATGAGCGATCACGAGAAGGTCAGCGAGCTTCGTAAGATGATGCCCTCAACAGAGGCGAGCATCTATCTCAACGCGGGAAGCAACGGGCCAGTGCCTGCCGAGGTTGACGCGGCAATGCGCGCCGTGCACGACCAAGAGCTGCAGACGGGTCGTGCCACCGAGCACGCCATGGACGATGTCGAGGAGCGCGCCAACGAGTTGCGCGGCGTCTTCGCCGGCGTAATCGCCACCAATCTTGATCTTGTTGCCATTGGGCACAGCACCACCGAGTCGGTGCTGCGACCGATCCTTGGCATGGAGTGGCGCGCTGGTGACCGCATCATCACCTTCGACGAAGAGTACCCCGCAATTCGCGGCAGCCTCACTGCACTTTCCGCGCGCACCGGCGTCGTCATTCAAACACTCTCACTTTGCAACGCAGCTGGAGAACCGCTCAGTGACGATGAGATCGTTGCGAGCGTCCTGCCACTACTGAGCGCACCAACGAAGCTCCTGCTCCTCTCGCGCGTCTCATGGATCAGTGGCCGAGTTCTGCCAGTCGCGCTGTTGCTGGCCGCGGCACGTGCCGCAGGGATCATCACCGTGCTCGATGGCGCACAAGGTGTTGGTGCGCTGCGCGACGACATCGATTCGCTCAACCCGGATCTGCTCGCCTTCCCATCACAGAAGTGGCTCCTTGGTGTGGAGGGGCTCGCTGGCATTCGCGTCTCGCGCGAGGCGCTTGCTACTGAGACCTTCCGCCCGATCATTGGCGGGTACATGGCGTTTGATGGGCAGCCGCTCAACGGTGTCGGCACCTTCCGGCCAGATGCCCGTCGGTACCAGGTCTCCGGCTTCAGCCGCCCGGCGCTGGCGGGGGCTGCCCGAGCGGCGGGCTGGTTCTCGATGCAAGTCGGCCTGCCGTGGGCGACCGAGCGTGGCCAGCGCCTCGCCGCCGAGTTCCACGCCGCCGTACGCGACGTTCCCGGAGTCCAGATGCTCGCCCCCGCTGGGGGGCACGCCACGATCGTCTCCCTCCGCATAACCGGCTGGAAGCCCGAGCAGCTGGTTGAAGAGCTCACGCGCCGAGCCTTCGCCATCACCCGCCGCGTGCCGAGCCTCCCACCCCTCGACGGTCGCCCAGGTTCAGCCGCCGCACTCCGCACCTCATGGGGCTTCTGGAACACCGAGGCTGAGGTGGCGCGCATCGCCGAGCTGATCACCCTCTTCGCCGCACACACTCCAGAGACACTCCCGAAGCGCCCAACGATTGAAATTCTGCATGGCTAAGCAACGCCGCCCACGCGGCTTCATCGGCCGCCGCATTTATCAGCTGCTTCATGCACCGAAGCCGGTCTTTCGCGCCGTCTTCTCCAACGTTTCCATCGCGACGCTACTCACCCTTGCCTACCTCGTCTACGACCTCCAAGTAGAGCGCGCGCTGCGCAGCGGCGCCGATCTGAGTGGAGTGTTCGGTGGGAGAGATCTGCGCACCGAGGCTGCGGCGCTCCTGGTGCTTGGCACGGTGGTCTTTGGCAGCCTCATCACCTACCTGATTGTTCCGCAACCGCGCGCAGACGGAAAAGGTACAGAACGTTCCGGGTGGTCTGCAGTGCTCGGCCTCTTTGCGAGCTTTCCTGTGGCGTACATCGCCCTCGTGATCGAGAGCCAGTTCTTGAAGCCGCTCTTCTCGCAGCTGTAGCGGAGCGCTACGCCTGGCGGGTGCCGATCAGGCGGTAGCCGATGCCCCGAACACTCACCAAGATCTGCGGGCGACGCTGATTGTTCTCAAACTTCTTGCGGAGGCGGTTGACGGCAACGCGAAGTGCCTCGTCGCCACCGGCCCAATTCTCGCCCCACACGTAATCACGAATCTCTTGATGTGAAACCGCATCGCCAAGACGCTCGATCAAAAGGGAGAGGAGGCGCAGCTCAGTGCCGGTGAGGGTGATGGTTCGCTCAGCGAGTCGCAACGCTCCACTCGCGCGGTCGATCGCGATGGGCGTCGGCTCTACAGGCGATGTATCAGTCATGGGAGAGCGATAGTAGCGGTTCTGTAACAGTTCGTCTACGCCACTCCACCTAGGGCGATGGCCAGGGTTGCAACACCTGCGAGGGCAATCCCCAACCCTTGTCGAGCGCTTACACGTTCGCCTAACAGGAGCGCCGCAAAGATCACCGTAGTGATTGGTGCGATTGAGGTGAAGACCGCCGCGACCGCCACACCGCTCTCTCCAGATGAGAGGAAGAAGAAGAGATTCCCCATCGTGTCGCCCGTGCCGGCGGCTGCAAGCAACACCACAAGACGAAGCCGTGGTAGCAGGCCTGTTGGGATTGCGCCCGCGCGAATCGGCTCATCTCCGGGCGGACGTCGGCCAACAAGTCGAGCCATAACGAAGACGAGAGTGAGTGCCGACACACTGGCGATACGAAGAATCGTGAGGAGCCACGCAATCGTCGGCAGACCAATGGTAGCCGTCTCTTCAAGTTGCGATTGAACACCAGCGAAGATCAGGCTGAATCCGGCAAAGCAGATGCCCGCTGTTATTCCGTAAATGGCACCACCGCTAGCGGCTGCACCGCTTGACGCATCGGCGTGCGCACCCGCCTCACCGGCAACTGCATGCTCAACAGAGCTCGTTGAGACGATGATGATCGCAACGATCGCCAGCATGAATCCGAAGAGTCGGAGGAGTGATGGAACTTCACCTTGCGCAATGCTCACGCCAACGGGGATCAGTGCCGCGAGTGTGCCCGCGATACTGGCGACAATCGAGATGCGCCCGTGGGCAAACCCGTGATAAAGCGAGAGCACACCGGTGCCACCAACAATGCCGGCGAGCGCGGTGGTGAGTAGCGCAGAGCCACTTGGCGGAACACCACCAGCGAGCAGGGCAACGGGAATCAGTAGCGCCAGCGCCGCCGCCTGGCTCGTGGCGACGACGAGGAAAGTCGGGAGGCGTCGGCTAGCGAGTCCGCCCAAGAAGTCGCCACCACCCCACGAGAAGGCGGCGAACACACCGAACAGCGCGCCGATCACGGGGCCACCCAGCGCATGCGCTGATGTGGGCCAACCTGAGGGAACTCAAAGCGCTCCCCCTCGGCTACAAAGCCGAGGCGCTCATACAGAGAGATTGCCGCTACTCGTGCGTTGCACCAGAGGTCGCGCGGGCCGCTCGAGTCGGACCACCAGGCGGTGATGGCGGCGCGCATCAGCGCCTCACCGATCCCCTGGTTACGCCAGTGTGGCGCGGTCGCGGCACCACGGAGCTGGGTGCTTGGCCCCTCAACCGTATAGAGCGAGACACACGCGGCGAGCTCACCGTCGCTCCAGGCGCCCCAGTGCGCACCCGCACCAGCCTCATCGCCTGGGTAGTAGGCGCTCTCCAACGGCCGACCTGCCCGCAGCACTTCGTGGCGCAGGTTCAGGATCTCCTCAAAGGTTGCGGGTCGAATCTCGAGCATGCGTACAGGCTACCTGCTCCCCCCGCGCATGTACTACCGTTCTCCCCATGCCCGACCTACCGTCTCGTGAACAGCGCCCGGCCTATCCGCCACTGCCGACCACTGATCCCCTGACGGGCGAGCCGTTCAGCATGGATCTGAAGGCGGTGAAGGATGCCGTTCAGCGCACCGCGGGGAAGCTGCACATCACGCCGATCCTCTCCTCGGTCGGTGCTGCCGATGCGCTCCGTCGGAGCGGTGGGCCAGCCCTTGGCGATGGCCGCGTGCGATTCAAGTCCGAGCACCTGCAGCGCAGCGGCTCGTACAAGGTTCGCGGCATGTTGAATCGTGTTGCACGACTTGTGGAGTTCTTCGGAATTGAGGATGTGCAGCGCCGCGGGATCATCACCTTTAGCGCAGGAAACGCCGCCGCCGCATATGCCTGGGCGGGCCGCGCCTACGGCATCCCTGTCGAGGTCGTGATGCCAGCGAAGGCCGTGCCAGCAAAGATCGCGGCCTGCAAGGCCTATGGGGCAACCGTGCACCTTGTGGAAGGGCACATGGGCACCGCAGGAGAGCTGAAGAACAAACTGGTTGCAGAGCGTGGCCTTATCGATGCTCACCCGTTTGATGATCCGTTCGTGATTGCCGGGCACGGCAGCATGGGTATCGAGATCCTTGAGCAGATTCCCGAAGCCGATGTCGTCATTGGTGGACTCGGCGGCGGCGGCATGCTCTGCGGCGCATCTGTTGCACTCCGCGCACTGAAGCCCGAGATTCGCCTCTACGGCGTTGAGCCCGACGGCTCCTCTGCAGTGAAGCAGGCGGTCGATGCTGGCGGTGTCGTGCCCGTCACCCCGGTCACCGTGGCCGACGGCCTCGGTGCGCCGTATGCCGGCTCCTGGACACTCCCACTCGCATCCTCACTCCTTGATGGCCTCGTCACCCTCTCCGACGAAGAGATCCTCGGCGGGTTACGGTTCGCGATGGAGCGCCTCAAGCAGGTGGTGGAGCCCGCTGGCGCCGCCGCTCTCGCCGCCCTCCTCTTCGGCCGCATCCCCGTGATCCCTGGCGACCGGGTGGTCGTCATCCTGAGTGGCGGGAACGTCGACCTCACGCGCATCCCTGAGTTCCTCGAACGCGCCACACCCGTCCCTGGCGCATAGACCTTGACGTTTGGGCCAATGGTCATCTACCTTTCTACTAACTGATACTCAGTATCAGTACAAGCGCAGTAGGGAGGCTATATGGCAT
>JBIIRA010000062.1:0-4260 GCA_044341795.1 Candidatus Limnocylindrus sp.
CAAGAAGAAGGACGAAGCGGCAATTGCCGAAGTCGCCTCTGCAATCTTGCCTGGTGCCGGTGCAGCGCGACGACGCCTGCCAAAGGAGCGCACGGCAATCACCCATCGCTTCGAGATTTCGGGCCAGGAGGGATACCTCACGGTCGGTCTCTATGAGGATGGTCAGCCGGGCGAGATCTTCTTGAAGATGGCGAAGGAGGGCTCCACCGTGAGCGGCCTCGTCGACAGCTTCGCGACTTCGGTCAGCGTGGCGCTCCAGTACGGCGTGCCACTCCGTGACCTGGTCAACAAGTTCGCTCACGTGCGATTCGAGCCAAGCGGATTCACCGGCAACGCCGAGATCCCACTGGCGAAGTCGATCGTGGACTACGTCTTCCGTTACCTCGGAAGCCGATTCCTGCCAGCCGGCGATCGCGAGATCCTCGGCCTGCAGGAGCGCACCGATGGTGGTCCGGTCCTCGGCGCCCTCCCAGCCACGGTTCGCGTGGGTGCGGTGGAGTCGTGTGGTCCGAACTGCACCTGCGGCAAGGGCGGCAGCGCAACGGGGTCGGTCTCGGCTCCCGTCGCGATTAGCACCCCAGCACCAGTAGCTGCTCCAGCCGCACCTGCGGCAACGGGCGGTGTGTTGGCGGTTGCCGGGCTTGGCTTCCAGAACCAGTCCGATGCACCAGCGTGCATGGAGTGCGGCGCGATCATGGTGCGCAACGCAGCCTGCTACAAGTGCATGACCTGCGGTACGACGAGCGGCTGCAGCTGATCGAACGCGGAACCTAACGCAGACCACGCCCCGGTCGCCTCTGGCGGCTGGGGCGTTCTGCTACAACTGAGTACGGAGCGTAAGCAAAAAGGGGGCCACCGATGCGTAACGTCACAGAGAGTCGCGCACGCGTCGCAATCGCTGCGCTCCTCGTCGTTGCCATCGCGACGAGTGCCTGTGAGGGTCTCGTCAGCGGGTCCCCGAGCCCTATCGCGAGCTTCATCCCCAGCGGCACAATCGACTGGCAGAGCTGCCCGGTCACCGACCCAGTCACCGGTGGCAACCCAGAACTCCTCTGCGCCACCATCGCCGTGCCGCGCGATTACCTCACGCCTGATGGGCCGACAATCGACCTTGCCGTCGCCCTCCTCCCGGCCGCCGATCAGGCGAACAAGGTTGGCCCACTCCTCCTGAACTTCGGTGGGCCTGGATCTTCTGGCATCAACATCCTTGCTGAGTCGGGGCGTGGCGTTGTACCTGCTGAGATCGGCAATCGCTTTGACCTCGTCTCGTGGGACCCGCGCGGCGTCAATCGCAGCGCACCCGTTGAGTGCCTCAGCAACTCTGAGATGGACGACTGGTCGGCCACGCCTGGCATTCCGAATCAGCCAACTGCAACGGATTGGGTGGCGGCACTAAACGACGCGCAGTGGTTCGCCGACAAGTGCAAGGCGGGCACCGGCGAACTGCTCGCCTACATCGGCACCACCGCATCGGCGCGTGACATGGAGAGCATTCGCGTAGGCCTTGGCGTGCCGAAGCTGGACTACCTCGGCTTTAGCTACGGCACCGCCCTCGGTGCCGTCTACGCCACCCTCTTCCCCGCCTCAACCGGCCACCTGATTCTTGATGGTGCCGTTGATATGGCTCCGACCGATGAGTCCGAGTACGGCGAGCAGGGGGTCTCAATTCAGGCCGCGCTCAATCGCCTCTTCGCCTGGTGTGATGCCGACACCGCCTGTCCATTCGGCGCGGGGAATTCTCGCGCCGCGTTCGATGTACTGATGAACAACCTGGATGATCGCCCGATCGAGCTCGAAGATGGTCGCAGGCTGAACTCTGTCATCGCCTGGACTGGCGTGATCATGACGCTCTACAACCGCGACTACTGGGACTACGCCGTGCAGGGGCTCGCCGGTGCGAGGGACGGCGATGGATACCTACTGACCCTACTCGCCGACGCGTACAACGATCGTGCAGATGACGGCACCTACAAGTCAAACATCATGGAGGCCTTCCGCGCGATCAGCTGCATTGATTCACCAACCACGCCATCGATTGCGCGCTACAAGGCGATCTACGAGAAGTTCGCCAGTAAGGCGCCAGACTTTGCCGCAGGCCAGGCCTCTGGCGGGCTACTCTGCGGCGTGTGGCCATACAAGAGTGCGGACCCGCTACCGGCAATCGTGAATGGAGCGGGCGCCGCACCGATCCTGGTGGTGGGCACAACCGGCGACCCTGCAACCCCCTACGCCTGGTCGCAGCGCATGGCAGACCTTCTCGAGAGTGGCCACCTGCTGACCTTCGTTGGCGAGGGGCACACCGGCGTTGGCGGGAAGAGCGCCTGCATCGACGACGCCGCCATCACGTTCTTGGTGAGCGGCACGCTCCCTCCCGAAGGCACGCGCTGTAATGACTGAGCGCCTCATCGTGGGCGTGTACGGGTCGGCGCGTCTACCCGAGAACGACCCGCGCTGGGTCGCAGCGTTCCAGCTCGGTGCGGCACTCGCCGAAGCCGGGTACACCGTTGCCACCGGAGGCTACGAGGGGGTGATGGGCGCCGCGTCGCGCGGGGCAAAGTCAAAGGGCGGTGAAGTACTTGGCTACACGGTGACTTCGTGGGATGGCCTGGAAGCGAATGAGGCGGTGACGCGCCGCATCGATTCTGCCGACCTCTTCGACCGGCTGCGCCTCTTCTCGGAGGCAGATCTGCTGATTGGCCTTGATGGCGGCATTGGCACCCTGGCCGAGATCGCCGTCGCCTGGAACCTGCTGCAGGTCAGCGATGCGCGGCCACTGCTGCTCGTCGGCGATGCCTGGGTAGAGCTCGTGGATTTCGTGCGCCGCCGCCTAGTGGTGGGCCCCGCCGATCTTGAGGTCGTGCACGTGCTGCCGAGTGGCACCCCCGCCTCCATGATCCTGGCTGAGGCTCGCCTCTTGATGGGAGCGCGGATTGGCATCGGCGCACCGTGGGAGGCGACGCACGGCACCTCTTCCCTCGCGGAGCGGTAGGATCCTTGAGATGTTGAACCAACCCGCTCCAGCCCCAGCGAGTGACGAGAGCGCCCCAACGGTGGTCGCATCAACGTCGTTGGCTGAAATTGATCCAGGCCTCGTGATGACCTGCTGCGCCAATTGCGGCGCGCAGATGATCGATCGCAAGTGCAAGATGATCTGCGAGTGCGGCTACTTCCTCTCCTGCTCGGACTACTACTGAGATGAACGAGAAGCAGAAGAGCGGGATTCCGAAGAACCCAGGTCGTCATGACCTTGGCATGAAGGCGACGATGCTCTTTCCGAATCGTGAGATCGTCGAGCGCTCCTATGTCCCAATCATCTACACCGCATGCCGCACCTGCTACTCCGAGCTCCCACCGGAAGAGATCTATCGCCGCGCCGAGGCGGGTGAGATCGATCCAGCCAAGCAGCGGGAGTTAGTCAGTCGCGTCATTGAGTCTGGCCACGGCAGCACTATTGAACACATCGTCTTCACCTTCGCGATTACTGGCGTTACCCGAACCCTCAGCCACCAACTAGTACGCCACCGCGCGGGCGTGGCGTTTGATCAGCAGTCACAGCGCTATGTGACCTTCAAGAAGGCGGCAACGATGCTCCCGGGATCTGTCGCTGAGGCCGACGAAACGGTGCGCGCACGCTTCGAGGAGGCAACCCAGGGTGCGCTCGGCCTCTACGGCGACCTCGTTGCGGCAGGTATCCCCGCCGAAGATGCGCGATTCGTCTTCCCCAATGCCACGCGGACGAACCTGATCATGACCGTCAATCTCCGCGCGCTCATTCACATGTCGGGCCTGCGCCTCTGCACCATGGCGCAGTGGGAGATCCGCCGCCTCTTCCAGCTCATCCGCCACGAGGTATTTGCGGTGAGCCCATTCCTCGGCAGCTTCCTCGCCCCGAAGTGCGTGCCGCTCGGCTATTGCGACGAGTCTGGCAACAAGGATGGCCACTGCCCGATCCGACCGCACAAGGACGAAGTTCTCGGCGCATGGGCGGCCAAGGCGGCCGAAGCGAAGGCGAAGGGCCGCGCGCTCCCGGTCGCCGAGTAAGGACCCGCGCCAGACCTAGGCCCATCCGATCGCCAGCGCAAATTCCTCTCGTGGCCCGGTTCTGGGTTGGTGTCTCGCCTAGGGTTAGTGAGGTAAACTCATGTCATGCGCAGCCGCAAAGGGCCTCGTCAGATGCTTACCCTACTCCTCGCCATCGGGCTATGTGCGGCCTCGTCGTTTGCTGCGCCCCCGGGCGCAGCACACGGCGCCCCCCCGCCC
>JBIIRA010000063.1:0-4209 GCA_044341795.1 Candidatus Limnocylindrus sp.
AGGATCTCGTCGTCGCACCGTCGAGCGACCCAAGCAAGCACATCCTTCAGGGGATCTCGCTCACGATCAAGCCGGGCGAAGTGCACGCAATCATGGGGCCGAACGGCTCCGGCAAGACGACCCTCAGTTACGCGCTGATGGGACACCCGAGCTATCAGATCGTTTCGGGGAGTGTGTTGTGGAAGGGCGAAGATTTGATGGAGTACAGCGCCGATCAGCGCGCGCGACTCGGCCTCTTCCTTGCCTTCCAGTATCCAACCTCAATTCCCGGGCTCTCCGTTGCGAGCTTCTTGCGCACCGCAATGAATGCGCGTCGCTCTGGGCTCGTGCGCGATCCTGAGTTCGATCCGTCGGACCCAGTGAAGGGCGGCATGACGATGGGCGAGTTCCGCAAGCTCGTGAAAGAGAAGCTCACGCAACTGAAGATGGACGAGGCGTTCATGACGCGCTACGTGAATGATGGATTCTCGGGCGGCGAGAAGAAGCGCCTTGAGATGTTGCAGATGGCGTTACTCAAGCCAGAGATGGCAATTCTCGACGAGACCGACTCTGGCCTCGACATCGATGCGTTGCGCATCGTCGCCGAAGGCGTCAACACAATGCTCTCGCCAGAACTTGGCGTGCTGGTGATCACGCACTATCAGCGGCTCCTTGATTACTTGAAGCCGCAGTTCGTGCACGTGCTCGCGCGCGGCCGCATCGTGGCATCAGGCGGTCCAGACCTCGCGCACCGCTTGGAGCGCGAAGGGTACGCGCCGATCCTTGCCGAGAACGGCATCAACCCAACCGCAGACGAGGCGGCAACGCCAACCGCTGCACCAGCCCCGTCGGCGTAGCGCGGCGGGTGTAGGCTCGCGACATGGGCGCATGGCACAACGCTGACGGCACACTCGATCCCGTAAAGGTTCGCGCCGAATATCCAATCTTTAAGACGCAACCTGGTGGTCGACCGCTGCACTATCTCGACAGCGCTGCAACCGGACAGCGCCCGCAGCGCGTTGTTGATGCAGTCTCGAAGTTCCTCTTCACCGCAAATGCGAACCCACATCGCGGCGCGTACACGCTTGCGCAAATGGCGACCGACGGGTATGAGGCGGCACGTGCGCGCATCGCTGCGTATGTAGACGTTCCAGCGAGCGAACTGGTGATGCTTGGCAGCGCCACAGAAGCGCTCAACCTTGTTGCACGTTCGTGGGGGAAAGCGAACTTGCGCCGTGGTGATGTGGTGCTCGTCACCGAAGCCGAGCATCATGCAAATCTCATCCCGTGGCAGCAGATCACGCGCGAGATGGATGCCGACCTAGAGTTCATCCCCGTTGACGACGTAACCGGTGAGATCCTCTGGGACCGTCTCGATTCGTTGATGAAGCTGAAGCCAAAGATGATCGCCCTCGGACATGTCTCCAACGTGCTCGGCTCCATTGCGCCGCTGGCCCAGATCGCCGAAGCGGCGCACGCCGTTGGTGCACTCCTCTGCGTGGATGGCTGCCAGGCGGTCGCGAACATGCCTGTCTCGATTCCCACTACTGGTGCCGACTTCTACGCCTTCAGCGCACATAAGATGGGCGGGCTCTTTGCTGGCGGCGGGCTGTGGGCGCGCGCCGATCTGCTCAACGCGATGGCGCCCATCGAAACCGGTGGCGACATGATCCATAGCGTGCGACTGCGCGACGCCGACTTTACGACTGGAACCCAGCGTTTCGAGGCTGGCACCCCCGATGCGTCGGGCGCGGTTGCCCTCGCAGCGGCCTGTGACCTGCTCGACGAGTTCGGCCGCGACAAGATCCATGCGCACGAGGCGCTCATGATTGAGCGAGTGATCCGCGAGCTCCCTGAGGTGCTCCCAGACGCCCGCATCCTTGGTCCACGCGACGCCAGCCAGCGCGCTGGCCTGGTCGCCTTCTCGAGCGACCTGATTCATGCCCACGACCTGGCCGAGATCCTCGACCGCCGCGGTGTGGCCATTCGCGCCGGCTTCCACTGCGCGCAGCCACTGCACGAGCAGCTCGAGCTCAGCTCCTCGGCGCGCGTGAGCGTTGCCCCATACACCACACATGAAGACCTCGACGCACTCTTTGCCGGCCTGCGCGACGCGCGCAAAGTATTTGAGGGCTAAGCGATGGGCGGTATGGACGATCTCTACAGGGAGCAGATCCTTGAGCACCATCGCCGTCCGCACAATCAGGCGCCGCTCGCCGCACCGAGTGTCAGCCTTGAGGGGCGTAATCCAAACTGTGGTGATGTCATCAACCTGCAGCTGCAGCTCGACGAGGCTGGCGTTATCACCGACGTGGCATTCAGCGGCCGCGGCTGCGCCATCTCGCAGGCGGGCACTTCGCTCATCACCGATGAGTTGCGTGGCAAGCGCATCGACGAGATCTTGGCGCTTGGCAGCCCCTTCGTGATGGAGCTTCTCGGTGTTGAGGTTGGTCCCACGCGCATCCACTGCGCGCTCCTCGGCCTTGAGACCGCGCAGAAGGCTATTGCAAGTCTGAGCAGTAAGTAAGTCGGGAACGACCACGCTACGATGGCATCCATGAGCGCAGCAGAGCTAATTGCATCGGTCGCAGGTGAGCCGTCGATCTGTCGACGCTCGCATGTTCCTGGCCTGCGACCGCTCGCGCGCTAACCGCCCGCTCCGGTCGATCAGGCTCCATCGGCGCGCAATGCGCCGCAAAATCCACTTAGCCTGAGGTGTCACCCATGTCACAGATGACCGACTCACGAGGATTCCGTTCCGGCGCAGCGCTGAGCGTCCTCTTGCTTCTTGCCGCGACCGCTCTCTGGTTGCAGCCAGCAACGCAGCAGTTTGGCGTTGCACTCATCGTACTGATCTCGTTGGCGATGCTACTGAGTGCCGCAACCGGCCTGCGCGTCAGCCTGCTCGCACTCCCGTTCCGCATCTTGCGTGAGCGCGGCGTGATCTCTGCACCAAAGCCAGCCGACCTTCAACCCGTTCCCGGCCTGCGCCTTGCACAGGTGATGGGCGGCACCATGATTCTTGGTGGCGTGATCGTGCACCAACTCTTTGGCGCCGGTCTCGTTTCAGTCGGGCTAGTCACGATTGTGGCCGCGCTACAAACGTTCCTCGCCATCACCGGCATCTGCGTAGCGTGCAAGCTCTACGGCATCGTGGTCTGGTTTGAGAACCGACGACTGCCAGCCGGGACCACGAAGATCGCGAAGCAGAAGATCCGCATGCGCTAGGTTCGGTCCAGTGCCCTCTCGGTGCACCACGCGGGTCACGCCGTGCGCTCGGAGGCAATTAGGGGCATCATCCTGTTCTCGCCGATCGGTGGGCTGAACCGGGCATCACCGCCCGACATAAAGGAGATGCGTCGAACGTGAGCACAGCACGGATTCTCGTTGTGGGCAGCACCATGATGGACCTGATCTCGTACGCCAAGGTGATCCCCAATGCGGGTGAGACTCTGGTGGGCGATCGCTTCCAGATGGGCTTCGGCGGGAAGGGTGCGAACCAGGCGGTGCAGGCGGCACGCTTTGGCGCCCCCGTTGCCATGGTCAACGCTGTCGGCGACGACGCGTATGGCGCGTCGCATCTGGCGAACTTCGTAAAAGAGGGGATCGACACGCGCTGGATGCGCACCGTTCCAGGCTCCAGCGGCGTCGCGCCGATCTGGGTTGACGCGAACGGGATCAACCGCATCATCATCGTCCCCGGCGCCAACAACGACACCGACCCAGCCGTCGCCGAGGCGGCGGTACGCGACTTCAAGCCAACGATCGTCGTGGGCCAATTCGAGATTCCACAAGCAACGACGCTTGCGGCCTTCCGCGCGGCACGTGCTGCGGGGATCACCACCCTGCTCAATCCGGCCCCAGCGGCGCCTATTGACCCAGAGCTCCTTGCCGTCTCTGACTGGCTCGCCCCCAATGAGATGGAGTTCACCACCCTCTTCGGCGGCTCGGCGATTGGCGACGGTGCCGACGAGCGCATCCTTGCCGCCGCAGCGAAGAGCGGCGTCAACCTGCTGGTGACCCTCGGCGGCCACGGAGCCGCAATCGCCCAGCGTGGCCAGCCACTACAGCGTGTAAGTGCGCCGAAGGTGACCGTTGTCGACACGACCGGGGCGGGCGACTCGTTCCTCGGCGCCTTCTCGTTCGGTCTCGCCAGCGGCCTCACCCCTGTGCGCGCCGCGGAACTTGCCGTAGCCTGCGCCTCAGAGAGCGTGCAGAAGCCAGGCACAC
>JBIIRA010000022.1:0-14599 GCA_044341795.1 Candidatus Limnocylindrus sp.
CCGACAACGCGATCACCATTGGCGGCACGCCACTCGTGCGCCTGAACCGCGTCACCGACGGCGCCGCCGCAACGGTGCTTGCCAAGGTTGAGGGGCGCAACCCTGCCTACTCCGTGAAGTGCCGACTTGGCACCGCCATGGTGCTCGACGCCGAGAAGCGCGGCGTGCTGAAGCCAGGCGTGGAGATCGTTGAGCCAACGAGCGGCAACACCGGCATCGCGCTGGCGATGGTCGGCGCAGCACGCGGCTACAAGGTCACCCTCACCATGCCCGACACCGTCAGCATTGAGCGACGCAAGCTCATCGTTGCCTACGGCGCAACGCTGGTGCTTACCGAGGGCGCAAAGGGAATGCCCGGCGCGATCGCGAAGGCGGAAGAGATTGCCGCATCGGATCCTGCACGCTACGTGCTGCTGCAGCAGTTCAAGAACCCAGCCGGCCCAGCGATTCATGAGTCGACCACCGGTCCAGAGATCTGGGCAGACACCGACGGGAAGGTCGACATCTTCGTTGCAGGGAGTGGCACCGGCGGCACCATCACCGGCGTCGCTCGCTACTTCAAGAAGGGTCGCGGTAAGGCGGTGCACATCGTTGCCGTTGAGCCTGCCACCAGCCCAGTCATTGCGCAGCGCATTGCTGGCCAGCCAAATCAGCCAGCTCCGCACAAGATTCAAGGGATCGGGCCAGGATTCGTTCCTGACATTCTTGATATCTCGCTGATTGATCAGGTTGAGTCAGTCACCAACGAAGAGGCGATCGCCATGGCGCGTCGCATCGCTCGTGAAGAGGGAATCCTCGTTGGTATCTCGTGCGGTGCTGCCGCACACGTTGCGCTGAAGTTGGCGCACCTGCCAGAGAACGCGGGGAAGACCATCGTGGTGGTGCTGCCAGATTCAGGCGAGCGCTACTTGAGCACCGCGCTCTACGAGGGGCTCTTTGATGCCAGCGGCATCGCCCTGTGAGTTCTGAGGTGAACGAACTCAGTCGTGCGCTGACCGCCGCCGACGCTGCCCTCGCGGGTGGCGCGGTGGCGGCGGGCGACCGCCCATCGCGTGGCGAGATCACACGCGTGTTGGCCGAGTTGCGTGCGGCACTCTTCCCGCGCGAGCTCGGCGTTGCGGCCGATGGCGATGTGGCAGTGGCCGCGCATCTCACCGCGGCGCTCGCCGGCCTGCGCGAGCAGATCCGGCGCTGCACGGTGCTCTTTGCTGCTGAGCGACCAGGCGAAGGGCTCGCCCCTGATCAGGTCGATCGCGTCACGAACGCATTTGCGGCCGAGCTCCCTGCGATTCGCACGCTGATCGAAGGCGATATCGCCGCAGCGTTTGCGGGAGACCCAGCAGCACGCAGCCGCTCGGAGATCTTGCATGGCTACCCTGGCGTGCGCGCCATGATTGACCACCGCATGGCGCACCTTCTCTATACGTTGAGCGTGCCGCTCCTGCCGCGCATCGCATCGGAGGCGGCACACTCCGCAACGGGAATCGACATTCACCCCGGCGCAACGATTGGTGAGCGCTTCTTTATTGACCATGGCACCGGCGTGGTGATTGGCGAGACGGCGATCATCGGGAGCGGCGTGCGCCTCTATCAAGGTGTGACACTTGGCTCCAAGAGCTTCCCGAAGGGTGAAGACGGCAACCTCGTAAAGGGCCAGCCTCGACACCCGATCATCGAAGACGACGTGGTGATCTACTCGGGGGCGACGGTCCTGGGTCGCATCACCGTTGGACGCGGTTCAACGATCGGCGGCAACGTATGGCTGACGAAGAGCGTTCCTGCTGGGAGCCAACTTTCGCAGGCACGCGTGCGCACCGACGAGCTCGCTGCCGAGGGTTCAGGGATCTAACGCTCGGCGGGATAGAATCCCGCCATGCCCAATCGCCTACCGACGCGTAACGCCCTCGCCCTCTTCGCCGTGCCCGCATGAGCGGCGGCATGGGCTCAGGTCGCGGTGGCCACATGTTCGGCGGCGACGACACTGGCCCAACAAAGCCTGCCGGAGCAGCGCTGCCGCTCCTGCGACGAGCGGCGCGGTTCTTTGGGCCATATCGTGCGCGCCTCAGCGTTATTGGACTTGCCATCGCTGGATCGAGCATTTTGGGGCTTGCGAACCCGTATCTGCTGAAGCTCCTCATCGATGAGGCGATTCCGCAGCGCGACCTCGGCCTGCTGGCGCTCTATGCGGGCTTGATGGTGGTCGTGCCAATCATCAACGGCGGCATCGGACTCGCCCAGGCGTGGCTTACCGCCTCGGTTGGCCAGTTCGTGATGCGCGACCTGCGCAACGCCCTCTTCACCCATGTGCAGTCGATGCCGATCCGCTTCTTCTCGGAGACGCGCACGGGCGAGATTCAGAGCCGCCTCACCAACGATGTCTCTGGCGTGCAGTCGGTCGTCAGTGATGCCGCCGCGAACTTGGCATCAAGCATTGCGATCGTCGTCTCAACGTTGGTGGCGATGACGATCATTGACTGGCGTCTCACGGCGGTGAGCGTTGCCGTTGCGCCGCTCTTCCTCTTCTTGAGCTCAAAAGCCTCAGCGGCCCGCCGCAAGGCGAGTGGTGAGGTGCAGACGGCGCTTGCCGATCTGACCTCTATTGCTGAAGAGCACCTCTCGGTCGGCGGTGCACTTCTTGCCAAGTCGTTCGGTCGCTCTGAGGCTGGTGCTGAGCGATTCACGCATCGCTCCGGTGAGCTCGCCACACTGCAGCTGCGACAGGCGCTCACCGGCCGCTGGGTTGGTGTGGTGGTGCAAGTCGTATTCAGCGGCATTCCAGCGCTGGTCTACTTCGTCGCTGGTTCACTCTCTGTCGCTGGCGCGCCAGATGCGCCGACGATCGGTGACATCGTCGCCTTCACCACACTGCAGAGCCGCCTCTTCTTCCCACTCGCCTCACTGCTTGGCCTACAGGTTGAGATCGGCGGAAGCCTGGCGCTCTTTGAGCGCATCTTTGCCTACCTCGACCTTGTTCCAGAAATTGTGGACGCACCGAACGCGGTAACGCTGACGCGCGCCGGAGTTCGCGGACAGGTCTCTGTGCGCGATGTGAGCTTCCGCTATCCGCAGCCACCCGAGGGCCAGGGTCGACAGAGGCGTGATTCCTTCGGTCTCACAAATATCTCGTTCACCGCCGAACCAGGGAGCCTCACCGCTCTCGTTGGCCCATCAGGCTCAGGGAAGAGCACGATCTTGAGTTTGATTCCGCGCTTCTGGGATGCGAGCGCCGGATCGGTGGAGCTTGATGGTGTGGATGTGCGCGGGATCAAGCTGCGATCGCTCGGCGAGATGATCGGCGTCGTAACGCAAGAGACGCACCTGCTGCACGCAAGCATTCGTGACAACCTGATCTATGCGCGACCAGAGGCGAGCGATGCACAGATCCTCGCGGCACTTTCGGGAGCATCACTGGAGGAACGCATTAATGAGCTACCGCAAGGGCTCGACACAGTCGTAGGGGAGCGCGGCTACAAGCTCTCTGGTGGTGAGCGTCAGCGCTTGGCGATTGCACGCGTACTGCTCAAGGATCCACCAATCCTCTTGCTCGACGAGGCGACCTCCGCACTCGACTCGGTCTCGGAGCGCCATGTGCAGCAGGCGCTCGAGCGCGCCATGGCCGGGCGCACCACGATCGCTGTGGCGCACCGGCTGAGCACTGTTGCTTCGGCGGATCAGATCATCGTCTTGGATCACGGCACCATCGTGGAGTGCGGTCGACATGAGGAGTTGCGCGCGAAGGGCGGCCTCTACGCCGAACTCGCTGCGGTGCAGTTCGGACTACACGCGTAGTCGCCTGATCTAGCGAGCGGCGATCACCAGGCGCTGAAAGCTCGCCGGTACCTCTCTCCCATTGACCGTTCGATACTGCGCCTCGCAGTCGACGATCTGCCATCCGTTTGGCGCCGCCTCCAAGAGTGCATCAAGTACGGCATGCGCCTCCATGCGCGCGAGCGGGGCACCAACACAGGCATGCGGTCCGATCCCAAACGCCACATGCGGCGTACTAGCGGGGCGATCGAGCTGCAGCTCAGCGGGGCAGGTGAAGGTAGCCGCGTCATGATTCGCCGAGGCGAAGTCGAGCCCGACGTGTGGCGAAGTCGCAGGGTTACCACCAGCGTCACCGCGATCGATGCGCTCCATGAGACCGAGCGGGGTGGTGAGCCGCAACGTCTCTTCAATGAACGGCGCACGCAGTGTTGGATCGCTTCGCAACGCCTTGGCGTAGGTCGGGTGCATGGCAAACATCCAGGGAATTCCGGAGATCAGGTTCATGACCGTGTCTCGTCCTCCGGCGAGGAGGAGGCTGCCGACGCCAATCTGCTCATTGCGGCTTAGAGCCACCCCGTTGATCGGTGTGGTGGCGAGCACGTTAAAGAGGCGCCCACCGCGCCCCGCAGCCCCCTCATTAACGGCACGCTCCAAGAATCCGAGCAGCGCCGTGCCGTCGCGTCGCCCATCGTGATCCCCCCACACCGACGGACCCCATGAAGCCCACTCTTCGATGTCGCCTTCTCGGTCTAGGAGCCGTGCGATGGTGCGCACCACAAGTGGGAGGCCAACCCCGCGAACCAGTTCAAGCTCACCGTGCGCCAGCGGAGCGATTAGCGCACGCGCATCCGCGTCAATGTGGTGCTGGTGTGGCGCGAGTGATCCCTTAGAAAAGAAGGGAACAAGAAACGCGCGCAGCGCAGAGTGCAGCGGCGGGTCCGACTCCAGCGGCAGCTGTCGATAGTCGCGTACATCTTCGTCGCCTTGGTGGAGCGACGAAAATCGTTCAAAGTTTCTTCCTGCCGCGCGGACGGCGTCGTAGCCAGTGATGCGCGGTAGGCGTTCAACTCGTGACGGGCCGCTCATGCGTACTGACGTGTGAATTGTCGCGAACCAGAGACTATCTCCATGCCCTCCTAGCTCGTGCGCGCCACACGGCTCGCTCCGCCGATTGTACGGCTCCCTCGGAGCGTAGAGCGGTAGAATCAATGAATGCCACCTGCTGCCGTGCCGCACCGCACCGTCCGCCTCTGCGTCGCGCTGCTCGCCGTTGCCATCAGCCTCTCAGGCCAATCGGTGGCGCCGGTTGCAGCGACGGATCCGGTGGATTGGCGTACCTGTGCGGCACGCCCCGTACCGTTGCCAGCTGCGCGCGTTGTTGATCCCACCCTCGCCAGCGCCCTCACCGCGAAAGTGGTTGCCTGGCAGAAGGCGCGTCGAACCCGCCACCCCGGCGTCTCGGTTGCCATTCGCTGGGATGATGGCCGCAGCTTTACCGCTGCCGTTGGTGTTGGTGACACGAAGAGCAAGCGTGCCGTTACGCCCGCAATGCCATTCACAATCGCGAGTACCAGCAAGGCACTGACCGCCGCAGTAGCACTGCTTCTTGATCAATGTGGAATCTTGCCACTCACCACACGAGCCTCAACACTCGTCCCTGAGGCCGACGTGAAACCTGAAGTCACCATTGCGCAGTTGCTCTTGCATCGATCGGGAATGAGCGACTGGCTGACTGACAAAGACTCCAGAATGGGGTGGCTGAGCAGAAATCAGAACGCCAAGGTGACGCCACTGACGGCCGTGCAGGGCCTGCTCTCCCCGACAACGGTTGGGAACTTCTCGTATTCCAACTCAGGCCTCACCCTCTTCACGATCGCAGCTGAACGCGCCACCGGCGTTGGCTGGAAGACTCTGGTCCAGGCACTGCTCCTTGATCCGATGAACATGACCGAGACAGGCTGGGGACCGAGAGTCGGCGCGGCGCGGCCACACATGAGCGGCAAGCCGTACGGCTTTGTGAGCTGGGGGCCGAGTAAGGCGGTCAGCACGATCCTGCAAGGAGCCGGCGATATTCTCTCAACCCCTCGTGACCTCGTCCGATTCGGTGAGCTTTTCTGGGGGAGCCGACTCACTGAAGGCCCGGCGACCATCGCCATGAATGGCAGCGCCTATCAAACCTGGAGTTCGTGGCTTTACAACTACGGCACGCAAGTGGATCGAACGTGGATCGGTGGACTACGCACCTATGGCCACGACGGCGGATTCTCTGGCGTCACCAGTGCTCTGCAGCGAATTCCCGCACTGGGAATCACGATCGCCGCCGTGGCAAACGGCTCACCGACAAGGAACTCGTTCGCCGACGACCTAGTGCAGGATCTCTTCAAGCTGATTGACCGGCCCGCAGTGGATGGGAGCGGTATACCGCGGCTAACGGCAGCGGAGAGTGGCGACCCAGAGCCACCTGACGCGCCCGTCATCCTCCCCGCCGACTACTGCGGTGACCCCACGCCGATCAGCGGCAGCGATGCCTTGGCTGCCCGCTGGATCACCCTCGGGTCTTCCGCCGGATGGGTGGGGAGCACAACGTCAATGCTTGAACTCCCCGATGGCCGACTCGTCGTTGGTGGCGCCGGGCTCACCAAGGCTGCGGGTACGGCCGTAGCAGGGCTCGCTGTGCGCGATCCACGGAACGGTTCTTGGCAGGCGCTCGCAACATTCAAGAACTCCGCCGGACGTGTTGCCGCGGTGACCGCTCTTGCCGTCGACGCAGCGCGCACCACGCTCTACGTTGCCGGGAACTTCACGACGGTCACCAAAGGGTCACGCCGCGTCACCGCCGTTGGGCTTGCGCAACTCAACCTAAAGACGGGCCTCTGGTCGAAGGTGGGGAAGGGGCTGAGCGGCAAGGGGGTTGTGGTTCGCGCACTCTCCGTGGACGCAGTGAGCGGCAATCTTCTTGTCGCCGGTCGATTTACGGGATCTCCTGGTGTGGCATCGGCCAACGCTGCGGTGTGGAACCCAGTCCGCAAGCGCTGGGTTGCGCTCGGTAAGGGGGTGAGCGCTGAGGTGGCCACCGCCGCACTTACAAGCGATGGCACCGCGTATGTTGCAGGCCGATTCAGTAGCGGATTGATCTCAGCCTGGTCGCCGACAACAAAGGTATGGAGCGCGATCGGTGACACGCGGCTCTTCTCAGATGTACCAACAAGCATCGTGGTGGATAGTCTTGGCCATCCACTGATCGGTCGCGGGATTGGCTGGTATGGAGATGCAGTACAAGCAATTGAACCGGCGGCGCCAGGTGGTTGGATTCCGCTCGGAGGCGGTGTGAGCTATCCGCGACGAACCCCTTGGGTTTCAGCAATGACCGAGCTGCGTGACGGGAGGGTCGCTGTGGGCGGGTACTTCTCCAACGCCGGCGCACTCAACGCACCGAATCTTGTGCTGTGGGATCCCATTACGCAACGGTACGAAACGATCGGCGCAGGTCTCGCGATTGAGCCCGATGCACTCGCCACAAGTGCCTTCGCCACCCTCTACGCGGCAACACGCGTTCGCAGCGCGACCCCTGGCGGCGGCGGCGGACGCTGCATCGGTGCCTGGGCCAGCCAGGCACCCGCTGCACCTGTTGGTGCGACCGCCACGGCGGGTCGCGGCACCATTCGGGTGAATTGGGCGCTCCCCGCCGACTCCGCCGAGGCAACGGGCTGGATCGCGACCGCCACCGCTAAGGGTCGAACGACGCGCAGCTGCACCCTTGCCGGATCTGCAATCACACAGGTGGCAGGAGCTGCCGCCACGTGCACAATCACGGGCCTCGTGAAGGGAGTCAGCTATAAAGTGACACTCGTTGCCTGGTCTGCTCCAGCGGGACCAGCGCCGCGCATTGACCTCGGCACCGTGAAGACGCTGCGCTGATGTTGGGTTTATGGCGCGCAACGTGGATCACGGCGATCCTTGCACTCGTACTCATCAGCTGCTCGGCTGCGGTGGTTCCGACTGCGTCGCCAAGCCCGACACCAATCGCGCGAACTCAACCATTCAAGGTCGTTGGCTATGTGACTCCCGCCGCAAACATTGATGCGATCAACTTCGCGATCCTGACACACATCAATTACTCCTTCCTCATTCCACGGGCGAATGGCACGACGCGACCGTTCGGTGCGCCGAATCATTTACGCAGAGTTGTAGCGCAAGCAAAGAAGCATGACGTCAAGGTGCTCATCGCTGTTGGGGGATGGGGATGGGATAAGGAGTTTGAGACGCTTTCCGCCGATCCCGCAATCCGCGCAAAGCTGGCGAATCGGGTGGCTGAGTTTTGCGCCACCTACCAGCTCGACGGAGTTGACATCGATTGGGAGTATCCGAATGCCGGAGTGTCGGCAGAACGCTTCGCCGCACTCGCGATGGACTTCCGCTCGGCACTCCCAGCAGGGTCACTAGTGACTGCTGCAGTGCTCGCCGATGCCACTGACGCTGAGGGGATTTCGACAGAGGCTGTTGAACAACTCGACTTCATTAATCTCATGGCGTACGACGGGCCAAGGAGTAATCATTCGTCGTATGCGATGGCCGAGCGTTCGATCGCAACCTGGCTTGCCCGAGGGGTTCATCCCGATAAGCTCGTGCTTGGGGTGCCGTTCTACGCGCGACCCGGCGGCGCCCCCTACCGCACGCTGCTCGCAAGCGACCCAGCGACCGCGAACGGTGATCGCATCCTCTTCAAGGGCGCTGAGCAGAACTACAACGGACCGGCAACGATTCGGCGCAAGACAGAGCTAGCCCTACAGTTGGCAGGCGGGATCATGATTTGGGAGCTATCGCAGGATGCGCGCGGCAGCGATTCACTCTTGCGCGTGATCGGCGAAACCGTCGCCGCCCCCTAGGGGTATCCTCCCCCCATGCAACCGCTGCGCATTGAGAGCCTCTCCAACCCGGTGGTGAAGGGGCTACGCGCCCTGCGCACACCGAAGGGTCGCGACGAGCAACGTCTCTTCCTTGCCGAAGGCGAGCGCACGATCGCGACCGCTACCGCCGCAGGCTGGATCCCAGAGATGCTGTTGACCGCTGGGCCCCTGCGTGCCCCCATCGACGGTGGAGCGAGCCGCGCGCGCGAGTCACTCTCAGTTACGACCGAAGTGCTGGCAAAGATTACCGGGCGTGACAACCCGCAGGAACAACTCGCCGTCTATGCCGACCCTGCACCAGAGGCCCAATCAGTGACGAGCATTGACCCGAGTCGCGCAGCACGTTGGCTGATGCTTGAAGCACCGCGCGACCCAGGCAACCTTGGGAGCGCCATTCGCAGCGCTGATGCCTGCGCCGCCGGCGGCGTGATTCTGGTTGGCAACTCGTGTGACCCGTACTCCATTGAAACCGTGCGCGCCACGATGGGATCGATCTTTACGGTGCCGATCTATCGCGCCACACACGAAGAGGCGGTCACACTGCTCAAGCGCTGGCCGGGGAGCACGGTTGCCACAGCACTCGACGGAGCGTCTGATTACAGCGAGATTTCGTACACAGCGCCAACGGTGATCGTGATCGGCACCGAGGCTGATGGCCTGAGTGCTGACCTGCGTAGTGCCTGTTCAGCTGCTGCTCTCATTCCGATGCTTGGAACCGCCGAGAGTCTCAATCTTGCGGTGGCCTCCGCGATCATGCTCTACGCCGCGGAGCGGGCGCAGCGCTAGCGCACTAGATCAGCTCGTTCAATACGCTGGGCTGATCCCAGCCAAACTATTCGCAGATCTGTGGCTTTGCTACAGGTATCGGCCGGGTGGAGGCTGTTGTATCTACGTACTTGCCAATGACGACCATTTTTGTTCCATCACTACGATCGGTCTCAGAGGTTTGCAAGACGACGCGACCTTTTGGCACATCACTAATGTCAGCCCATGAGGTGATGTGCTGCCGCACTTCGGTCACGCGGTAGCGGAGGCGGATCAGCTTCTGGCCAGCCTTTTTTGGTAGAACATCGACTTCAATGATCTGGCCAAGCATCTGCTTTGGTGTCTTGTCGAGTAGCCCACCGAATTCCCAATAGCGGCTATGTGCGTAGATGAAGAGCATGCCTGTCTTACCGTCGGCCTTCCCCTTGCTTGGCATCCACTCGGCGACGCGGCACCAGGGGAATCGAGGTGAGCCATCGCCCTCAAGTGGTGGGCGAACGACAGGGAGGTTGATCCAGACGCCGCTCACCAGAACGCGGACAGGGTCACCAGCGACCGAGGGGACAAGCAGGCTCGGATCGACTGGTGGGAGGGGTGGCGGGGTGGTGCGCGCTCGCGCTGCAGGGTCGGATGGGTCCGCCGCAGGGGTGGGAGAGCCGGCAGAAGGACTCGGCTCTACCGATGGATCCGCAGTGACAACGACTACCCCGTTTGGGGCCCAGGGTCCGATCTGCTGATCGATCCCCCACGTGACGAGAGCGCCCGCAGCGAGGATGAACGAGGTAGCAAGCAGGATCGTTGAGCCAATATGCCGAAAGGGCATGCGCTCACGCGGAGTGCGGGATGCGGGCTTGGTCGGCGGCAACATAGGGAGAGTGTAGTGCGGGATGGCACACTACCCCCATGCCACGAGAGACTCGATCCACCGACCTTGGAATCCGCATCGGCCGGTTTGCCCCTGGCCCCACGGATGGCATCACCGACGTTGCGGGCGTGCGCGTTGCGGCCACCACCATCATCAAGGGCGAAGGAGCGCTTCAGCGCGGCGTTGGACCGATTCGCACCGGCGTCACTGCCATTCTTCCTCGCCCGCTCGCCGAGATGGGACACCCGCTCTTTGCTGGCACTCATCGACTGAACGGCAACGGTGAGCTCACCGGGCTGGAGTGGATTCGTGAGTCTGGCTTGCTCACCTCACCGATCTGCCTCACCAACACACATTCGGTCGGCGTGGTGCATGACGCCATGATCGCCTGGTCGCTGGATCACGTGCCAGACGCACCACCATGGAGCCTCCCTGTCGCTGGTGAAACGTGGGACGGTGTACTCAACGATGTGAACGGTTTCCATGTCACCGCCGTGCATGCACAGCGGGCGCTTGATGCCGCTGCCGCACTCCCAGATGGTGCGCCAGTGCCGCGCGGCAATCAGGGTGGCGGTACCGGCATGATCTGCCACGGCTTTAAAGGCGGCAACGGCACATCAAGCCGCCAACTCCCCGCAGAACTTGGCGGGTACACCATCGGGGTGTTCGTTCAGGCGAACCATGGCCGCCGCCACCGGCTGACGCTGCAGGGGAAGATGTTGGGTGCCGCCGGCGGACCTCTCTCCACCGAGCACTACCCACTCCCGTGGGAGAAGGTTGCCGCTGCACCGAAGCCCGATGACCCCCGCGGTGGAGCAGGCTCCATCATTGTGATCGTCGCGACGGATGCGCCACTCCTTCCGATGCAACTTGATCGTCTTGCGCAGCGAGCGGTCATCGGCATCGGTCGTGTTGGTGGCGTCGGTGAACATTCGTCGGGTGATCTCGTGCTCAGCTTCAGCACCGCGAATGGGCATCTCCCCGCAGAGGACCTTGAGCCGAAAGAGCCGTTTGAAGCCTCGATCACTATGGTGGTGAACGCACACCTCTCTGCGCTCTTTGAGGCGACCGCTGATGCGACAGAGTCCGCCATTCTGGATGCGCTCTTCGCCGCCGAAACGATGAGTGGCGCTGACGGCGCCACAGCCGTGGCGCTCCCGCTCGATATCGTGCGCGCAGCACTGGACTAAGATCAGCCCATGAATCTGCCGAATCCTCTCCGCAGCGAAGAGTGGCCACAGTCGGTTCGCCTGATCGCGTGGGCCACGCTCGCAAGCCTCGCCCTCGTCGCCATCATGGCGGGACTTGGCGTCGTCACCACCTTCATCTCAGCCCAGGGCCCGCTCCTCTACGCACTCGCCGGCGGGTGGCTGCTGGCGGCGCTGGCTGATGCGCCAATCGACCGTCTTGTGGCGCGCGGCTGGACGCGCACGCGCGCAGCGCTCCTTGTATGGATTGCCGGCGCGATCCCGGTCATCGTCATTGCGATTGAGCTTGCGATTGCGTTTGCACAATCGTTGGGCGGGATCATCGCCGGACCAGAGCCAACGTCGGCAGAGGTCGGGGTGATGGTTGAGCGACTGAGTGCTCTACTCGCCTCCGTCGGACTCGATGTAGATCTCGTACCGCTGGCAACCACGGTGATCCTTGCTATCCGTGATGTCGCTGCATCGGTACAGTCGAATATTGCAGCGATCGCGGCAGGCGCGATTGGTGCGCTTGGCCCACTCATCTTGGCGATCGGTATTGGCGTCATCCTCTCTGCAAATCCTGCACATCTCGATTCCGTTGATCAGCTTGCAACTCGCGGGCGAGTGCGTAGCGCCCAGCGCTCACGCAAGATTCTTGAAACGATCATTGCGCGATTCATTGGTCGCCATGTGGCGCTCGGGTTTGTCTACGGCCTAGTCGTGTTCGTCGGCGCCACGATTGCTGGAGCCGATGGGCTCCTCGCCGCAGTGCTCGGCGGCATCGTGATGGCGATCCCATCAATTGGCCAGGGTGCTGCGGTGCTGCCACCACTCGCGCTCTCGATTCTCGCCGCTGGCCCCTACGTGCTTCCTGGCTCGGTGGTGATCATCGTGGGCTGGCTCCTCTGTGCCACGCAGCTCGCCCCGCGCTTGATGAATGGTGTGCTGCGCCTCTCAGGAACCACCGTCTTCATTGCGGGCAGCATCGGCGGGCTCGTGGGGGGCGTCCTCGGGGCGATCTTCGCCCTGCCTGTGGTCGCTGCCGTTGCCGCCATCCGCCGCGATGAGCTCCCAGAAAGCCCCAGAACGGTGAAGCGAGCCGCAAAGAGCAAGCGTCGCTAATCCAACCCGTCACTCCGGCGAGGAGTAACTCGGCGCAGGTGTAGCCTCTATCGATGCCGAATACACGAAGCAGAGCCCGCATCACCCCAACCTGGCGTGGACCGTTTCGCCATCGCAACTACCGACTCTTCTGGTTCGGGCAACTCGTCTCGTTAGCGGGCACCTGGATGCAGTCCATCGCACAGGCCTGGTACATCACCGAACTCACGCACGAGCCGGCATGGCTCGGCATCGTTGCCGCCGCACAGTTCACGCCGGTGATGATCCTCGGACTCTTCGGCGGCGTACTCGCCGACGCGCTCCCCAAGCACCGCGCACTGATGGGGACGCAGGTCAGCCTGATGGTGCTTGCACTACTGCAGGCGGCCCTCGTGGCTACGGGGCTCATGACGCTCCCGCTCCTCATCCTCATGGCTGTCCTGCTTGGTGTCGTCAATGCCATCGATATGCCTGTTCGGCAATCGTTCTTTAGCGAGATGGTTCCCGAAGACGAGGTCGGCCGTGCCGTTGCAATGAACTCAGCCATGTTCAATGGTGCGCGTGTGATTGGCCCGGCGATCGGCGGCGTGCTGATCGGTGTGATCGGCGTGGCCGGTTGCTTCGCAGTCAACGGCGCCAGTTTCCTTGCCGTGCTGTTAGCGCTCCTCTTTATGCGTGCCGATGAGCTCCGCCCCGCTCCGCGTACCCCACGTCCGCGAACCGTTGCCGACGTGCTCGTCAGCCTCGCCGAGGGTGTTCGATTCGTGGCTCGCACGCCGCTCATTGCCCTCTGTGTGTTTGTGATCGGCGTAGTTTCTGGTGTGGCAATGAACTTCAACGTGATCATCCCGATCCTCGCGCGCAGTGTGCTCGAGGTTGGCGCTCCGGGCCTTGGCCTACTCATGGCCGCAATTGGTTTCGGTTCGTTGAGCGGAGCGCTTGCGGTTGCCATGCTCCGCCAGCCGCGCACGGCCGTGATTATTCTTGGGGCGGGAGCGCTCGGGGTGCTCTCCATCGTGGCTGGTGCAGTCAGCGGGAGTGGGGCACCGTGGGCGGCACTCGTTACTGGTGTGGCCCTCTTCGGCGCTGGCTTCGGCGCGATCGCCATGGCGGCCACTGCAAACGCATCGATTCAGACTTCTACGCCGCCAGCACTGCGCGGTCGGGTGATGAGCGTGTATACGACGGTCTTTGCCGGATCAACCCCGATTGGTGGGCTTGGCACGGGTGCGGTGGTTTCACTGATTGGGGCGCCAGGCGCACTGATCGTTGCAGGTGGGTTGGCGCTGATCGCCACGGCATATGCGGCAACGCGGTGGCGGGCGATCCTCTAGCTAAGGGAGGCGCACACGGCGCCAGGAACTCTCGTTCCCAGCCGCATCAATCAGGCGCACCTCAACGGTCACACCGCGCATCAACAAGATCACCTTCCCACCAGTAGATTTCATGAAGGGGCCGATCTCAATCTCGTCACCAGCGGCGAACCTGAGCGGCTTCTCGTAGCCAACTCGCACCTCAATGGCGACGGCGCCGGTGCCCGAGTCGGTTCCAGCAATTGTTAGAAGGTACGGTGGCGGGTTTCCACGAGATGCTCGCCCCTCGCGAACACGCACGCTACTGATTTGTGGATCGGTGCGATCTCGCCCAGCGGTAACCGCAAACGGAGTTCGCTCTGAGCCACCAACAAAGCGCATCCATACCGTTGCGCTAGACGTGCCGAGTTGCGGAAGCTGTGACCAGCTACGAATTTCACGAAGCGTGAAGGTACGTGCGTTGCGGAAGGTTTGTCGATCGGCGACGTCAATCGCACGCGCACCTGGCGGCGCATAGTCCTGCAGGATTTGCAGCGCGAGGTCAGCATCAAAGGGTGTACTCGCGGTGGCGGCGGCAAGCAGATCGCCCAATGTCAGCGCTGGTGGTGTTGGCGCGGCCGGCTCATCACTTGGCGACGCTTCAACATCGCCCTCTTCGCCACCTTCGCTGTCCGTGGCGTCAGGATCAAT
>JBIIRA010000064.1:0-4176 GCA_044341795.1 Candidatus Limnocylindrus sp.
CACACCTCGTTCGCCTCACGGTCAGCGGGGTCGCCGCCGGCCTGCGCAACACCGGCTAGCCACACGTCTATCCTCTACTCATGTTGAAGCGACCCTCCCGACCCAGCGTGCGCGGCGTCATGAGCCCCGAGCAGATTTCGGCGTGGGCTGCACCCGTTGCCGCCCGTTGGCGCAAGCACCGCAACCTCGCCCCAGTTTCAATGGCGGCAATGCGCGGGATTGAGGCGAAGGCGCTGCGACTCGGACACACCTCCGAACAGTTGCTTGCGAGTGGGGGCGACGCGATCGCAGAGCTTGGGCAGGCACTAGCAAAGGGTCGTATCGCATCCGGCGCCGCCGCCTCTGGCGCACCTGTATTCATCCTTGCCGGCTCTGGCGCCGAGTCGGCTCTCGCGCTTGAGGCGGGGCTGCGTATTGCCGCAAGCGGTACGCCGATTGTCGTGGCGCTCTGCGGCACGCGCGCGCGACCAGAGCATGCGGCAGCCTCGGCCGCCTGGGATCGCCTCGAGTCACTGACAAATGCGCGGCGCTTCCGCGTACCCGATATGCGCGAGGCGGCGCACTTCCGCGCGGGGATTGAAGACGTTGCACTCGTCATTGAAGCCCTTGGCGGCTCTACCGATGCGATCGTGCCGCCCGTGCCAACGCAGGCCGGAATTGATCTGGTGATTCGCGCGCGCGCCGCTGGCGTGCCGTGCCTTGCGATTACCGCACCAGTCGGGCTAGATCCTGAGACGGGGAGCCGACGGCGCGGCGCACCTGGCGCAGATGTGACCATTACGCTGCATCGCCCGCTGATCACGCTCCTTAGCGAAACGTCACGCAAGCTCGTTGGTGAACTGCTTGTTGCGCCGCTCGACCTGCCGCGCGATGCCGATACCCTGGCGCAGTGAGTCAGCCCACAAGTCCACTCCGCTCCGCAACGATCGCGGCGCTCGCCGCTGGCGCAGCGGTCCTAATTCTGCAAGAGATCAGCACACTTGTTCCGCCGATTGGATCAGCAGTACGCAACCTGCCGATTGTGGCGATTCTGCTGGTGCTGGCAACGATGTACATCGTGGTGCAGCTGATCCGTTCGCGATAACTCGCTAGTCGCGCTGCAGCATCCCCGTATCAAACGTTCGCTCGGTGCCGGCGCGTAGTCGCGCGATGTTGTCGGCGTGGGCCAGCCATACAAGTGCGGGCCCAATCACGGCGTAGGTGGCGATTGCAGGGTCAAGGCCCGTCGGCGAAATCGCGTTGGCGACAATCAAGATTGGGGTGAACGCCGCTGCGGCGGTGATTGATCCGAGCGAGACGAGCCGCGTGCGCCAGATCAGGATGAAGAAGAACGGGGCAGCGGCGGCGAGCGCGGCGGGCGCAATCGCGAGCGCAGTCCCGAATCCAGTGGCAATGCCGCGACCGCCCTTGAAGCCGACCCAGACCGAACGAGTCGATCCGATCACGGCGAAGAGCGCTGCAGCCACCTCCCACCATGCGCCAGCACCATCGCCGTTCGAGGCGGCAAGGCTGCGCACTGCGAGAACCGGGAGGGTCCCCTTCAGGATGTCTCCCGCGGAAACCACGGCGGCGCGGCGGCGGCCCAGCGCTCGGAGGGCGTTCGTGCCGCCGGTGCGGCCAGAGCCTACGGAGCGGGGATCGGCACCCCCAGTGAGGCGCGCCACGATCAGGCCGAAGGGGATGGAGCCCGCCAGATAGGCGCCGAGTGTCGCTGCGAGTACGAGTCGAATGTCCATGGCGGCGGAGGATAGCAGTGCGGCGTAGGATTCCCGTATGCCCGACTACGACCTCCTCGTTCTCGGCGGTGGAACTGGTGGCTATGCCGCCGCCTTCCGTGCCGCCCAGCTCGGCAAGCGCGTGGCGCTCGTTGAGCAGTCCAAGGTGGGTGGCACCTGTCTCCACTGGGGCTGCATCCCTGCCAAGGCGATGCTCGAGAGCGGCGACCTGCTCGCCAAGATCGGTAAGGCGGCCGACTTCGGCATTCAGATCACCCCCGCCACCGGCATCGATACGGCAGTCGTCGGTGCGCGACGCGACAAGATCGTGGCCAAGATGCACGCGGGCCTCAAGAGCCTCTTCAAGAAGAACAACGTTGAGCTGATCGCCGCTCGCGGCACCATCACCGCCCCTGGCACCGTCAACGCGACGCTCGTCGACGAGGCCGGCCAACCAACCGGCGAAGCGCGCACCATCACCGCGACCGACATCGTCGTTGCCACTGGCTCCAGCGTGCGCAGCATTCCAGGCCTCGAGACCGACGGCAAGATCGTCGTGAACAGTGACGACATCGTCACGGGCACACTGCATCCGAAGCGCGTGATCGTAGTTGGCGGCGGCGCCGTTGGCTGCGAGTTCGCCTCGTACTTCCGCGACATCGGCGCCGAAACCACCATCGTTGAGATGTTGCCTGCGCTCGTGCCACTTGAAGATCGCGACGCATCAAAAGAGCTGGCGCGCGCCTTCACCAAGCGCGGCATCACGATTCATGTGGCCCACCGCATTACAGAGGGGAGCCTTGTGCGTAGCGCCGATGGCGTGACACTGAGCATTGAGCCAATTGATGGTTCGGGTGCGGCAACGCCGTTAAGTGCAGACCTGCTCGTCATCGCTGCCGGTCGCGTGCCGAATAGCGCCAACATCGGCCTCGAGAACACCGCAGCCACCGTTGAGCGCGGATTCATTACGGTCGACGTGCAGATGCGCACCACGCAGGAGCACCTCTACGCGGTAGGCGACGTGATCGGCGGGCTGCAGCTGGCGCACGTTGCCGCACACGAGGGACTGATCGCCGCCCATGCGATCGCCGACCAGCCAATCCACGCCATGAACTACACGAAGCAGCCACGCGCTACCTACTGCCGCCCTGAAGTGGCATCGGTCGGCGCCACCGCCCAAGAGCTCGAGCGCGACGGAGTGCCGTTTGTTGCAGGGGTGATGCCGTTCGCTGCGATTGCCAAGGCGCACATTGGTGGCGACAGCGACGGGTTCTGCAAGGTACTGCGACACGCGGAGAGCGGCGAACTCCTTGGTGTGCACATGGTTGGGCCGAAGGTTACCGACCTCATCGCCGAGGCGAGCTTGGCGCTGGAGCTCGGCGCGACCGCCGAGCAGCTTGGCGGCACCACGCATCCACACCCAACGCTCAGCGAGGTGCTCGGCGAGGCGGCACTCGTCTCGCTCGGCCGCTCGGTGAACTTCTAATGGCCGGGTCGCCACACATCGGTCGACAGCTGCCAATGCTTGGCGCTGCGCCGAGTCACACCGAAGAGATTCTCGTCGCCTCGAAGCATCCGGAGTGGATTCGTTCCAAGGCCCCAGGTGGCGCACGTTACCGAGAACTGCAGTCGTTGATGCGCACGCAGAGCCTGAACACCGTCTGTGAAGAGGCGCACTGCCCAAACATCGGCGAGTGTTGGGAGCAGGGGACCGCGACCGTGATGATCCTGGGCGACACCTGCACACGCGCCTGCGGCTTCTGTGCGGTAAAGACCGGCCGCCCCGATGGACTCGACCTCGACGAGCCGCGTCGCGTGGCCGAGGCACTCGCCTCGCTGAACCTCGACCACGTGGTGGTAACGAGCGTCGCCCGCGACGATCTCGCCGATGGCGGCGCCGCGATCTTCGCTGCCACGATTCGTGAGCTCCGCGCCCTTGCCCCCGACACGGGCGTTGAGGTGCTGATCCCCGACTTCGACGGGCGCGAGGCACCGCTGCGCGCGGTGATGGAGGCGGCCCCCGACATCGTTGACCACAACCTCGAGACGGTGCAGCGCCTACAGAAGCCGGTGCGCAAGCGCGCCCGCTGGGAGCGCTCGCTTGAGGTGATTCGCCGCGCCAAGGAGATGGCGACAGAGCTTGGTAATCCCGTGCACACCAAGAGCTCGCTGATGGTCGGCCTTGGGGAGGAGCGCGCAGAACTTACCGAAGCGTTCCAGGCGCTGCGCGCCGTCGACTGCGACGTGCTGACGATCGGCCAGTACCTGCGCCCAACCGCCGAGCACCTGCCACTGGTGCGCTACTACACGCCTGCAGAGTTCGACGAGATGCGTGACGAGGCGTTGGCACTCGGCTTCAAGCATGTTGAGTCGGGGCCGCTGGTGCGCAGCTCGTATCACGCCCGCGACCAGGTGCCAGCCGGCTCGCCTGCACTGCGCGGCCGCCGCGCCGAGCGAGCGA
>JBIIRA010000065.1:0-4096 GCA_044341795.1 Candidatus Limnocylindrus sp.
TGACCGCTTCGATCGCTTCACGGATCGCGCCCGCAAGGTGCTGACGCTCGCCCAAGACGAGGCGCAGCGCTTCAACCACAACTACATCGGCACAGAGCATCTCCTGCTCGGCCTTGTCCGCGAGGGCGAGGGCGTCGCGGCGAAGGTGCTGGAGAACCTCAACGTTGAGCTGGCCAAGGTTCGCCAAGCGGTTGAGTTCATCATCGGACGTGGCGAGCGCCCCGTCGTTGGCGAGATCGGCCTCACGCCACGAGCGAAGAAGGTCATCGAGCTCGCGATCGATGAGGCGCGACGCTTGGGCCACAACTACATCGGCACAGAGCACCTCCTTCTTGGCCTTGTGCGCGAAGAGGGGGGGATCGCCTCTGGCGTGCTGGAGTCCCTCGGTGTGAGCCTTGAGAAGGTGCGCCACGAGGTGGTGCGCGTGCTCAGTCAGTCATCAACCCCTACCGCGCAGCCAACCGAGCGCCGCAGTGGCTCGAAGACCCCAACGCTCGACGCCCTCGGCATCGACCTCACCGAGGCGGCTCGCTCCGGCCGCCTCGATCCAGTGATTGGTCGCGAGAAGGAGATCGAGCGCGTCATTCAGGTGCTCGCGCGTCGCACAAAGAACAACCCAGCACTCATCGGCGAACCAGGCGTCGGCAAGACGGCGATCGCCGAAGGGCTCGCGCAGCGCATCGTGAAGGGCGACGTTCCTGCGCCGCTGCTCGACAAGCGCGTCGTTACCCTTGACATGGGCTCGCTCGTTGCTGGCACAAAGTACCGCGGCGAATTTGAGGAGCGCCTCAAGAAGGTACTCGAAGAGTTGCGCGCCTCGCGCGATGCGATCCTCTTTGTGGATGAGCTACACACCCTCGTGGGCGCCGGCGCCGCTGAAGGCGCCATCGATGCTGCCAACATCTTGAAGCCGCCACTCGCTCGCGGCGAGATCCAGTGCATTGGCGCAACCACCCTCGATGAGTATCGAAAGCACATTGAGAAGGACCCAGCCCTCGAGCGCCGCTTCGCGCAGGTGTTGGTGGCCGAGCCATCCGCTGATGAGACGATCGAGATCCTGAAGGGGCTACGACCGCGCTACGAGGCGCACCATAAGGTTCGCATCTCTGACGAGGCGCTCGCTTCGGCGGTAGAGCTCTCCGTTCGCTACATCAGCGATCGACAGCTGCCAGATAAGGCGATCGATGTGATTGACGAAGCCTCGAGCCGCGTGATGTTGCGACACTCGTCGCCACCTGCCGACTTGCGCTCAGCGCGCCGCGAGGCAGACGCCGTGGAGCGGGATCAACGCGACGCGGAGGCGGCCGGTGCCTTTGATCGCGCCCTCTCACTGCGCAACCAGGGCGAGGGACTCAAGAGCCGCATTGAAGAGCTTGATCGCGCGTGGCGCCTCAGCCTGAACCTTCCACCAGCACCAGGATCTACCGCACCCGTCGCCACACCTGTGGTCGCCGCTGATGCACCGCTTGCCATTGCCGCCCCTTCTGCACCTGAGTCGCGCGAAGATACGCGCCCAGTGGTGACCGAAGAGGAGGTCGCCGCTGTCGTCTCAATGTGGACCGGCATCCCAGTGATGCGATTGGCCGAAGCCGAAACCGCCCGACTCCTGAAGATGGAGGAGACGCTGAGCGCTCGTGTGGTTGGGCAGGAGCAGGCGATTTCGACACTGAGCCGCGCCGTGCGCCGCGCACGTGCTGGCCTGAAGGATCCGAAGCGCCCAATCGGCAGCTTCCTCTTCCTCGGACCAACCGGCGTCGGTAAGACCGAGCTTGCAAAGGCGCTCGCTGAATTCATGTTTGGCACCGAAGATGCGCTGGTCAAGATCGATATGAGCGAATTCATGGAGCGCCACAACACAAGCCGTCTCGTCGGCGCGCCTCCAGGCTACGTCGGCTTTGACGATGGTGGGCAGCTCACGGAAGCAATTCGACGACGTCCGTACTCCGTTGTGCTGCTTGACGAGATCGAGAAGGCCCACAGCGAGGTCTTCAACATCTTGCTGCAGATCCTCGAAGACGGGCAGCTCACCGACGCAAAGGGCCGTCGCGTTGACTTCCGCAACGTCATCTTGATCATGACCTCGAACCTTGGTGCTCGACAGATTCAAACGCCATCGTCGCTCGGCTTCCGCTCGCGCGGTGAGGGCGAGGCGGCGCGCGCTGCCGACGAGTACACGCTGATCAGCGAGAAGGTTGATGAGGAGCTGAAGAAGGCGTTCCGCCCAGAGTTCCTCAACCGCGTTGACTCACGCATCGTCTTCCGACCACTCAACCAGGAGGAGATGCGTCGCATCGTTGACCTGCTCGTGAAGCGTGTCGTAGCGCAGTTGCGCACGCAGGGGCACGACCTAGTCATTACGGACGCGGCGAAGGACCACCTCATCAAGGTTGGGTACGACGTCTCGTACGGTGCACGCCCGCTGCGCCGCACCATCCAGACGCTCATCGAGGATCCACTCGCCGAGCGACTCCTTCAGGGGGCCGATCCGATCGGCGCATCGTATGTGGTCGATCTTGTTGACGGCGCGATCACGGTGATGATTCGCGAAGAGGGGGTAGCTTCGCCCGCCGCTGTGCCGGCTGAGCCGGTCGGCGCAGTCGACTAGCGCCTCCGCTGAATGGCGAAGAGTAAGAGCGTCTGGCTCTGTCAAACCTGCGCCTTTGAGGCGCCCGCCCTCGAGAATCCCTGCCGCAGTTGCGGCTCCTGGAACTCTCTCGTGGAGACGGTTCGAGATCGACCCTCCGCACGCGTGCGTGCCGCTGGCGGTAGAACCGCTGCCGTACCTGCGCAGCCGCAGCCGCTCCGAGCGGCCAGCGCCGACCGCGCACCGCGCCTCCCGCTCGGCGTCCCCGAACTGGATCGCGTGCTCGGCGGTGGCGCCGTGCCTGGTTCCATCATTCTGCTTGGCGGTGAACCGGGGATCGGCAAGAGCACGCTGCTGTTGCAGGCCGCGGCGGGTATCGCACTCGCCGGCGGACGTGTGCTCTATGCGTCGGGCGAAGAGTCGGCGGCGCAGATCGCCGATCGGGCCGAACGGCTCGGCCTCATGGCGACCGTTGCGGCCGACACCGTAGAGATCCTTGCTGAGAGCGAAGTTGGCACAATCGCCGAGGCGACACAGAGTGGCCGCCCAACACTGCTGATTGTCGACTCCATTCAAACGGCCACACTCGCTGAGCTCGAGGGGCCAGCGGGAAGTGTTGGCCAGGTCCGCGGAAGTGCGGAGGTACTCGCCAGCGTTGCACGGGCAACTGGGGCCGCCGTGATCCTTGTTGGCCACGTCACCAAAGAGGGGAGCATCGCTGGGCCAAAGACCCTCGAGCATCTCGTCGACGCGGTGATCATGTTGGATGGCGACCGCCACGGCACCCTGCGAACACTGCGTGCTGCAAAGAATCGCTTCGGTTCGACCGATGAACTCGGTCTGCTTGAGATGGGCGAGAAGGGCCTCGCTGGAATTGAAGACCCGGGTCGCGCCTTTATTGATGATCGAGATGAGCGTGCGCCAGGGGCCGTCGTTGCCCCACTCCTCGAGGGGAGCCGCCCAATGTTGGTTGAGGTGCAGGCGCTTGTTGCTGGCACGGCATACGGCACACCGCGCCGCACCGGTCGTGGGCTCGACACAGCGCGCCTCTCCCTCTTGTCTGCGGTGCTCGCTCGTCGCGCCGGAATCGCGTTGAGCGACCGCGACATCTATGCCAACCTGGTCGGCGGCATTGTGCTTGATGAGCCCGCACTTGATCTACCCCTCGCCCTCGCACTCGCCTCATCGCAGAGCGACCGTCCAATCAGCCGCACGCTTGTTGCTGTCGGTGAGGTCGGGCTCCTCGGTGAGCTTCGGCCCGTCTCTGGCCTCGCGCGACGCCTGCGTGAGGCGGCGCGTCACGGATTCACTACGGCGATCGTTCCTGCACCGCGACGTGGCGCTGCGAGTGAGCCGATGCCCGAAGGGATGAAGGTCATCGCCGTGCGCACCTTGCGCGAAGCGATCACCGAGGCGCTCGGTGAGTAGCGGCGCAACGTTTGACGTCATCGTCGTGGCTGCGGGCTCCGGCCTGCGCATGGGCGGCGTCGACAAGTCGCTCATCCCCATTGC
>JBIIRA010000066.1:0-4063 GCA_044341795.1 Candidatus Limnocylindrus sp.
CAGGCACGGCGCGCGTAATCTGCGATGTGCTCCTTCCGGACGGTTCACCATTTGCTGGCGACCCACGTGGCGCGCTTCGTCGTCAGGTAGAGCGCGCAGCGAAACTCGGCTACAAGGTGAACATGGGTCCAGAGCTGGAGTTCTTCCTCTTTGAGTACGGCGCAGATGGGCACCCAGTGACCAAGCCGCACGACAAGGCCGGCTACTTTGACTTCACTGGCGATCAGGGGATTGAGGTTCGCCAGGACATGGTTGACGCACTTGAAGCGCTCGGTATCAAGATTGAAACCGCACACCACGAGGTTGCGCCAGGCCAGCACGAGATTGACTTCGAGTACTCGGACTCACTCTCGACCGCCGACAACGCCACCACCTTCAAGTACGCGTTGAAGGAGATCGCCAAGCAGCACGGACTGTATGCGAGCTTCATGCCGAAGCCGATCTACGGCATTAACGGTTCGGGCATGCACACGCATATCAGCCTCGCTAGCTTGAAGACGGGCAAGAATGTCTTCTACGACGCGAAGGATAAGTACAGCCTTTCGCCGATCGCGAAGTCATACATGGCCGGTGTTCTAAAGCACGCGCGCTCGATGATCGCGGTGTTGGCGCCAACGGTGAACTCGTATAAGCGACTTGTTCCCGGATACGAGGCGCCAACCTACTTGGTGTGGGGGCGACGCAATCGCTCGGCACTGATTCGCGTGCCAATGATTTCGGCGGGCCGCTCGGTTGAGGCAACGCGCATGGAGCTGCGCTGCCCAGACCCGTCGGCGAATCCGTACCTCGCCTTTGCGGTGATGATCGCGGCGGGCCTCGACGGCATCGAGAAGAAGATGGTGCTGCCAGACCCAGTCGAGGAGTCGCTCTACGAAATGGACTCCGTGCGGGTCGCACAGAAGGGGATCCAGGAGCTGCCAGGGAGCCTGATTGAGGCGATCGAAGAGCTCAAGGCCAACCCGGTCATCTGCGGCGCCCTCGGTGAGCACATCCTCTCGCACTTCTTGGACGCCAAGCAGGCCGAGTGGGATGAGTACCGTACCCACGTTTCGAACTGGGAAGTTGAGCGCTACCTCGAGCTCTACTAGGGCTGACTGGGGGGCGCCCCAAGCAACGAGTGGCAATGAACGGGGGTCGCAGGGTGCGGCCCCCGTTCCGCTATCCTTCCCCTCCCGCGGTGCGGGATCGGTCGGGGCGTAGCGCAGCTTGGTAGCGCGCGTCGTTCGGGACGACGAGGTCGGAGGTTCAAATCCTCTCGCCCCGACCAGCTTTAACCTTCAGACCACGAGGATGAGTGCACGTAACTCGCTGCAGGACCAGCACCGTTTCTCGGGCCGATCTCTTTGGATATAATTCAGCGATGTCCACGTCAAAGCGTTCCACACAGAAGAGACCGTCGCTCGCACGTCGAGTCTCTGCCGCCCTCACGCCATACGCTTCCAACACCGTCGCGGCAGTAGTACTCCGCTTCTTCCTCGGCGGCACGATGCTCTACGCAGGCGTTGACAAGGCCCTACTTGATCCACGTTTCCTACAGGTTGATGGTGTCGGCTCCATTGGCGAAACGCTGCGCTATTTCGTGACATCAGGCGGTCCACTTGCCGCACTTGTGGATGCGGTGGCGCTGCCACAGCCGGTGTTGATCGGCGCGTCCATGGCAGGGGCTCAGCTCCTCGTTGGCGCGTCACTTTTGACCGGTTCGTGGGTCCGCTATGGCGCACTGCTCGGAGCGGGCATCTCACTCACGCTTGCCCTCACCTCTTCCTGGGGCGTGAGCCCCTACTACTACGGCAACGACCTTCCATACCTCGTTGGATTCCTCGCGCTTGCAGCACTCGGCGACGGCGGAGCGCTGCGCCTCGGTGCTCCAGCGCCACGAGCACACAGCCCAGAGCGACGCGCAGCGCTTGTGAGCGGCACGGGCATTGCCGCCGGAACCGTTGCCCTCTTACTGCTGGATCGATCACGCGCTGTTTCCGTGATCACGGGGGGTGGAACTCCCACCCCGTCGCCAACACCTGGGGCGAGCGCGACGTCCACCGCATCACCAACACCATCAGCGTCAGCGCCGGCGCGGGGGGACGCGATTAATGGCGCATCAGGTCTTGATGCCGGTCAGGCGCTGAACTTTTCCGCGGACGGCACGGACGCCGTGCTGATCAAAGACGGGAGCACCTACCGCGCCTTTGAGCGGGCCTGTACCCATCAGGGAACGAGCATTGATTGGCAGGCTGGGAGCGGCGACTTCTTGTGCAGTAACCATGGCGCACGCTTCTCCGCTACAGGAGAGGCAACCATGGGCCCGGCAGTTAATCCGCTGCGCGCGATCGAGGTCAGCGTTGCGGCTGACGGCACCGTCACCTATCGCCGCTAGATACCGCTCCGTGGCGATCTAGGCGAAGATACGCACATGCGCCCTTAGCTCAGCGGATAGAGCATCTGGCTTCGGACCAGAGGGTCGGGGGTTCGAGTCCCTCAGGGCGCACCAGAACTTGTTCCTGCCTTCGGCGAGACACAGCAAGGAGCAGATCCAGATGGGTGCTGGCACTCCGGCGATCGCACTGCTCACCGAGCACGGTGTGCCGTTCACGCTGCATGAGTACGAGCTAGAGCCACTGAGCGGCGTCGACCAGCACCGCGGCGAGCGAATCGCCTACGGCGACGCTGCGGCTGCCGCTCTCGGCATCTCACCTGACCGTCTCTATAAAACGCTGGTGTTGGCCATTGAAGGTGCGAAAGATGCGCGACTGCTCTTTGCTCTCGCGGTGGTGCCAAGCAGCGGCGAGCTCTCAGAGAAGGGGGTTGCGGCGGCGTTGGGTGCGAAACGAGCGGCGCTCGCGGATGCCGAGAGCGTGCGCCGCGTTACGGGCTACGTGCCAGGAGGCGTGAGCCCGCTCGGCTCTAAGCGACCACTGCCGCTGCTCCTCGATTCCGGAGCGAGTGCGCACGCTACGATCGTCGTCTCAGCGGGGCAGCGCGGTCGCTCGATTGAACTGTCGCCCGCCGATCTCCTGCGAGTTGGAGGGGGCGTTATGGCACCGATCGGCGTCACACGATGATTCGTAGCGCGCGGCACCCGCACCTTGCCCCGTCGAGCGCGCAAGAGGCCTATCCGCAGATTCCCGATTACCTGGAGGCAACGGCAATCACCCTCAATTCAAATGGTGTCTCGGTCACCCTTCTGCCCGATGCCGGCCTTCGCGTCGGCAGCATCGTCATTGGCGGTCGCGAACTACTCGTGCGCGAGAACGGCCACCCCGCAACGTGGGGGATCTTCCCGATGGCGCCGTGGGCTGGGCGCATGGCGAACGCCACGTTCACCGACCTCGCCGGCGCTACACACCAGTTCCCACCAACCTGGGGCGATCACGCCTTCCACGGGCGCCTCTATCAGAGCAGTGCGAACGAGCAGAGCGTTTCCGGTGATGGCACAGCAGCGGTGATGTATGCGCCGCTTGATCCTGGCGCTGGTTGGCCGCTCAACGCGCGCGCCGAAGTTGCTGCGGCACTCACTGGTAGCGCCACAGCTGGTGCGCTGACGATCACCCTCACCATTACCGCTGAATTCGGGCAGCTCGTCACCGCTGGGTGGCACCCCTGCTTCCGACGCTTCTTGTTAGACACCACAGAACGCCGCGAGACGGGTGTTGAGGGGGTGCTGGCCTTTGCACCGACGGGCGTGTTGGCGCGCGATGCAGCGATGCCCGGCTTGCATCTTGTTGATGCGGTGCAACCGGCCGTTGATGGCGGCGTTGCCGCCCCAGGATCCGGTGCAGTCTGGGATGACCCCTTCGTGGGCGTCACCACGCCACCACAGATCACCTGGGGTGATGATCTTGTTTTGACCCTGACGACGGGGCCAGCCGTGACCCACTGGATGGTCTACGACCCAGATGATGCCCTCTGTGTGGAGCCACAGGCCGGCCCGCCGGACGCCTTCCATCGTGGTGGTGCGATCGAGCTAAAGGCGGGGGAGAGCCTCTCTGTACCGCTCGTGCTGAGTTGGTCTGCATAGCGTAGATCTCCGACGCGCTCGCTCCGCCGTGTATCGTTCACCAATGCC
>JBIIRA010000023.1:0-14213 GCA_044341795.1 Candidatus Limnocylindrus sp.
AGCAAGGTGACGGTGATCAGCCGCGGCATGGCGCTCGGCTACACCATGAACCTGCCGACCGAAGACCGCTACCTGCAGAGCAAGAGCGAATTCGAAGACAAGATCGCCGCCATGCTGGGTGGCAACGTTGCTGAGCAGCTCGTCTTTGGAGATACGACGACCGGTGCATCGAATGACATCGAGAAGGCGACCGATCTTGCACGCAAGATGGTGACGCGCTTCGGTATGTCGGAGAAGTTGGGCACCGTCACCCTCGGCCGACAGGACGAGATGATCTTCCTAGGCCGCGAGATGTCGGAGCAAAAGAACTACTCCGAAGCCGTTGCGAAGCAGATTGACGAAGAGGTCCGCGCAATCATCGATCGTGGTGCTGAGCGTGCGCGCGAAGTGCTGACGAAGCACCGAGATCGACTGGACGCCCTTGCGGCGAAGCTGATTGCTGAAGAGACGGTTGAGGGTGAGGCCTTCGAGACGCTCTTCGCCGACCTTCCTGCAAAGCCAGCCGCATACGCCGGCCTTCTTGATCGCCTTCGAGCCGCAGGAGTGTCCATTCCAGTTGCGAAGGTCGACACCAAGAGTGAACCGGCAGCAAAGCCAGGCCCTGGGGGCGCGGCGGCGGGACAGCCAGCCTGATGGCATACGCCCCAACGCTCGCCTGGAAGGGGCTAGAGGGGCCAGAGGAGGCGCATCTCGTTGCAACCGCGGCCACGCGGATGGCGAAGTACGCAGAGTTCCTGAAGATTCCAAGCGTCTCCGCTCTCCCTGAGCATGCGCCAGATTGCCGTGCAGCTGCAGAGTGGCTCGCCGCTGAACTTCGCCGCATTGGGGCGGAGCGCGTTGAGGTGAGCGAGACGGGTGGTCACCCAATTGTCGTCGCCGAGAAGATCGTCAATAGCTCGCTACCGACCGTGGTGATCTACGGCCACTACGACGTGCAGCCGGGGGACCCGCTCGATCTCTGGAAGACCAGCCCATTTGAGCCGATCGTTCGCGACGGACGCATGCTGGGACGTGGCTCCGCCGACGATAAGGGCCAGATCGTGATCCATCTCAGCGCCCTCGAGGCGCTCGTGACGACCCGCGGCACCCTGCCCGTCAACGTGAAGTACGTCTTTGAGGGCGAAGAGGAGTCGAGTTCGGTGAACCTCGAGTCGTGGATGGCGGCGAACCCAGACCGCTGCAGCGGCGACGCCGTGATCATCAGCGACTCTGGCTTCTTTGACGGCAACCGTCCGGCCCTCACCGTAGGGCTCCGCGGCATTACCTACATTCAGGTAGACGTACGCGCCTCCGACGTTGACCTGCACTCGGGAAGCTACGGCGGCTCCGTGGTGAATCCGGCCAACGCTCTTGCCGCCATGATTGCCTCCCTGCATGACGAGAACGGTCACATCACCGTTCCTGGCTTTTACGACGACGTCGTTGAGCTCACACCAGCCGACCGCGCCGCATTCGCCGCCCTGCCGTTCGACGAGCCTGGCTATCTCGCAGGCATTGGCGCCACCGCCACGGCGGGGGAGCGTGGCTTCTCTACCGTTGAGCGACGTGGTGGCCGCCCAACACTCGACGTGAATGGCATCTGGGGCGGCTTTATGGGCGACGGCTCCAAGACAATCATCCCAGCGCACGCACACGCCAAGATCTCCTGCCGCCTGGTGACCGCACAAGATCCTGAGAAGATCAGCCATCAGCTTGAGGCGGCGCTGCGTGCTGCCGCTCCTGCCGGCTTGCAGGTTGCGGTGCAGAACCTTGGCAATGGCGACGCCTTCCTTACGCCGCTTGGCGATCCATACCTCAACGCCGCCGCTGGAGCCCTAGAGGCGACCTTCGGTGTGCCACCGCTCTACATCCGCGAAGGCGGCTCCATTCCGATCGCTGCGCTCTTCCAGAAGGAGCTCGGCCTGCCGGTTGTGCTGCTTGGCTTCACGCCACCAGATGACAATGCGCATGCACCGAATGAGTCGATGGACCTCGGCAACTTTGAGGGCGGCATTCGCGCCGTCATTCGCGCGCTCGACGCCATCGCCACTGTTGGCTGATCGCCCGTGAAGGTAGCGCTGCTCGGGCTCGGTCTGATCGGCGGCTCCATCGCGCGGGCACTGCGCGAAGACCCCGCCTCTGTTGGTCCACTTGATGAGAGCGGTCTAGAGATCGTTGCATGGACACCAACGCAAACGGGACCGCGTGATGCGTTGGCGGCAGGCGTGATTGATTCCGTCGGCCGCTCAATCGCCGAAACGGTTGACGGTGCAGCACTCGTAATTCTTTGCGCACCACCGATTGCCATGACCGAGATTCTTGATGAGCTGGTGATTTGTCGTCGATCGGGGCGCCTCGCCGATGGCGCTGTGGTGACCGACGTCGCATCAACCAAGGTGTGGATCGCGAAGGAGGCGGCGGCGCGCAACATTCGCTTCTGCGGCGGCCACCCCATGGCAGGGAGCCACGAGACCGGTTTCGCCGCGGCAGACGCCAATCTCTTTCTCGGTCGGCCATGGGTGATTGTTCCGGGCGCCAACGGTGGTGGTGCGGCCGCACTCGTTGAGCGACTCGCAACCAGCTGTGGCGCGCGACCGGTGATCCTTGAGGCGGAGCTGCACGACGCCGCGACCGCTGCGGTCAGCCACCTGCCGCTTCTCCTTTCTGCAGCGCTGGTGGAGACCGTGGCGCTCGGTGATGCGGCTGATGCCCCTGATGGTTGGAAGATCTCGCACCTGCTCGCTAGTACCGGATGGCTCTCTGCCACTCGCCTCGCACGTGGTTCGGAGGCGATGGGCGCCGATATTCTTGCAACGAACGCCCGAGAGGTCCGCCGCCGGTTAAAGACACTTCGATTGATCTTGGAGCAGTGGGATGCACGGTTGGCAGCCGCGGAGAATGACCCAGTGATCGGTCGGGTAGATCTAGAGAAGCGTCTCGCCGCCGCACGCACGGTGCTGACGGAGAACGAGTGAGCGCTGATCCACTGGCGAAAGGTGCCGACGAGGAGATCCTCGGCATACCTCGTGAACTTGCGCTCCCTGCAGGGGCCTGGACCGGGCTCCGCGCCTTCAGCAGCCCTGAAGAGGGGGAGCGTGAAATCGAGCGGCTCGACGGATTGACCCAGGCGCGCCCGCGGCGCGAGCTTGAGTCCGATCCCTCCTGGAAGCAGCCAATCCCGTACGCAGTCGCCCTCTATCGCCCTGCGGGGGCTCCTGGGAGCGATACGCAGCTCTTCTGGATGGATCGTCTCGCCGGTGGCAGCGACAAGCGCCTGCACGGCCGCGCATCGTTCGGTGTGGGCGGTCATGTCTCGCCAAACGACGGCGGCATTCGCGCGGCGCTCGCTCGAGAATGGGTTGAGGAGGTTGCCACGCCAACACTGCCATCGTTCGCGCCGATCGGACTCCTCAACGATGACGGTGACGATGTCGGTCGTGTGCACCTCGGCATCGTCTTCATTGCCACGCTGACATCCTCCGACATTCACATCCGTGAGACACACAAACTCGCAGGTTCCCTCCTCCCCGTGAGCGAGGCTCTTCGTCGTAGAGACGAACTTGAAGGCTGGTCGGCGCGCCTTATTGACACAATCGCGAAGGTAGCCGCCAACTCCTAACTCAGCGCTACGCGAACGGTACGCTCCTACTGCAACTCTCCCCCCATGCCAACCTCCGTTGCCTCTACCGCACTGGTCGGCATCGAAGGTGTCCCCGTTGAGGTCGAGGTTGACGTCGCCCCTGGCATCCCTGCAACCCGAATCGTGGGGCTTCCTGACACGGCGGTAGGAGAGGCACGTGAGCGCATACGCTCCGCGATTCGTGCAGCTGGCTACACCTGGCCCGCTCGTCGTATCACGATCAATCTCGCACCGGCCGACCTCCGCAAGAGTGGCGGTTCGTTTGATCTCGCCATTGCCATCGGCATTCTGCTTGCCAGCGGCCAGATTCGCCATCGCGGCGAGGGAACCCTCGCGGCGATCGGCGAGCTTGCGCTAGATGGAAGAGTGCGTAACGTCCCTGGTGCGCTGCCGCTCGCTCTACCGCTCCTCTCAGCAGGTCATCGTGTGCTGCTGCCCGCGAGCGTAGTGGCGCTGCCAGGGTTGTGCGGCGGCGAGGTGATCCCGGTCGGAACGCTTGCGGATGCTGCGCTGGCGGTAGAGGGTGGAGTCGCAGGGGCGCAACTGTCACCCGAGAACGCATTAGTGCCAACACGTAGTGTCGATGTCACGTGTGATCTCGCGAGCATTCGCGGTCAACCGATTGCTACGCGTGCCGTATTGATTGCAGCGTGCGGGCGCTTTCCGATTCTGCTCGAAGGACCGCCTGGTGTAGGTAAGTCGCTGCTCGCGCGGGCGCTGCATGAGATCCTTCCCGATCTCACTGGGGAGGAGCACAGCGAGGTTGCCTCCATTGCATCGGCAGGTGGTCACTCCACCGGGCTCTCAGTACGTCCACCGTTGCGGGCACCGCATCACGACATCACGGTGGCAGGGCTCATCGGCGGAGGCCCGCGTATGATGCCTGGCGAGCTCACCTGGGCGCATCGCGGCCTCTTGTTGCTTGATGAGATTGGTGAGTTTCGGCGCGATTCGCTTGAGGCGTTACGCGAACCGCTGGAGCGGGGTAGCGTAGACCTCGTTCGAGCGGGACGTTCCGTACGCTTCCCAGCGGATGCGATCGTGGCGGCCACCGGTAACCCCTGTGGCTGTGGAGAGTTGGAGTACCCGAGTGGTACCTGTCGCTGCCTCCCTGCCGCGCGACGCCGTGGGAGCCTCTCACTTTCAGCACCGATTCGTGATCGATTCCCGTTGCGCGTACGGCTTGCTCGACCCAGTACGCCACTCGCTGCGCTCCCGCGGGGCGAGCTCACGACCCTTGCGGCTCGCGATCGTGCAACATCGGTCCGTGCCGCCCTTGCGCAGCAGCCTGCTCGCTCTGATGGGATGGCCGGTGCGACGCGCCGCATCGTCGAGGGCCTAGGACCACGCGCATGGAGCCAGATTGAACGGGTTGCGACAGTGGTGGCGCTCCTCGACGGCCGCGATGTGGTGGGCGATGCTGATGTGGCTGAGGCGATCCATCTACACGGCGATCACGGGTGAGCGCGGTCACGCTACACCCAGGCGATCCGCACATCCCTGAGCGGCGTAGTGAACCACTTGGGCTGGCCCCTGATGCAGATCGGCGTCGCCCACTCTGGGCGCAGGGGCGGGTCGAGGTTCTGGGGAGGCCATCGATCGGAATCGTTGGCACGCGGCGACCTTCACCGCATGGCGCTGCGGCGGCACGGCGCATCGCTTTCGAGGTGGCACGAGCAGGGTGGTGCGTCGTCTCAGGGCTCGCCCTCGGGATCGACGAAGCGGCCCATTTGGCAGCCCTAGAGGCGGGAGGGGAGACGATCGCGGTACTTCCGAGTCCTGCCCCGCTCGGGCTGCGCTACGGGGCGCGGCGCCTGGCCGAGCAGATCCAGCAGGCGGGCCTCCTGCTCTCGGATCGGCCGGTCGGAACCCCACCCGCCGCCTGGAGCTTTGCCGCCCGGAACCACCTCCTAGCGGCGCTCTGCGACGGGCTGATCGTCGTCGAGGCACCGGAAGGCTCTGGGGCGCTGATTACCGCTGAATCGGCGGCAGGGCTTGGCCTCCCCGTTGCGGTTGTGAGCGCCCCCTACGGCGCAGAGAGTGCAGAAGGGGGACTCCGCTGGCTACAGCGAGCGCAGGAGTTGTCTTTGCGTCTCACCGAAGAGCGCTCACCCGTGCTCATTTCGGGGGAGGCTGACCTCCGCGCCTGGCTTACTGTCTGTGCGCTGTCCTTGCACGGGCAGTTTGACGATCTTTATGGCGATCCGAGTGTCGCAACGGGTATAACTCACATTGAGGCGTCTGGTTTACAGCAGGAAATCCTGCAGAGACTTGATGCAGCTGGTGCTGAGGGGGTCGTCGAGGGTGATCTGAGCGGCCTTTCGGCGGAGCTACCGGGGGCGCTGGTGGCGGCGCTGACCCTCCTGAGCCTACGTGGGCTGATTGAGCAGCGCGGCGGGCGTTGGCGGCGCGTTCTGGGGGCGGTGCTACGCTCTCGCCCATGACAAAGGCAGCCACCAACCTCGTTATCGTCGAGTCGCCGGCCAAGGCCCAGACGATTGAGCGGTATCTCGGCCCTGATTACACCGTGCTCGCCTCCTATGGGCACATTCGGGATCTCCCCCAGAAGACGAAGAAGGGGAGCATGGCGGTTGACGTGGAGAATGGCTTCACCCCGGTCTACGAGATCATTGAAGACAAGCAGAAGCGCCTTGATGACATCACTCGTGCCGCCAAGAAGGCAACCTCCGTCTGGCTGGCAACCGACCTTGACCGCGAAGGGGAGGCGATCGCCTGGCACGTGGCCGAGGCCCTCGGCATCCCTGAGGCGGACCGACATCGGGTGACCTTTAGCGAGATCACCAAGGGGGCCATCCTCGAGGCGTTTGCCCATCCCCGCGCCATCAACCTCGACCTTGTGAACGCCCAGCAGGCGCGCCGCATCTTGGATCGCCTCGTCGGGTATCGCCTCTCGCCGCTCCTCTCGCGGCTCGTAAAGCCGAAGCTCTCGGCGGGGCGGGTGCAGTCGGTGGCACTCCGCCTAGTTGTGGAGCGCGAGCGCGCCATTCGCGCCTTCATCCCACGCCACTACACCACGGTGGAGATCGGCATCCGCCCAGCCACCGCGAGCGACCTGATCGTCCCCGCCACCCTGATCGGTGAGAAGGGAGAGATTCTCGAGCTCGACCCCGAGGTAGCCGCCGCTGCCGTGACCCGACTCGATGGCGCAGATGCTGTCGTTGTGGAGCGCAGCGAGGGGACACGTAAGCAGCGCCCAGTTCCGCCATTCACCACCTCAACGCTGCAGCAGGAGGCGGGTCGCAAGCACGGCTTCCGCTCACGCGTCACCATGCAGCTCGCCCAGAAGCTCTACGAAGGTGTGGAGATCGGCGGCGAGCGCACCGGTCTCATTACCTATATGCGTACCGATTCACCAACCCTGAGCCAGCAGGCCATCAGTGACGCCTCGGCGGTGATCCGCGAGCGGTTCGGCCCCGAGATGATTGTTGAGGGTGGTCGTCAGTACGCCTCGAAGTCGAAGAACGCACAAGAGGCCCACGAAGCGATTCGCCCAACAAATCTCGCGCTCACTCCCGAACTCGCTGCGCCATATATCGACGAGCGCGAGCTGAAGGTCTACACGTTGATTTGGCGCCGCACGATTGCGTCGCAGATGCCCGACAAGATCTCTGCATCGACCACGCTGATCTGGAGCGCAGGGAGTGATCGCCTAAAAACTGTTGCGACGCGAACGCTTGAGCCCGGCTTCACTGCCGTCTATCTCGAAGGTCGCGATGACGAAGACGAAGACGCTGAAGCGAAGGTTCCTGATCTACCAGAGGGCTCAAAGGGGAGCGTCGCCACAGTAGAGGGCGTGCCGCACGCGACAAAGCCTGAGCCGCGCTTTACCGAGCCGACGCTCGTCAAGGAGCTAGAGAAGCACGGCATCGGCCGACCATCAACCTACGCCGCTATCATCGAACGTATTCAAGAGCGCGAATATGTTGACCGCGACAAAGATAATCGCCTCCGCGCCACGCGACTTGGCGAAACGGTCTGCGACCTGCTCACGACACACTTTGCCACCTTCGTTGACCTCGGCTTCACCGCCGGCATGGAAGAGGAGCTCGACGCCGTTGCAGAGGGGCGCGCGAACTGGCGCGATGTGCTGCAGAAGTTCTGGAGCACCTTTGATCCGCTCGTTCTTGAGAAGGCGCAGTCCATCGGTGCTGGAGAGTTCCGCAACCGAGCCAGCGAAGAGAAGTGCTCCGAGGGGCATCCAATGGAGGAGCGCCTCGGCCGATTCGGTTGGTACCTCGCCTGCACGCTCTACCCAGAACACGCCGAGCGCAAGTCGCTTTCGAAGGTGATTGGCGACGACACGCCATCTGGCGATACGCCAACGCTTGAGGGTGCGGGCCTTCCGTGCCCAATGTGCGGCGCGGAGCATGGCGGCAAGATGGCGCAGCGACGGAGCCGCTTCGGCTGGTTCCTCGGTTGTGACCGATACCCAGAGTGCAAGTACATTCCGAAGGCTGAGGTACCTGCAGAGTTCAAGCTGGAGTTCGATGCGCTCTGCCCAGTGTGCGGCGTGGATCACGGCGGCAAGCTTGGCCCGAAGAAGAACAACAAGCGCGGGACCTACTTCTATTCATGCAATCGCTACCCCGACTGCAAGACGATTCGACCGCGCCCCTCGGGTGCGACACATGCCGAGTGCGGCGCCGTAATCGGGAAAGATGATGAGGGTGGCGTCTGCACGAAGTGCGGCGCCCGCGTAGCCCTGCCTGAGGTAGTTACCGTCGGCTCGGTGATTGCAGGCGGAGAACCTGATCCGCTCGCCTGGGTGCCGAAGCGTCCACGACGCGGTGCAGCTGCCGCTTCCGGCGGTGACACAAAAACAGCAACGAAGAGCAAGGCGAAGCTAAAGGCCAAGTCGAAGAGCAAGGCGAAGGCGAAGCCCAAGGCAAAAGTGAAGAGTAAGGATCCCGCGGCGGAGCCAGTCGCCGTTGAGTCGGTCGCAGAAGCGCCGGCTGAACAGGTGGAGACGGTCTAATGGCTCGGGGCCGCGGACCGGCTCCCGTGGCGTCGCTCTCTTCTGCTGTGACTGACCCGCGCATTGCTCCCTTCATCATGCATCTGCGCGCACGCGCACTCTCTGCCGCTACGGAGCGTTCGTACCGCACGGCAGTGGAGCGCCTCGTTGCCTGGTATGACGCTGAGGGGATCGATTGGCGCACGCCAAGCCGCGCAGACCTGCGTCGCTACATCGCCCTTCTTAGTGAAGATGGTGAGCGCTCTACCGTGCAGCAACGGCTCGCCGCTCTCGGCACCTACTACCGATTCTGGGTGCGGCAGGGAAGTGTGGCAAAGGATCCGCTCCATGCGCTCGCCCGACCAAAGCGTGAGAAGCGGCTCCCTGATGTCTTGTCGCAGGCACAGGTGGAACAGCTCATTGCGCAGGCGGCGATTGGCACCTCACCTGCGCTGGCGCTACGCGATACCGCGCTGATTGAGCTCCTCTACGGGGCTGGCCTGCGCATTGCAGAAGTCGTAGCGATTACCCTCGCCGACCTCCAGCTCGGTCGCGGTGAGGTGAAGGTGACAGGGAAGGGCAACAAGCAGCGCGTCGCACTCTTTGGTGCGCCATGTATTCGCGCGCTCGAATCGTACCTGTCGAGCGGTCGCCCAGCACTCGCTGCCCTGGCCACGTCGTCTACCTCTGCGCTCTTCTTGAATCGCAACGGTGGAGCGCTCGGAGAGCGCGGTGCCCGTGCACGCCTCGACGATATTGCACGTGCCGCCGGCCTTCCGGAAGCGTTTCACCCGCACACACTGCGTCACTCATTTGCAACGCACCTCCTGGACGGCGGTGCAGATCTGCGTGTCGTGCAGGAGCTTCTTGGCCACGAGAGCCTTGGAACGACGCAGGTGTACACCCATGTATCAACCACGCGTTTACGAGGGCTCTACAAGTCCGCGCATCCTCGCGCACGACGTGCGGGGGCGAAGCCATGAAGCGGCGTACTGTCGCGCCAGTCGTTCGTGCAAGCACCGCACGGAGCAGCACTGTTCTTGCTGCCGGCGCACTCGCCTCTCGAATTGCTGGCTGGGCGCGCATTACTGTGCTCATTGCCGTCTTTGGGGCGACCGGCACACTCGACCCATTCCTCGCTGCGTTCCGAATCCCTGACATCGTATTTGCGCTCGTTGCCGCGGGCTCCATTGCAACCGTGCTCGTGCCGCAGCTCAGCGCCCTGTTGGAACGGGGAGAGGACCTTCGCGCTCAGCGATTAGTAGGCTCCGTGCTCGTCGCGATGCTGCTGCTGCTGCTCCTCTTCGGGGTTGTCATCGTCATCATCGCCAAGTCATTGAGTGGGGTGCTTGTCGGCGGCCTGCCAGTCAGTCAGCAAAACGAAGCTGCAGACCTCAGCATCATTCTCTACGTTGCCACCATCGCACTCGCACTTTCTGCGGTTTGCTCCAGTGCAGCCGCAGCGCGCTCCCGATTTGGCACCTCAGCGATCACGGGACTCCTTTACAGCGCCGGGACCATCGGCGGAGCGCTGATTGGCGGACGAGCAGCCGCCGGTTACGGTCCAGCGATTGGGACAGCGGTGGGTGCGGTTGCTGTGCTGCTCGTTACGGGAGCGGTTCTCATGCGAAGCACTCTGCGACCAGCACGTCCCGATTTCAGCGACCCGTTGCTGCGCGATGCTCTTCGCTCGCTCCTTCCTCGGGTTGGTTCCGTGCTCTTCGTCCAGCTCCTGCTGGCATACCTCATCTCCCTCGCTGGCTCGAGCGGTCCAGGTGCAATCACCGTCTGGTCTTATGCATTCACGTTGATGCAGGTGCCACTCGCCCTGGTCACCTCCTCCATTGGAATGGCAATCTTGCCAAAGGTGGCAGCACATGCGGCGCGTGGCAATTTCGCACGGGTGCGCACGATCGCAACCCTCAGCATCGGCACGGTCATCTGGATGATGTCGCCGATTGCAGCGCTCGGAGCACTCTTCGCCTTTGACGCGGTGAGGCTCGTGGTTGGGGGGAGCATTGATGTGCTGTCCGTCGCAGCCACGGCCGACCTTCTGCGCCTGCTGCTCCTTGGCCTTGTCGCGCACGGCATCATCTCCGTGGCTATCCGACTCTTCTACGGGCTACGCGATACATTGCGGCCGACGCTCGCAGAGGTCTGCGGATGTTTAGTCATCTTTGGGTTTGCGACACTGTGGTTCCCCACGTTTGGCCTCTCTGCCATCGCTATGGCCCTTCCGTTTGGGACTTGGATTCAGGCAATTGCGCTGGTAGGTCTCTTGGCCCGTCGATCGCAGATTGTGCACGCCGCTACCATTCTCCAGATGATCATCTTTGCCGTAGTTGCATCGCTTGCGTCCGGCGGCTTAGCTGTTCTCGTCACATCGCCATTCATGGAATCTGCGCGCCAGGTCGGCGTGCTCGCAGGTACCGCCGCGGCGGGCGTTGGAACGATCGTGGGGCTCGCCGCATACGTTGGACTAACAGTGCTCGCGCGGCGACAAGAGGCGCTGCCAGTATTGAGGTTAGTTGCCTCGCAACTCCCGCCGCGAGTTCGCGCGCTGCTCCTTCGGGGCGAGGTTTCGTCGTGAAGAGAGGTTATGAAGCCCTTCGTTCTGGTGTCCAAGTGGGGAGGGTTTGCTGATGCCTAGCCGCCTGCTTCGAGATCTGGAGAAGCGCTTGGCAGACGCGAGACTGCTGCTGGGAGGGAGCACCGCAACCGTGGAGATCCAGAGTCCTCCGACACACGACTCTCGTCGGGTCACGACGGATGGAGTGTTTGTGGCGATTTCTGGGCGGTCTCATGACGGCGTAGCGTTCATCGATGACGCAGTTCAGCGTGGTGCTGCTGCGGTGATCACTGATCGCCCCGTTGCGGCGAACGTACCGCACCTCCTTGTTCGCGATGCGCGTGCCGCCTTAGCCGTAGCGGCGGCGTGGTGGGAGGGCGAACCGGCCGAAGAGCTCATCGCAATCGGCGTCACGGGGACCGACGGCAAGACCACCACAGCAACGTTCCTTTCAACCGCGCTGACCGCTGCAGGCCTGCGCACCGGACTGATCTCCACGGCGATTAGCCGTGTTGGCGGTACCCAGCGAGCGGCCGCGGCGCATCAGACCACGCCAGAAGCCCCCGCCTTGCAGCACGCACTGCGCGAGATGGTGGAGGCTGGCGATGAGGCGGCAGTTGTGGAGAGCACGAGTCACGGGCTCCAACTAGAGCGCGTCGGCGCGATCAACTTCGCGTCAGCGATCTACACGACCTTCTCGCCCGACCATCTCGACTTCCACGCGAACCTTGACGAGTATCGTGCCGCCAAAGCAAAACTCGTGACAAGAACCGTGGGCAGCGCAGCGAGTCGCTCACGCAAACTGCCGCGCGTTGTGGTCGTGCATGCGACTGACCCTGCGGTCCAACCATTCGTCGATGCGGCGGAAGCGGCTGGATTACAGGTGGCCCGATTCGATGCCTACTCTGAGCACGAGGTCCTGATCAATGGCGTAAAGGCTGAGTTGCATCTCAGCATGCCTGGTCGGATCAACGCTGCAAATGCCGCTGCAGCACTCACCCTCGTCGCCGCTTGGGGTTTGCCACTCCCCGCAGCGATCGCCGCGGTTGAGGCCGAGGTCGGACCTCCTGGACGAAGCCAGCTCATCAACGGCACACAACCGTTCTGCGTCATCGTGGATTTTGCACATACCGGCCCATCACTGACGGCGTCGGTGGCGGTGGCGCGCGAGCTGTGCAGCCCCAAAGGACGCCTGCTGCTCGTTACCGGTGCTGCAGGGGAGCGCGATCCAGGTCGGCGCGCGGCGGTCGGGCAAGCCGCAACGGGAGCGGACTTGGTGTGGCTCGCCGACGAAGACCCGCGGGGCGAGGACCCAAACCATATTGCGGAGGAGATTCGAGCGGCGTATCTCGCCGCCGGCCCGCGCGCTGGCAGCAGCCTCGAGATCCTCCACGACCGCGCCGCCGCAATTCGTGCGGCGATCGGCGCCGCCCACGCGGGTGACGTCGTGCTTTTGGCAGGGAAGGGTCATGAGCGAACGATTGAACGACTGGGCACCGATGAGGCCTGGGATGAGGCGGCGACAGCGCGGAGCGTGCTCTCGTCGCTCGGCTATTCTCCAAAACTATGAGCATCGAACCACAGCCAGTTGAGAAGTCGCCGCGGACCAAGCGCCCTGCGGCCGACCCAATCGCCAAAGTCCGCGCACTTGCGCGCCCGGTTGAGTCGCTTCGCGAAGCACTGCGCGACAAGGTTGCAACGGGGATCGGCACGGCGGAGGCGGCGCGTCTCGTTGACGACGCCTTCCTCTTCGCCGTTGAGGCGCATGGCACGCAGGTGCGCGCTTCGGGTGAGCCTTATGTGACGCACCCAGCTGAAGCGGCGCTCATCCTTGCCGACCTCGGCCTTGATGCGGCAACCCTCGTGGCCGCACTGCTCCATGACGTTCCAGAGGACACGTCAGTCACCACCGCCGAAATCGCAGAGCGCTTTGGCGATGAGGTTGGCATCCTCGTTGATGGCGTCACCAAGCTGAGCAAGTTCTCGGCGATGAGCGCCGAAGAGCAGCACGCCGAGAACATTCGCAAGATGTTCCTCGCGATGGCGCAAGACATTCGCGTGGTGCTGATTAAGCTCGGCGATCGGCTGCACAACATGCGCACGCTGGCGGCCCTTCCAGCAGAGAAACAGCGCCGCATCGCGCGACAGACGCTTGAGATCTACGCCCCACTCGCAGAGCGCCTCGGCATCTGGCAGATGAAGTGGGAGCTCGAAGATCTCGCATTCAAGGCGCTGGAGCCAGAGCGGTATCACGAGCTGGCCAGCATGGTCGACCTGCGACGCGACATGCGCGCCGACTACGTGCAACGCGCAATCGCCGTACTTAAGCCAGAACTTGAGCGTGCGGGCATTGATGCGGAGTTCTCCGGCCGAGCGAAGCACCTCTACTCCATCCACAAGAAGATGGCGCGGCGATCGAGCGACTTCTCGGAGATTTACGACGTCTACGCTATTCGTGTGATCGTGGAGAACCTGCGCGACTGCTACGCCGCACTCGGCGCGGTGCACAGCGTCTGGCGACCGATCCCAAATCAATTCGACGACTACATCGCCGTACCGAAGAACAATCTCTACCAGAGCCTGCACACGGCAGTGGTTGCACTCGATGGGCGTCCACTCGAGGTGCAGATCCGCACTCGGTCGATGCACGAGGTCGCCGAGGTCGGCATCGCGGCACACTGGCGCTATAAGGACGGTACGCAAGCAGATGCCGCATACGACGCGAAGCTCGCATGGTTGCGCCAGCTGCTGGAGTGGCAGCGTGACGTCACCGATGCCTCCGAGTTCCTTGAAGGCGTTCGACTGGATGTTTTCCAGGATCAGGTCTACGTCTTTACGCCGAAGGGCGATGTGAAGGAGCTTCCCGCTGGTGCTACGCCGCTCGACTTCGCCTATCTCGTGCACACCGACATCGGCCATCGCTGCATCGGCGCGAAGGTAAACAACCGACTAGTGCCGCTCGAGTATCGGCTGAAGTCAGGCGACATCATCGAGGTGGTGACGGCACGCGGGAAACACGGGCCGAGCCGTGACTGGCTCAATGTCGCCAC
>JBIIRA010000067.1:0-4037 GCA_044341795.1 Candidatus Limnocylindrus sp.
CGCGACGACGCCTCGTTGTCGACTCACTTGGCATCTGGGTCATTGCCATCATTGTTGGCGGCATCTTCGGCTTTACCGCGCGCCAGGGTGGGCTCTCACTTATTGAGGCGATTGCCTTCAGCTCGATACTCTTCGCTGGCGCGGCGCAGTTTGCCGCTGTCGGCCTGATCGTGGTTGGCACGCCGTGGCCGTCAATCGTGCTGCTCGTCTGGCTGCTCAATGCACGGCACCTCCTCTACTCTGCGTCGGTTGCGCCGTACACCACAAAGCTCTCACTGAAACTACGAGCGGGGCTCGCCTATCTGCTCACCGATGAGGCGTTTGCCCTCACCACGGCACACATTGCACGCCTCGGGCGCATTGATGTGCGAGGTGCCTGGTATGCGGGGTTCACGATATTCATCCCATGGAATCTCTCAACGATCGCCGGATGGCTCGCCGGTGCAGCACTCCCTGACCCGGCAACTATCGGTCTCGATGTGGTCTTCCCGGCTGCCATGGCTGGTCTTGCGATCGGGCTTGTTAAAGATCGCGCGGCACTCATTGCGCTGCTCGTTGGTTGCGGCAGCGCCGTCGCTGCGGCACTCGTCATTGATCCAAGTGCGGCGATCATGATCGGCGGTCTTCTTGGGCCACTTGCCGGGCTCGCACTCTTTCGGAGGCGCGTGTGAACAACGATCTCTTAAGCACTGACCTGGTGCCGCTCGCATTCCTTGGCGGGCTTGGCACCTATGCGGCGCGCGCACTGCCGATGTTGGTGCCTGGTATTGATCGCTTGCCGCCCGCCGTTCTTGAGTACCTGCGGCTGATCGGCCCAGCAGTGTTGGGTGCAATCGCTGCGGCATCGGTGTTTGTACAGGGTGGTGCGTTCACCGTTGGCACCGAGGCGGTCGCGGTGTTCGCTGGCGCCGCCGTGGGGCGCTGGCGAGGCAACCTGCTGTTGGGCATGGTGGTGTCGGTGCTGGTGGTACTCACGCTGCGCGCTACCCTTGGCGCATGATTGACCTGAACGGGATCCAGCTGCGGAATCGTTTAGTCACCAGTTCCAGTCTGCTTGGATACGGCGCGCCAAAAGGTCGCTTCGCAATCACTGGTCTCTCACCACTCGCTAACTTCGTCGACCTGCGCCGCTTCGGCGCCGTCACGGTACGCACCGTCACGGAACAGCCGCGCGAAGGGCACTTCACGCTGCGCGAGTCGTGGGGCGTTACGGAGCTACCGGAGTTCTTCCGCCTTTATCGCGGTGCACTACAGGAGGCCGACGGCGGTTGGCTGAATGCGTTCGGCTGGTCGAACATTGGGATTGAGCGCTACTTTGATGAGTACTTCCCGCGCACAAGCGAGCAGAACCGCATCCTCTCGCTTGGCGGCTTTAGTGCGGATGAGTTCTCTTCGCTCGTTGAGACGGTGAATCGCCGCGCGAAGCCGGGTGAGCTCGCCGCCGTGGAGTTCAATGTGTCGTGCCACAACGTGAACTTTGACTTCAGTGCGATCATCGAAGAGGTGCTTCGACGCGCGGTGCCCGCCTCACGCTTCCCCGTGATCCTGAAGCTCTCCCCCGACTTCGACTACCTAGAACATGCGCGACTCGCCGAGGCGACGGGGGTCGCAGCGATCTCGGCGATCAACACCGTAAAGGGCCTCCGCCTTGACCCTACAACCGGCGCTCCGCTGCTGAAGAACCGCTACGGCGGGCTCTCAGGCCGGGCGATCAAGCCGATTGGACTGCGCGTAGTGAGCGAGCTGCGCGAGGCGGGGATCAAGCTTCCGATCATTGCGGGCGGCGGTGTGCGCACCTTCAACGACGTGCGCGAGTACGGCTGGGCGGGAGCCGACGCCTGTTCACTCGGTTCAGAGGCGTGGCTGAAGCGCGCCTGGTCACTCCCGTTTGCGCCGCTGCATGCACTGCACATTCGCCGACTGATTGGCCAAGTTGAGGGGTGGAGTCCACGATGAGAATCACCGAAGCAGATCTCACGCCAATCGAAGCGAAGCTTGTTGCGGCGGCGCGTGCCATTCGTCCGCGCGCTTACGCGCCGTATTCCGGCTACACGGTTGGCGCTGCCGCGGCCGACGAGAGCGGTGGGATCCACGTTGGGGCGAACATGGAGGGTGTTGACTACACCCTGACCGTGCACGCAGAACAGCACACGATGAATGCCATGCGCCTTGCGACCGATGCCCGGGCTGTTGCGCTGGCATTTGCGGTGCAATCGCCAGCAGAGGCGCCCGCCCCGTGTGGCATCTGCCGTCAGCGCATTCGCGAGTTCGCAGCGTCGCTATCAATCCCCATCGTTGCGGTGAACCTCGACGATCGGCTTGAGATCCTACGCATCAATCGCTACCCGTTTGATCTGCTCCTGCCAAACTCGTTCGGCCCGGAGAACATCGGTAAATAAAAACGCCCCGTCGCGGTGTGAGCCGCAACGAGGCGCCCTTATCTGATCGTCAGCGTTAGCTGCGAAGATCCAAGTACACCGCCCAGAGAACTGGGAGGCTTACAAGGAACCCAAGTACGAAGACGATCGGGTCGTTCACTTGCTCTTCTTTGCGAGCAGGTTGCCGAGCGAAAGGATCGCTGGGACCCACAGGCCGATGTAGATAGCGGTCTCCGTGCTCTGGGCAAAGCCAGCGCCGAAGTAGTGCGCAAGCGAAAGCGCAAGGCTGGCAACCGCAGCCACGATGTACAGGTTCTTCGAATCCATGTTTCCTCCCTAACGTTTGGGCTGAACTTCAACCCTGGTAAAAACGGTAGCCCATTCTCCGAGATAACTCAACCAGTTAGGGCTGATCCTGCTGGATCATCGCCAGCACTGAGTTCCACCCGCTCGATTCGTTCGCCTCGGTCGAGCACCTTCTTTGAGGAGATCTTGATCTGCTCAATGTCTTTATTCGCCTGTCCGAAGTGCGTCTCAAGGCTCTCTACCCGATCGCCGAGACGCCCAACGTCGTCAAGAATGAGGCGCACCTCGCGCTGAATGAGTGAGGCCTGCGCGGCGATCTTCGTGTCGATGTAGACCGATCGGAGATTGGTCAGCCAGCCGTGGATGGTGTTCGGGCTAGCGAGGTAGACCCGCTTCTTGCTCGCGTGCTCCACGATGTCGGCGAAGTGCTGCAGTAGCTCGCCGTAGATTGACTCCGCTGGGATGAACATGAGGGCGAGATCGCGAGTCTCTCCTTTGATGAGGTACTTCGCCGAGATGTCGTCGATGTGCTTCTTGACGTCGACCTTGAACTGGCGCTCGGCCACGATGCGCGTGGCGTCGTCACCAGCGGCCAGCATGCTGCGATACGACTCGAGGGGAAACTTCGAGTCAACGGCAAGATCGCCGCCGCGCTCGCTAAAGCGAATGAGGCAGTCGACACGCGCACGATTGGAGAGTGTCGCCTGGAATTCGTAGAGCTCTGCGGGGAGAACGTCTTCCACGATCTGCTCGAGGCGCACTTCGCCAAATGCGCCGCGCGCCTGATTGCTTCCGAGAATGCCGACGAGGTCGACAACCTGGCCCTTCAACTCTTCAATCTGCTGCTGGGCGCGATCAATGATTCCAAGGCGCTCCCCAACCTGTTGGAGCTGCTCGGTAGTGCCCTTTGCGCCAGCCGCTAGCGCCTGCTGCACGATCTCTCGATCGCGGTTGGATTGCTCCACAAGCCCTTGCACCATGGCCGCAAGCTGTGCCGCCTGCATCGCGGTGCTCTGGTCGGGTGGGGTTGGGCGCCCAGCGCGCAGCGCTGCGGCGACAGCTGCAACCGCGGCGATGCCAGTGAAGAGTACGGCGAGTGCTACGAGAAGATCGTTCATGCCCGCAATCTTGCCTGATCACCGTGCCGACTGTTTGGCACAGTTAGTCGATCACCCCCAGTGGGACTTTGACTTCTTCTTCAGGATCGGTAGGCCCGCCTTCCCCGATGCGGAGGGGGTTGCGCGCTATACGCCTCCTCCGCCGTCCTCCAGGGCGCTCGGCCAGAGGTGGGAGGGGAGATCATCCAGTGGGATGGGCTCTGCTGCGGGTAGTTCAATCTTTCGAACCTCACCA
>JBIIRA010000068.1:0-4014 GCA_044341795.1 Candidatus Limnocylindrus sp.
GAAGCCCCCCGCACCCCCTGCTACACTCACGGCTGCCTTTCGGCTCCGGCCCACTACGCAAGTTGCGTAGGGCGCACCGGGGCGAATCCATAGGAAGGAGTGGCCAATGCGCCGCTATGAGCTCATGTTGATTCTCCGTCCCGATGTGACGGAAGAGCGCACGAAGGCGATCTTCGAGCGCACCACCCGCTCCATTACCGAGCAGGGCGGAACAATCCTGAAGGACGTCGCCTGGGGGCGCCGCCGCATGGCGTACGAGATCGATCACGCCAAGGACGGCGTCTATCAGATCTACGTGTTCGAGGTTGCCGCATCGGCCATCGCCGAGATTGAGCGCGTGCTCCTGATCACCGAAGAGGTGCTTCGTCACCTGGTGATCCGCGACGAGCGCAAGGGCGCCGCCGCACTCCGTGACTTCAACCTTGATGGTGGGACGCCGGCGCGACTTGAACTCGACGCCGATGACACCGAAGGCGAAATCGCCGCCGCTGCAGCCGCCGCTGCAGTCGACGGGGAGTAGTCGATGTCGTTCGCGAAGATCAGCATCATCGGAAACCTTGGTGCCGACCCAGAGCTGAAGTACACCGCCGATGGGAAGCCGCGCCTTGAGATGCGCGTTGCCACCAACGAGCGCCGCAAGGCAGCCGGTGGTGACTGGGAAGACAAGACCACCTGGTATCGCGTCATCATGTTTGGTGAGCGATCGGTGAAGTTGGCTGAGTGGCTCCGCAAGGGGCGCAAGGTCTACGCCGAGGGCCGTCTGCAGGTTGACCTGTACGACTCCAAAGAGGGGGAGAAGCGCGTTGCGCTCGACATCCTCGCAAGCGAAGTCGTCATCGTTGATCGAAATCCAGACGCTGATCCGAATGCGCCACGGGCGCCTCGATCGACGGCACCGAGCCAGGGTGCTCCAGAAGAGAGCTCCCAGTCGGCGCCAAGCGATCTTGACGACCTTCCGTTCTAATCCCAACCACATCGAATTGAGAGGAGCACACTATGCCTGAGGCACCAAAGCGATTCAAGAAGCGTGATGACAAGTTCGGCGCAGGGCGACGGCGCCGCGTCTGCTCGTTCTGCAGCGACAAGCAGGGATACATCGACTACAAGGAGATCAATCGTCTCCGTCGCTATCTCTCGGACCGCGCCAAGATTGAGCCACGTCGCAAGACGGGCACCTGCGCACAGCATCAGCGTGAAGTCACGGCAGCGTTGAAGCGCGCGCGCCAGATGGCGCTCTTGCCATACGCACCGCAGCACCAGGGCTAGGCTCCGGTAGAGGCGCGCACCATGGCGAAGAGCACCGGCCACGAGTACGACGGGATCACCGCCTATTTGGAGGGTGACTTCCGGCCGCTGGCCGATGCGAAGGTGAGCGTTATGACGCACGCGTTCCTGTACGGCACGGCAACCTTCGAAGGGATTCGCGCCTACTGGAACGCCGACGAGGGGCAGCTCTACGCGTTGAAGGTCACCGAGCACTTGGAGCGGTTGCGCTCCTCGTGCAAGATCATGCTCATGGACCCACTCCCAGATGTGCAGGCGGTCAAAGGGATCGTGGTTGAGCTTCTGAAGCGGAATGCCTTCAAAGAGGATGTGTACGTTCGGCCAAGCGTCTACAAGAGCACCAAGGCGATCGGGGTGAAGCTGCACGGTCTCGAGAGCGACCTGTACGTCATCTCGGTTCCGTTTGGCGATTACATCGACACCGCAACGGGGATTCGCTGCGCAACCGTGGCCACACGCCGTACTTCTGACCTAGCAATTCCAGCGCGAGCGAAGGTGGCGGGCAACTACGTGAACAGCGCCTTCTCGAAGAGCGAGGCGGGGCTGAACGGCTTCGACGAGGCGATCGTGCTCACCGAGGCGGGGAAGGTTTCAGAGGGCTCGGCCGAGAACCTCTTCATGGTTCGTGGTGGGAAGCTCGTTACCCCTGGGGTGAACGACGACATCCTTGAAGGGATCACCCGCGCTGGCATCATTGAGATCGCCGCAGAGTTCGGCATCCCAGTCGTGGAGCGCCAGATCGACCGGAGTGAGCTCTACATCGCCGACGAGATCTTCCTGGTTGGGACTGGTGCGCAGGTGTCGCCAGTCATTGAAGTCGATCACCGCTCCGTCGGCACGGGAAAGATTGGCGAGCTAACGAAGCGAATTCAAAGCCGCTACTTCGATGCTGTGCGCGGCAAGGTGCCCGCCTACAAGCATTGGCTCACGCCGATCTACTAAACAGGCGGCGCCCCTACGGGGTGACAGTTGGCACGTCCGCGCCAGTAATAATCTCCACATCGACCGTTACGGTCGGATCGTCGATCAGCGTTGCCTTCATACCGAGAAGTCGCTCAAGCAGCGCGAGAGAGACCGGCATCCGCTGTTCCGCTCCGTTAAAGATGATAAATCGGGTCTTGAGTAGCCCGATCTCGGGCGGTGTGATCGCTGTTGGCGCTGATGCGTCAAGGCCGGCACGGCTGAGCGCCGTCGCGAGCACTCCCGCCTCGCCCTTCCTCCCCGTGCCGTTGAGCACCCAGATGCGCGCCGCTTCCCGCGCAATTGCATCGGCTTCGCGCTCCTCTTTCGTTGGTTGAGCAGAGAACGCCTGCAGGACTGCAGCGCGAATCTTTGCCACATTTGGGGTGATGATGTAGCCGCGACTATCGGACCCGACAGTTTGGTAGATCGGCGGCGTGAAGACGATGCTGCGAATGCTGCCAGCGTCAATCTGGGCGATGAGATCGAGCAGCAGTGGCAGATCTTGCTGGGGGAAGTCGCTCTTGAGCGAGTCCTTGAGCGCCGTGGTCAACGAGGGGAGGCTTCTCGTGATCGCCGCCATATCGCTCTGGGCCCGGATCGCGGTGATCACCTGCTGTTGCCGGGCGGCGCGATCAAAGTCGGAGCTGCCGTGTCGTGATCGGGCAAAGATCAGCGCCTCGGCACCATCCATAGCGTGCACACCAGCGAGAATGTGGATTCGCGCGTACCTCCCGCCACCAAGGGGATACGAGTCATCTGTCACCGGGTTCCGTGCAGTAATGCGCACGCCATCAAGGGCGTCGACGATCTCTTGGAAGCCGGTGAAATTCACCATGAGCGAGTAGTCAATCTTCATGCCGTAGAAGTTGCCCAGCATCTCACGGAGTGCGGGCATTGGGCCGTCTGGAAAGATGTCCGCACGCCGACTCGCGGATGCGTAGTAGGAGTTGATCTTGTTGCCGTACGTTGCCCCGTACAGCCGCTGGGCGCTGGCGGGTACTGGAAAATCAACCGTGTCGCGCGGGATACTGAACATTGTGACGGTGCCATTTACTGGGTCAACGCTGGCAACAATCAGGGTGTCAGTGTTGAAGGAGGTGCTCTCGCCACGTTGATCAATGCCAACGAGGAGCACATTGAGGCGCTCCTTCCCATCCCAGCGCGGCGCAGGGGTTGCCCCAGGCGTCGTGGTGCCCGAGGAGAAGATGCCGCCGACGAGCTCCGATGCGGTGCTGACATAGCTGCCAACGATCAGATGCAGCGAGAGCGCGGCAAGAAGCGAGATGGTGAGGCCGGCGAACGAGGTGCCGACGGCGCGAAGTCCGCTCTCACGCTGCACGGCTCCGCGCCAGGCGTCAGCGGCTGCGACTCCGCGCCACACCGCCAGCAGAATGTTGAGGATGCCAGCGGCGCTGAGCCCGAAGGGGGTGATGAGGAGTCCGACGAGGCCTGGCAGTCCGTCCGCTGCCACGATGCCACCCACCAGTGCCAGGAGGAGGATGGGCGGTGCGAGGAAGAGGAGAGCCGCTCGCCAGCGCCGCTCGTAGAGGTGCCCGAACCCTGGCACCACGAGCGAAAAGACAGCCGCCGCGAAGGCTGAGCGTCGTGGAGTCTCAGTCGGTTGGCTCATAACGGGAACCATACCGCCTTGCGGAGAAGGGGGGTGCCCCCCGTTTGCCATGTCGGGGGTGGCGTGGCACGCTCCTCTCAATGTTCAACCCTGTTGATTCGAAGCCTGACCTGATCAGCCTGGAGCACCAGATGCTG
>JBIIRA010000069.1:0-3790 GCA_044341795.1 Candidatus Limnocylindrus sp.
GCACGGTGCATCAATACCAATCGGTGTTGCGGTTCCTGTCGGCGCGATTGCGCCGCTCTCCACGAGTGCGGTGGCGAGTGCAATGGTGCCGTGGCCGCACATGGTGGAGTAGCCCTCGTTGTGCATGAAGAGCACGCCGACCTGCGCCTCATCGTGATCAGGTGGCACAAGAATGCCGCCGTACATGTCAGCATGACCGCGTGGCTCCCACATCAGCATCTTGCGCAAGTGATCGTGCTGCGCAAGCGCAGAGCGACGTCGCTCAAGAATGGTGGAGCCTGCAAGCTCTGGGTAGCCGCGCACGATGATGCGGAAGGGCTCTCCTGCCGTGTGGTAGTCGAGCACCTCTATAGCGGCGCCCGATGCGGCGGGAGGGCCATCGATGCGCAGGTGCGGCACAGGTCGACTCATCGCGCGAGCAGCGTTCCAACGTTCTGCTTCTCGGCAAGATCGAGAAGCAGTTCGGCGTACGCCAAATCACAGGCCGAGATGCCGAGGTGATTCACCAGCGTTGTGAGGCGACCAGCACTATCGATGCGCGTGTCACCAATCTGCGCATTGGCGGCGGGCCAGCCGCTCAGCTTTGGAGTGCGCCGTGTGTCGTCGTATTGCGCGGTGCTATCGGTGATGACACGAATAGGACCGCGATCGCTGAGTGCAGCGATGACTCCGGCGCTGATGGTTGCCGCGTAATCGATCACGAGCAGGGTGGCACCTGGTTCAATGAGCTTCACATCGATCGGTCGTGGTGGGGTATCGAACGCCGCCGCCGTGACGATGATGTCGGCACCGCGAATCGCATCGTTCACCGATTCGGCGACTCGATCACCAGGGCGTAGCGGCAGCTCGGCAGCCGCGCGGCGCGAATAGAAGGCAACGGTGATCGCTGGGTGGAGCGAAGCGAGCACGGCGCGGTGCGTGGCTGCCTGCAACCCGCCGCCAATGATTGCCCCCTTATATGGGGCACCCTCTGCTGAGGCGGCCGTGCTTGGTGGGGCAATGCGCAGGCCAGCCCCCGAGACGGCGGCGGTTCGTGCGGCGGTTAGCTCGCCTGCGGCAACGATGCCGCGGAGCCCTCCCGCCTTCGGGCGCTCCACGAGCACCACCCCGCCGATCCCTGCGGCGCCTCCCCCGCTGATCCACTTCGCCCCAGCCACGCGGCCAGCGGCAAGGTCGATGGCGGCGGGCATCGCATGGGCAAACGGGGCACCGGTGCCCAGGTTGAGCGGCATCTTCGGTGGCTGGTGTGCGGTGCCGGTCGCCACGGCGCGCAAGGCCCCTTCAACGAGGCCAATCTGCACCTCTATAGAAGGGAGCAGCGCGAGCACGTCGGCTTCGGTCAGGTAGCGGATCGGGGTCGCAGGCATGTGCGGCAGTGTATCCCCCAGTGGTAGGCTCCGACGATGAAGTCCCGCCTACGCACTCTTCGACCGCTCTTTATGGTGGCCGCGCTGGTCGCCGCGCTCATCGCCCCTGCGAGCGCTACCGGCAGCACCGTTAAGGAGGTCGCACTGACCTTTGACGACGGTGACAACGAACGACACATTCGCCAGGCCGTTGCCGTGGCTGTGTCCACCCAGACGCCGATCACCTTCTTCCCAACCGGTAAATCCCTTCGCCGCTTCCCAAATCTCTGGAAGGCCATCGGTGACGCCGGCATCCCGATTGCGAATCACACCGTCAATCACCCAAGTCTGACGGCTCGCTATGCGGTCAAGGGTGCTGCTGGAGTGAGAGCGGAGCTCCAGGGGTTCATCAACCTTGCACGCTCTCTCAACATCCCAGTGGTCCCCTACTGGCGCCCACCAGGCGGCGCATGGAATGCGAATGTCTTGCGCGTTGCAAAATCGTTAGGCCTCACCCTCACGATGTGGACGAACACGTTTGCCGACACCGCACCAGTCTGCAAGAAGGGAAAGCCGTACAGCAAGACCTGGGGAAGCTTCTTCAATGCGACACGAACGTACAACGCTGGCACCTCGTGGTGGAGCAAGACATCTGGTGGAACCCAAGTGAACGTGCTTGGCCACGTGAACCCGTACACCGCACAAACGGTGAAGCTCCTTGCCGCGGTCATTGCGGACTACGACGCTCGTGGCTTTGAGTTTGTCACCGTCCCTGAAATGGCGACCAACACACCAAACAACATTGATTGGGCGAAGGCCGCACTTGCAGTAAGTGCACCGGCCAAGGCTGGTGGTGCGCGAGTGCCTACGAGTCTGCCAACGCCGATCAATCCACTAGATAAGACCTACACCTTCGCCCAAGCGAACGGCATCACCTGCCGATAGGCGCTACCAGCGCAGGCGTTCAGCGCGCTGAGTGACGTTCAAAGAGCGAGGTCACGAAGAGCGCTAGCACGGCAAAGAAGACTGGCGCGTTGAGCGCAGCCCCAGGCGGTGTCGTTGTTGATGTCACGGGCATGATCTGGCCTGCAACGTCACGCAAGACCGGGTCGGCAACGAGGGCAAGTAGAACGAGTGACGTGAGGCCTGGATACCGGGTGAACAACACGGCAAGCACCACGGCGAGGATCAGCTGGATTGCACCCCACTGGTGAAAGAGGGCAACGATGTTGTTCCCCCCTTCAACGGCGATGTCGATGCCGGCGATGCTCTGCGCGCCGCCGTCGGCAGAGAAGAGGTGGACGCAACTTCGAACGATCGCTACGACGAGGAACGGCACCGTCAACCAGCGAATCACAGGGAAGCCGTTGAAGGCTGTGGTGTTGGCTGGAAGAACGTTTCGCACGTTGAACTTCACGGTGGCCACCTTTCTCTATGCTTTGATCAAACGTTGAATCGGAACTCCACGACGTCGCCATCGCGCATGACGTACTCCTTACCCTCCATGCGCACCTTGCCGGCGGCCTTGGCGGCGTTCATGTTTCCGTTGGCAACGAGGTCGTCGAACGAGACGATTTCGGCCTTAATGAAGCCGCGCTGGAAGTCGGTGTGAATGACGCCCGCAGCTTGCGGAGCGGTCCAGCCCTGGCGAATCGTCCAGGCGCGTGCCTCCTTTGGACCAGCGGTCAGGTATGTCTGTAGGCCGAGGTTCTTGAAGCCGATGCGCGCCAACTGGTCGAGGCCCGACTCGGTCTGGCCCATTGAGGCGAGTAGCTCTGCCGCCTCGGCGGGGGTGAGGTCCACGAGTTCGGATTCCACCTTGGCGTCGAGGAAGACTGCCTCGGCCGGCGCGACGAGCGCGGCGAGTTCGGCGCGGCGCGCAGCGCTCACAAGAATCGCCTCATCCACATTGAACACATAGATGATCGGCTTGGCGGTGAGGAGGCCAAGCTCCTTCAGGAGCGTCAGGTCGATCTTGGTCGCCGAGAGCGGCTCACCACGATTGAGGGCGGCAATAGCGGCGTCGACCACGTCGAGCACCTCGGCGTCGAGCTTCTTCCCCTTCACCTCCTTCTCGTAGCGGGAGCGTGACTTCTCGAGGGTTTCGAGGTCGGCGAAGATCAGCTCGGTGTTGATGGTGCCGATGTCGCTCTTGGCGTCGACCTTGCCATCGACGTGGATGATGTCTTCGTCGGCGAAGGCGCGCACCACCTGGGCAATGGCGTCGGCCTCACGGATGTGCGAGAGGAACTTGTTGCCGAGCCCCTCCCCCGTCGATGCGCCACGCACGATGCCGGCAATGTCCACGAATGAGACTGGGGCGGGCAGGATCTTCTCGGAGCCGAAGATCTCGGCGAGCTTGGTCAGGCGTGGATCGGGCAGGTTCACCACCCCAACGTTTGGCTCGATCGTGGCGAACGGGTAGTTCGCGGCCAATACGTTGT
>JBIIRA010000070.1:0-3787 GCA_044341795.1 Candidatus Limnocylindrus sp.
CCGTTGTCGGCAACGATGCGTGCGGTGGTTTCTTGGTCTAGTGGCAAGTGGTGGTTCTCCTTACATCGGAGGTGCTCCAAGGGCACCCCTCATCTCTTCATCACATCTTGGATGTGCATAGGGTAGCAAATCTACGCCTGGAGGCTCCCCCCAAGCAGGGCGACCCGCACTGGACCCCCCTCAAAGCGTCGATCGGCTGCCTCTGGTCGGAGAAGCGTGATCGTGAGCCCATCCGCATTGACGCGCACGGTGGTGAGCCGCCCAATAAGAGGGAGACGACCTTCAGGCCGTCCAGCCGCCCCAACACGAGCCCGGTACTCCCCTGGCGGGGGCACGGCCGCCTCACTGGGCTGCAGGCGCACCTCGTCACCCTGGAGCCTGCCCACGAGGGCGTAGGGTCGAGCAAGGAGGCGCGCCGCCCCTGTCAGGTCCCCGCCCACAATGGCCTCCCGGATGCGGGTGCTGCGAATGGGGGTCCCGCCAGCGGTCGCCTCGGCCACTGGGTGCACCTGCAGACCGTGGGCTGCACCCCAACCTCGAACGCTTAGCAGCGTCCCTTGCCGGCCCTTGCCGAATGCCGATTCTGGGGAGAGGACGATGCTCTTCGCCTTCGTCACCGAGACGAGATGTTCAATGAAGCGCTCCCACGGCGTGTCGCGCGTCTCTGCCGTAAAAGGCAGGTCGCACCAAAGGTCGACGCCCGCCGCGGCCATGCGGAGCTCGAGTTCGCCTGCGTCAAGGAGTTGGAGAGGCGTTGCGCCTCGCATCAGCAGGTCGGGGTGTGGCGTGAAGCCAATATGCACGCGGTAGAGTCCTGCCGACCGAGCAAGCCGCTCAGCTGCGGCGAGCAGGCGCATATGCCCTCGATGCAGCCCATCAAACACCCCAAGTGTGAGGACCGATCCAGATGCACCTTCTACTGACGCAGTCTCCAGCGCCAACTCGTCCCAGCCGACCACCCGCTTCACAGTCGTTGCCCTACCAGCGCGTTTGATTCGATGAAGACGCGCTCAGGTTGCGCGCCAAAAGCCGTGCGACGACCGAACGCAGCGATCGCGCCATGCACATGCAGTCGTAGGGGGCTCCCCTCTGCCGTCTCCTGGCCGGCGCTGTCCAGCATGCCGACGGGGAGTGCAATGCCATCGCGTAGCAGTGCCGCACCCTTCTCTCCAACCTCCGTTGCGACGATGTGATCGAGCCCAGCGTCGAGCGGCAGCAACAGATTGCGCAACTCACCCGCCAGCGCAGCGGCGGCGATCTGCTCCATGGTGTGCGCTTCCCCCACTGCAAAGACACCAGAGCCAACACGGCGAAGCGCAACAAGGTGTGCCCCACTCCCTGCATCGCGGCCAAGGTCCCGTGCGATCGCGCGAATGTAGGTGCCGGAACTCACATCAAGCCGTGCATGCATGAGTGGCTCCTCGGTATGAGAATCGTCCCAGCTGAGCAGGTCGAACCGATTGATCTCAATCGGACGCGGTGCAAGCTCCACTACCTCCCCTGCACGCGCACGTTCGTAGGCGCGTACGCCGTCTGTGCGCTTTGCAGAGTGCGATGGTGGTACCTGCTCTAATGCGCCCCGATAGCGTGGCAGCAGCGCATCGATTGCCGCCTGCGAGGGTGGTGCTCCAGGGGCCCCAATGCGCTCGCCATCGAGATCATCTGTTGTGGTTGCGCCACCAAACGAGAAGGTCGCCTCGTAGCGCTTCTCGCCGCCTAGATGCATGCTCGCTAGGCGCGTCGCGCGGCCCAGGACAAGCACTAAAAGGCCTGTGGCGAATGGGTCGAGGGTTCCGCCGTGACCGATGCGTGGTTGGCCAGTCATCCGGCGGATTTTGGCCACGATGTCGTGGCTGGTTGGACCGTTTGGCTTATCGACGAGAAGGACCCCATCGATGCCTGGCGTGCTCGGCCGTCGCCGCGCCATTCGCTCAGCCCGCTACGTTGTGTGCGCGAAGCTCCGTCACGCGCGCAAGCACCAGGGCGACGGCTTCGATCACAGGGCGTTCAATCGTGGCGCCAGCAGCGCGAGCATGCCCACCGCCGCCGAAGGTACCAGCAATCGCGGTGGCATCAGGTCCTTCGCCCTTTGTGCGCACAGAGATGCGTGAAGTTGTTGGGCCATCCTCTTTGAAAAAGATCGCAACGTCCGCCTCTGCGACGTGTGCCAGTGCATCCACGATCCCCTCACTCATTTCGAGATTCGCTCCGCTCTCGGTGAGGTCCGCCAACATCATCGTGGCGAATACTGTGCGCCCAGCATCCGCAGTGGACAGGCTCGCCAGGACACGCGCGTGGAGCTGGACCTGCGCAAGAGGCTTAGAGCGGTAGATCTTTCGGGAGATTTCGCTGATCGGCGCGCCGGCTGCAAGAAGAAGCCCGCCCACCTCAAGGGTTCGGGGTGTGGTGTTGCCATGCTGGAAGGTCGCGGTGTCCATGATCACGCCCGCTGCAAGGGTCGTCGCGAGCCTCCCCCCATCAACGGAGAGGTCTGCTCCGAGCGCTAGGGCGATGAGGCTGACCAATTCACAGGTAGCTGCGGCGCGCGCATCAACCCAAGCGAGCGGCCAGGTTGTCTCGTTGGAAACATGGTGATCAATCAGGATGCGTGGCGTAGAGGCTGGGAGGGCAATGATCAGTTCGCCGATGCGGCCGGCCCGCTTCGGATCGGCGCAATCGACGAGCACGATCGCATCCGGCTGCCAGGTGGGCGCCTCAAGAGCAACCTCAGCGATGGTTGGGATTACGTCGTACACGGCTGGCGGAGCGTCGGAGCTAACTACGGCTACCTCAGCGCCAAACTGTCCGAGAATCGCCTTAAGACCAAGTGCCGCACCGAGTGCATCGGCATCTGGTCGCTCATGCGGCACGACCCACAGCCGCTTTGCAGAACGAAGCGCCTCCAACACGTTTACAGGAACAGCAGCGCGTGCTGCCAGTCGGAGTGCATCAGCACGCTGCAGGTATTCAGCTCCGTGAACGGTCCCCTGCTCGCTCATCCCTTGCTCCTTCGGCTCTTCTCTTCAACGCCCGTGCGTGTTGGGGCTGGCAGTGGCGAGAGTGTTTCGGGCGGGAGCCCGCCGTCAGCGATGCTTCCGAGCAGCTGCTGAATGCGTGCACCACGATCGCCCGCCTCATCAAGTTCAAAGTGCAAATCGGGGACGCGCCGAATGCGCAGCCCTTTGCCGATCACGGTGCGAAGGTGTGAGGCGGCGCTCTTGAGCGCTGCAAGTGAAGCAACGCGCTGCTCTTCGGTGCCGATGGTGCTGACAAACACCTTGGCGTGTCGCAGGTCCGGCGACGTAGAGACGGAGGTAACGGTCACAAAGCCGAGCCGTGGATCGCTGAGAGATCGTCCGATATGGGCACTGATCTCTTCGCGAAGAAGCTCATCGACACGGGGCATCCGCTCAGACATGTCTAGAGGGTCCGCCTCGTTGACTTCTCGCCGATGATCTCCAAGATGTCACCCTCGAGCACGGTGACCGATGCACCGAGGCCGATACCGCACTCCTGACCCTCTTTCACTTCACGGACGTCATCACGGAAGCGGCGCAGCGATTCAATCACGTCAGTGGCAACAAGGTTCCCGCCGCGCATGACGCGGACCTTCGCGCCACGGGTGACGCGGCCTTCTCGAATGATGGAGCCGGCGATGACAAAGCCCTTTCCAGGGAAGAGCTGCTTAACCTCGGCACGCCCCTCAACAACCTCTGACTTCTCAGGGTCGAGCATCCCCTCGAGCGCAGCCTTCATATCGTCGGCGAGCTCGTAGATGATCTCGTAG